>DATDMU010000146.1:0-15040 GCA_036518615.1 Myxococcales bacterium
CAGGTGTACGCCGACCATTCCACCGTCAGCCTCGCCACCAACCGCCGCTGCGCGGAGCGGCTCGCGGCGCGCGGGGCGAAGTTCCTCGACGCGCCGGTTTCGGGCGGCCCCGCCGGAGCGAAGGCGGGAACGCTGACCGTCATGGCCGGCGGGGAGAAGGGCGCCTTCGAGGTGGCGCTGCCCGTCTTCCAGGCCTTCGGCAAGAACATCCGCCTCTGCGGCCCGGTGGGCGCGGGACAGGCGGTGAAGCTGGTCAACCAGCTCCTCGTGGGAGTGCATACCGCGGCCATCGCCGAGGCGGCGGTGCTCGGCTCCTGCCTCGGCGCCGACCCGCAGACGGTGCTCGAGCTGATCGGCACCTCCTTCGGCGGCAGCACCATGATGACGCGCAACCTGCCGCGCTTCATCTCCCGCGACTTCAGCGTCGCGACCTCGGTGCGCCTGCTGCTCAAGGACCTGGGCATCATCCACGACGAGGCGAAGGCGGCGCAGGTGCCGCTCCTCCTCGGGGCGCTGGCCGAGCAGCGCTTCCTCGAGGCGATGGGCCGCGGATTCGCCGACGAGGACATGGCCGCGCTGGTGAAGCTCTGGGAAGAGCCGGCGGGCACCACCGTGAACCGGCCGCGCAAAGGGTAGGGCGATGCCGCGCTTCTCCGCGAACCTGACCCTGCTGTGGCCGGAGCTGGACGTGTACGACCGCTTCCGCGCCGCGGCCCAGGCCGGCTTCCGGCGGGTGGAGATCCTCTTCGTGCACGCCCTGGATCCTTCGCGCGTGGAGCGCGAGCTGCGCGACAACGGGCTGGAACTGGTGCTCTTCGACCCGGCGCCGGGAAACTGGGAGGGCGGCGAGCGCGGATTGCTCAGCCTGCCCGGGCGCGAAGAGGAATTCCTGCGCACCGTGCGCGAGGCGGTGACCGCCGCGAAGCGATTCGGCACGCGGCGCCTGAATGCGCTGGTGGGAATCCCCAGGGGCGCCCCCGCGGACGAGGCGCGGCGCACGGCGGTCAGCAACCTGCGCGCCGCCGTCCCTTTGGTGGAGGGCATCGGCGCGACGCTGCTCGTCGAAGCGATCAATTCCATCGACATGCCCGGGTACTTCGCCGACACGGTGGACGGCGCCGCGGCGCTGGTGGAGGAGGCCGCCTCGCCTTCGGTGCGGCTGCAGCTCGACCAGTACCACGCGAGCATGATGGGGACCGACCCGGTGGCGGCGCTGAAGAAGCACGCGCGCCTCGTCGCCCACGCGCAGATCGCCGACGTGCCCGGGCGCAACCAGCCCGGCACCGGAACGCAGCCCATCCGCGAGTTCCTCGACGAGCTGGATCGGCTGGGCTATGCCGGCAGCGTGGGCCTCGAGTACAAGCCGCGCGGCGGAATGGACGAGGCGCTCGCGTGGCTCCCGCGCGAGCGCCGCGGCTGACGTGGGGCATTGACGCACCCCGACTTGTGTCGGAACACGCTCTCGCGGCAAACGACAGCCACGTTTGGGCGCTCGTGCGCGCCCGGGGGAACCATGTCCATCCGACTCTCCATCGCGCTCGTCGCGGCGTTCGCGGTACGCTCTGCGTCCGCCGCTCCCGTCACCCTGCAAATCGAGAACGCCGGCACCGCCTTCCCGCAGAGCAGCATCGTCGGCGGCGATCCGATCACCGACCTCGAGTTCGATCTCGCGCTCCTCGCCGGCGACGCGGATGCAAACAGCGACGACGCCGACAGCCTGAGCGGGACCCAGCCGCAGGTCAACCGGACCATCGCGCACGGCCACGCCGGCGGGTCCGCGGTGAACGGTGCCGCGAAAGCCAAGTCCAACCCCGAGCTCGTCCGCAGCTTCGACGGCGTCGATTTCCACGATCAGCGCTTCTCCAACAACGGCAACCAGTTCTCGGTGGAGCCGCCCGACCAGGCGCTCTGCGTCGGCAACGGATTCATCGTCGAATCGGTCAACGACGTGCTCCGGATCTTCGACACCACCGGCACGCAGCTCGTCGGTCCGGTAGACCTGAACACCTTCTACGGGTATCCGGCGGCCCTCGACCGCACAAAGCCCACGCTCCCGCGCGGACCGTCGCTCACCGATCCCGTCTGCTTCTTCGATCCCGACACGCAGCGCTTCTTCCACGTCGTGCTGACGCTCGACCACGTGGGCACCACCGCCACGCTCGCCGGCACCAACCACCTGGACATCGCCGTCAGCCAGACCTCCAATCCAACCGGCGGCTGGAACCTCTTCAAGCTGCCGGTGCAGAACAACGGCACCGAAGGCACGCCCAACCACCACTGCACCAACGGCTTCTGCCTCGGCGACTACCCGCACATCGGCGCGGACGCGAACGCCATCTTCCTCACCACCAACGAGTTCGCGGTGGTGGGCCCGGGCTTCTTCGGCGCGCAGATCTATGCGATCTCCAAGCGCGCGCTGGCCGCGGGAACGACCGCCAACGTGGTGCTCTTCGACCACGCCTCCGATCTGGCGCCGGCGTTCACGGTGTGGCCGGCCACCTCTCCCGCGGGGCAGAACGCCACCGACAACGGCGGCACGGAATTCCTGCTCAGCTCGGACGCGGTCTTCTTCAACGACGGCGTCTCCACCGATCTGCTCGTCTGGTCGGTGACCAACACCAGCGCCATCGACACCGCTCCCTCCTCGCTGGCGCTGTCGGTCGCGGCGCTGACGGTGAAGCCGTACGCCGTTCCCGCGAGGCGCACCGCGCAGAAGCCGGGCAATACGCCGCTGCGCGACTGCATCGCCTCGCCCACCTGCGCGCCCTTGATCGGCTCCGCGGTCAGGAACATCGCCGGCCCGCGGTCGGTCGCGGTCAACGACTCGCGCATGCAGCAGGTCACCTACGCCAACGGCAAGGTGTGGGGCGCGCTGGACACCGACGTCGCGCAGGGCACGACCAGCTTCTCGGGCGTCGCCTACTTCGTGGTGAACCCGCGCTCCGGCGTGATCTTCGCCAACGGGACGTTGTCGCTGCCCGGCGCCAGCCTGACCTACCCGGCCGTCGGAGTCACGCAGAGCGGCCGCGGAGTGATCGCCTTCACCGTGGTGGGCCCGAACGATTATCCCAGCGCCGGGTACGCCGGGCTGGACGCGAAGGCCGGCGCGGGGGCGGTGCACATCGCCGCGGCGGGCGCCGACCCCTGGGACGGGTTCACCGGCTACTCCACGTTCTCCAACCGCCCGCGCTGGGGCGACTACGGAGCCACCGCGGTGGACGGCAACAGCATCTGGATCGCGTCGGAGTACATCGCGCACTCCTGCACCTTCGCGCAGTACCTGGCCGCGCCGCTGGGCGAGTGCGGCGGCACCCGCGCGCCGCTGGGCAACTGGGCCACGCGCATCTCGCAGATCGTGCCGTAGGGCGCGTCGAAACACGAAGCCCCGGATCCCGGCTCACGCCGAGGTCCGGGGCCTTTTCTTTTCAGCTCCGCAGCCCCGGCGCCTCGTGCCCTGTGCGCGCGACGTACTCGGCGTATCCGCCGCCGTAGACGTGCGGGCCCTCGGGGGTCAGCTCCAGCACGCGGTTGGACAGCTCGGCGAGGAAGTGCCGGTCGTGCGAGACGAAGAGCATGGTCCCGTCGAACTTTCCCAGCGCGCCGATGAGCATCTCCCTGGTGGCGATGTCGAGGTGGTTGGTGGGCTCGTCGAGGACGAGGAAGTTGGGCGGATCGAAGAGCATCATCGCCAGCACCAGCCGCGCCTTCTCGCCTCCGGAGAGAACGCGCACGTTCTTCTCCACCTCGTCGCCGGAGAAGCCGAAACAGCCGGCCAGCGTGCGCAGCGCTCCGAGCGAGGCCTGGGGAAAGCGGTCCACCAGCGTGGCCTGCACGGTCTTCTCGCCGTCGAGCAGGTCCATGGCGTGCTGGGCGAAGTAGCCCATCTTCACGCTCGCCCCCACGCCCACCTCGCCCGCGTCGGGCTCGGCGGCGCCCGCCACCAGCTTGAGCAGCGTGCTCTTGCCGGCGCCGTTCACGCCCATCACGCACCAGCGCTCGCCGCGGCGCACGAGGAAGTCGAAGCCGTCGTAGACCACCTGCGAGCCGTACGCCTTGCGCACCTTCGCGAGCCTGGCCACGTCCTCGCCGCTGCGCGGCGGCCGCTGGAAGTCGAACTCCACGGCCTTTCGCACCTTGGGCGGCTCGACCTTCTCGATCTTGTCCAGCTTCTTGATGCGGCTCTGCACCTGCGCCGCGTGGCTGGCCCGCGCCTTGAAGCGCTCGATGAAGGCGAGCTCTTTCTTGAGCATGGCCTGCTGGCGCGCGTACTGCGCCTCGGCGTGCCGGTCGGCGATGGCGCGCTCGCGCAGGTAGAACTCGTAGTCGCCCGAGTACGAGGTCAGCTCCCCGGCGTCGATCTCGATGATCTTCGAGACCACCCGGTTCATGAACTCGCGGTCGTGCGAGGTGAGCAGGATCGCTCCCTCGAACCCCTTGAGGAAGTTCTCCAGCCAGATCAGCGACTCCAGGTCGAGGTGGTTGGAGGGCTCGTCGAGGAGCAGCGCGTCGGGGTTCATCAGGAGGATGCGCGCGAGCGCGACGCGCATCTTCCAGCCGCCGGAGAGCGCGCCCACGTCGGCGTCCATCCTCCCTTCGGAGAAGCCGAGGCCGGCGAGGATCTCGCGCGCCCGCGCCTCCAGGCCATAGCCGCCCAGCTCCTCGAAGCGCGACTGCACCGCGCCGAAACGCTCGAGCAGCCGCTCCATCTCGCCGGCGCGATCCGGATCGGCGAGCGCGCGCTCCAGCTCGCGCAGCTCCGCGGCGACGTCGCTGACCGGGCCGGCGCCGGCCATGGTCTCGGCCACTACGGTCCTGCCGCGCATCTCGCCCACGTCCTGGCTGAAGTAGCCGATGGTCATGCCGCGATCGACGGAGACCCGGCCCTCGTCCGGCTGCTCCTCCTTGGTGATCAGCCGGAAGAGGGTGGACTTGCCCGCGCCGTTCGGACCGACGAGGCCCACGTGCTCGCCGCGGTGGACCACGGCGCTCGCGTCGAGGAAGAGGATCTGCTGGCCGTGCTGTTTGGCGACGGAATCGAGGCGAATCATGGGGGCGCGGTGGATAACACACCGCGCCACCCGCGTTCATCCCGTCGTCATCGCTTCAGCTCCTCCGGCGGGACGATGATCGCCTGGTCGCTCAGCGGCGTCTCGCGCGACCCCGGCGACGCCTGGATCCTCCCCTCGCGCCGATCGCCGCGGCGAAGGCCTGCGGTCAGCCCCTTGCCCATGCCGCGGCGGGCCGCCGCCAGAGCGCCCACCAGCGATGCAGCGAGCGCCAGCGCCGCGCCGCCCGCGCCCGCGCCGGTCGTCTTTGCCGCGGTGTCGGTCACTTCGGAGGCGCGCTGCCGATCGGAAGCGGTGGGCCCGCCGTTCCTGGAACGCAGGTCGCTCTCGCGCTGGGCGCGGGCCTGCGCGCGCGGGCCGGAGGCCACCGCCGCCGCGCTCTCGGTGGCGGTCCGGGCTGCTCCGAGTGCGAGCACTGCGCCCACCAGCATCGAGACGGCCCAGCATACCCCGCCGTGCAGCAGCGCATCGGGGCGGCGCCGGTTCCCCGCGATGCGCACGGCCAGGTAAGCACCCAGGAAGGAGGTCAGGACGAGGACGATGGCGCCGAAGATGCCGGACGCGGCGCCCAGGCCGCTCGCAGGCTGCGAGGAGGTGGGGTCCACCCTGGCAAGGCCGATGGCCGCGCCCACCAGCATCAGGAGCGAGAAGGCCGCCCACCCGACGGCGGTGCCGCCGAAGACGCCGCTCCAGCTCAGCCGCAAACCGCGGTCATAGGGTTCGGCGGAGTGCGCCTGGAACTGCGGGGTTCCCATGGTCGGGTCGTAGATCGCCATGCAAAGCTCCTTGTCGAAGTGGGGGACGAGCGAACCCTGTGGATCGAGCGCTGCGATCCCAAGCCACGGGCGCACGCGCGCTCGCCGCCACGCGCGGCGTGCAGGCTCGCCCGGCGATGTCCGCGCGCCCTACGCTTCGGCCGGCCTGCGCGGGATCGGCGTCGGCTCGGGAGTGACTGGCGCCGGCGACCCCTTCTCCTCGCGGTACGAGTGGCCGCTGGCGAGGCCGGCGACGAACGCCACAAGAAGGAGGGCGCCCACCGCGAACACGGTGTCGCCGATCACGCGGAGCCAGCGCAGCGTGTCCATGCCCGGGCTGTGCAGGAACTCGGCGCTGCGCGCGTACCAGTATCCGACGGCCACCGACGCCTGCGTCTGCAACAGGCCGACCGGCAGGACGCTGATCACCACCATCGCCATCAGCCCGCCGTTGATGAGCCAGAACGCGGCCTTCACCCAGCCCTCGCGCCAGGGGATACCGGGCCGGAGCGCGCGCAGGCAGAAGAGCATCAGCCCGATCCCCAGCATTCCGTAGACGCCGAAGAGCGCGGTGTGGCCGTGCACCGGGGTGGTGTTGAGCCCCTGCATGTAATAGAGCGCGACCGGCGGATTGATCATGAATCCGAAGAGGCCCGCGCCCACCAGGTTCCAGAAGGCCACCGCGATGAAGCAGTAGATGGGCCAGCGGTAGAGCCGCACCCAGGGCCTTGCGCGGGAGAGGCGCAGGTTCTGCCAGGCCTCGAACCCCACGAAGAGGAGCGGCACCACTTCCAGCGCGCTGAACACCGCGCCGAGCGAGAGCACGAAGGTGGGCGCGCCCGAGAAGTAGAGGTGGTGCAGCGTGCCGATGATGCCGCCGGCCAGGAAGATGGTGGAGGCGAGAACCACCGATCTGCCGGCGAGGGCCACGCGCACGAGCCCCAGGCGGGCGAAGAGAAAGGCGATCACCGTGGTGGCGAACACCTCGAAGAAGCCCTCCACCCACAGGTGCACCACCCACCAGCGCCAGTATTCGGCGATGGCGAGATTGGTGTGCCGGCCATATCCGAGCGCGGCGCCGTAGAAGGCGGCGATGGCGGTGGCGGCGACGGTGAAGAGGATCAGGAGCGGCCGCTGCTCGTCGCGGCGCCGCAGCGCCGGCCAGATGGCGCGGGCCACGAGGAAGAGCCAGAAGAAGAGTCCGGCGAGGAGCGCAATCTGGAAGGCGCGGCCCAGGTCGATGTACTCGTAACCGGAGTGGCCGAACCAGAACCAGGTGCCCGCGCCCAGCTTCTGGAACACGCTCAGCCACTGCCCGGCCATCGACCCCACCACGATGACGAGCAGCGCCCCGAAGAGCAGGTTGACGCAGGCACGCTGGCCGGGCGGCTCGCGTCCGCCGATCACCGGGCCGATGTACAGGCCCGCGGCGAGCCATGCCGTGGCGATCCAGAGCACGCCGAGCTGGGTATGCCAGGTGCGCGAGAGCGAATAGGGAATGGCCTTGTCGAGCGGGATTCCATAGAAGCCGCTTCCCTCGACGCCATAGTGGGCGGTGACGACGCCGAGGAGGATCTGGACCAGGATCAATGCGGAGACCACCCAGAAGTATTTCACCGTGGCGCGCTGGGAAGGGGTGGACGGCGCCAGCAGCAGGGGGTCGCGCTCGGGGAGCCGCTCGGGCAGCGGCTCGGGTTCCTGCGCGGCGTGCCAGAAGGCGAGCGCGCCGATGCCCGCCAGCAGGAGGAGGATGCTCACGCCGGTCCAGACCAGCGCGTCGTCGGGGATGGTGTTCGCCACCAGCGGCTCGTGCGGCCAGTTGTTCGTATAGGTCACGCTGTCGCCGGGCCGCTGCGTGCTCGCAGCCCAGGAGGTCCACCAGAAGAAGGCGGAGAGCGCGCGCAGCCGTCCGGCATCGGTCTGCGCGCCGCGCGGGATGGCATATTGGGCGCGGCCCTTCGAGAATACGTCCGCGTAGTGGCGCTCGGCGGCGGAGAAGGCGCGCGCGCGTACGGGGTCGATGGTGACGATGCCCGTCGCGGGGTCCCAGGTGTTCTTCCGCATCATGGCCGCGAGCCGCGTCTCCAGGCGCGCCCGGTCGGGCGCGGTCAGGGCGGAATACGACGGGCTCCCCGCCGCCTGCGCCCACTGGTCGAGGATGAAGGTCGATTCGCGGTGCAACCAGTCGGCCGTCCAGTCGGGCGCCACGTAGCTGCCGTGGCCCCAGATGGAGCCCACTTCCATGCCGCCCATCGATTGCCAGACGTTCTGGCCCGCCTCGATCTCGGCGCGCGTGAGCAGCGTGCGGCCATCGCTCGTGACCACGCGCGTGGGAAGGGGAGGCGCCTCCTGGTAGATGCGCACACCGGTCCAGAGAAGGACGGCGAACGAGCCGGCGAGCACCAGGATGAGGGCAGCCCAGAGACGCTTCATCGGAACCTCCGAGGGACCGCCCTTGGGTGGCCATGCCCGCGCCCGGGAGCAAGGCCGTGCGGGGGCGCCGTCCGCTGTCTACGGTATGCGGCCGGCGGCCCCTTTCTGGCATAACTGAACCATGGGCGAGCTCGCCTTCGACGAGATCGTCGTGCCGACTGCCAGCGGAGCGCGAACCGCGCTGGTGGTGACGCCGCGCGCCCGCATCCTGCTCGGCGCCGTGCGGCTGGCCGCCCTGCGCGCCGCCCAGAGAGGTGGCGAGATCGACGACGCGCTCTTCCTGCGGGTGAAGGCGTGCGCCAGGCCGCCCAGCGCGGTGATCTTCCGCGCGAAGAGCGAGGACGGCCAGGGATGGTGGGGCTTCGACCCCAGGCTTCCCGACCTGGACGCGCGCGATCTCGCCAAGCGGCTCGCGCGAACGCACATGGAGAGCCACCGCCGGCTCTTCGGCGCGGGAGTATTGGCGGTGGTGCATACCGACTATGGCACGCGCGAGGCCGCGCTCTTCCGCGCCGTCGAGGCCGAGCTGGCCCAGGAAGAGGAAGAGCGGGCCGCGTCCGGCAACAGCCGCGACGCCGCGGTGGCGCAGTTGAACCTCTGGACGCTGCGCACCTTGACGTTCACCTACACGCTGAAGGCGTCGAAGGTCATCTCCGATCTGTTGCCCGCGACCATCGTGATGCTCGAGCGCACCGCCCCCATCGTGAAGCAGATGCTGGCCGCCGCGGGAAGCGAGACCGCCGGGTAGGACGGTCTCGCCGCCGCGCGCTCATTCGCCGAAGCAGACCGCCTCGATGTTGTTGCCGTCGGGGTCGAGGGCGAACGCGGCGTAGTAGTTCGGAGCGTAGTCCGTGCGCAGCCCCGGCTTGCCGTTGTCGCGGCCGCCGGCGGCGAGCGCGGCCTTGTGGAATTCCTGCACCTGCTTGCGGCCCTTTGCCCGGAAGGCCAGATGCGCGATGGGCTTCTGCGCCGCGCCCCTGGACACCCAGACGGTGGACCCGCCGTCGAGGCCGATGCCGAAGCCGCTCTCGCCGGGGGAGATCAGCTCGTAGCCGAGCGGCGCGAGCGCCTTTGCATAGAACGCCTGGCTGTGCACGGGATCGGGAACGCTGAGGGAAACATGGTCGAGCATGACGCCTCCTGCAACGGGAAAGGCCCTCTTTGTACCGCCCCGGCGCGGCTGCGCTGTCGCAATCCTGCACCTGCAGGAATCCGATAGCCGCCTCCGCCCGAAAACGTCTATACATCCCGCCATGGCGCTCCCCATCGCCTCCCGCACCCTCTACTCCAGCGCGCTCGTCGGCGTGAGCGACGTGGTCTGCAGCGCGGGCTGCGGCGGAGGCCGGCACGAGGAGCGGTGCGAGACCGCCACGCTCGCCTTCGTGCGCAGCGGCACGTTCGTGCGCCGCGATCGCATGGGCAGGCACGTGGCCGACGCGACGCGGGTGGTGTTCTTCGATCCCGCCGAGCCGTACATGGTGGACCACCCGGTGCCGGGAGGCGATCGCTGCACCTCGCTCCGCTTCGATCCGGAGACGCTGCGCGAGGCAGTCCGCGGCGGCCGCGGCGGGCGCCTCTTCGGCCGCTCCACGCTGGCGGGAACCGCGCAGTTGCACCTTGCGCACTTCAGGCTGCTGGCGGCGGTTCGCGAAGGGGATCCGGTCCTGATCGAGGAGACCGCGCTGCGCCTGCTCCAGCTCTGCACCGGGGACGAGGCGGAGCCGCTGCGCGGGGCCGCGGCGAGGAGGGCCGCCGCGCTGGCGGCGGACGCGCAGGTGCTGATCGCGTCGTCGTTCGCGCGGCGCGTGACGCTGGAAGGGCTGGCGCGATCGCTTGGAGTTTCACCTTTCCGGCTCTGCCGCGCCTTCCGCGCCGCCACCTCGGGGAGCCTGCACCAGCACCTCACCCGGCTGCGCCTCGCCGCAGCGCTGGAGAGTCTGCCCGCCCATCGCGACCGACTCACCGAGCTCGCGCTCGAGGTGGGCTTCAGCAGCCACAGCCATTTCACCCACGCCTTTCGCGCTTTCTACGGCTGCTCTCCCTCCGCGCTCCTCCGCCGTCCGATGGAGCGCGACGGCGGCGGCAGGTCCATCGGCGGATGAGCGGCCAGGGCGCGCTGGACGTCGGCCGCTACCTCGAACGCATCGGCTACGCGGGTCCCACCGCGCCCACGCTGGAGACGCTGCGAGAGGTCCACGCCGCGCACATGCGGACGGTGCCGTTCGAGAACCTCTCCGTGCGCAGGGGGGAGCCCATCGCGCTCGAACTGGAGCCGCTCTTCGACAAGATCGTCCGGCGGCGGCGCGGCGGGTTCTGCTACGAGCTGAACGGGCTCTTCGCGGCGCTCTTGGAGGCGCTCGGGTTCCGCGTCTCGCGGCTCGCGGGGCGGGTGGGGCCTTCGGGCATCGACTTCGACCACATGGCGCTGCGCGTGGATCTCGACGAGCCCTGGCTCGCCGACGTGGGATTCGGCGACTCATTCGTGCTCCCGCTGCGGCTCGACCGGCGCGAGCCGCAGGAGGGAGGCTGCGGCCGCCGCTATCGCCTCGACCCCGCGGAGGGCGGGCTCCTGCTCGTGCGCGAGGAAGAGCAGGGCTGGCGGCGGCAGTACCTCTTCACGCTCCGGCAGTGGCCGCTCTCCGCCTTCGAGCCGGGCTGCCTCTATCACCGCACCTCGCCGAAGTCCTCGTTCACGCAGAAGACGGTCGTCTCGCGCGCGACGGAGACCGGGCGGATCACGCTCTCCGAGCGGCGCCTGATCGTGACGTCGAAGGGCGCGCGGAGCGAGACCGATCTCGCCGACGACGCCGCGGTCGCGCGCGCGCTGGCGGAGCACTTCGGCATCCGCTAGATCGCCGAGCGCACACTCTGGCAGACTTGCCGGCGGGGAGATCGATCCGGTGCGCGATCTGCTGGACAGCCTGTACCTTCTTGCAGCCGTGCAGGGCGCCGTGCTCGCCGCCGCGCTCGCGGCGCGCCGGAAGGATCCTCTCGCCAACCGGATCCTCGCGGCCCTCGTCGCCGCCCTCTCGCTCATGCTGCTGCTCGGCGTGCTGGATCTGCGCTGGAGCTTCGCCGGCCATCCGCACCTGCTCGCGCTCGGGACCCCGCTGCCGTTCCTCTTCGGGCCGCTCCTCTATCTCTACGTCGCGGCGCTGACGCGGCCCGCGTCGCGGTTCGAGAAGCGCTGGCTCCTCCACGGCCTGCCCTTTGCGGCGGACGTGCTCGTCATGCTTCCGGCCTTCTATCTGAAATCGGGGCCGGAGAAGCTCGCCATCGCCCAGGCGTACCTCGCCGGCCAGGCGGCGCCTGCCAAGCACGTCCTCGAAGCCCTCCAGCTCCTCCAGGCGATGAGCTACCTGATCGCGAGCTGGATCGCGCTGCGCCGCTACGCGCGCAAGATGGAGGGCTGGTTCAGCGACCTCGCCCGCATCGACCTGCGCTGGCTCCAGTCGATGGTGCTGGCGCACGCCGCGGTGTGGAGCGTCGTGATCCTGTCCGGAGCGCTGCGGGCGGCGGGCATTGCCCCGGCGTCGCTGCGGAGCCTGGAGCAGGCCGTCCAGATCGGGTCGGCGCTGGTCGTCTTCGCCACCGGCTGGGTGAGCCTGTGGCAGCCTGCGCTCTTCGAAAAAGCGCAGGCCGCGCGGGGCGCCGAACCCGCGCCGCGGCCGCTGCCGAAATACCAGCGCAACCGCCTCGAGGACGAGGAGGCGGCGCGGCTTGCCCGCACGCTCACCGCAAAGATGAGCGAGGACGAGCTCTATCGCGACGGCGCGCTCACCCTGCAGGCGCTGGCCGATGCGATCGGCGTCACCCCGCACATGCTCAGCCAGGTGCTCAACCTGCACCTGCGCAAGAGCTTCTTCGTCCTGGTCAATTCCTACCGGGCGGAGGCGCTGATGGCGGCGCTGGCCGATCCGGGGCAGCGCCGGCGCGGCGTGCTCGACCTTGCGCTGGAGGCCGGCTTCAACTCCAAGTCCACGCTGAACAGTTTCTTCAAGCAGTACACCGGCCTGACCCCGAGCGAATTCCGCGCGCTCCGGTCGCGCGCCAAAATGCGCCAGGTTTCAACAGGCTAGGAAAGTCGGACGTCCGGATTCGCCGGGCGCCGGTCCGTGTTCATGGGCACCGGCGCTCCCTGGCGCGCCGGCGCGTACCTGTCCTCCGAACGCACCAAACCCGGAGGACAAGATGCCCAGGCTCTTTCTCGTCGTCGCCGTGCTCTCCCTCACCGCCTGCCTCGATCCCGCGGAAGACGGGAACCTGGTTCCCCGCACCGCGGACGAGGACCCCGCGGTCCCCCAACTCTCCTTCAACGGCTCGACCTTCCACGTCGAGACCTTCGGCGATCCGTCCGCGCCCGTGATCGTCATGCTCCACGGCGGGCCGGGCGGCGACTACCGCGGCATGCTGCGGCTGCGCAATCCGGTGAACGGCGAGCGGCTCGAGGACCGCCACCTGCTGGTCTTCTGGGATCAGCGGGGCACCGGACTGAGCAAGCGCCATCCCGCCAGCGAGATCACGCCCGAGGCGTACGACCTCGATCTCACCTTCATCATCGATCATTTCTCGCCCGGGCGTCCGGTCGTGCTCATCGGCCATAGCTGGGGCGGCATGTACGCCACCCGGTACATCTCCATGCACCCCGACAAGGTCAAGGGAGCGGTTCTGATGGAGGCCGGCCCGCTGACCGGTGCGCTCTTCAAGGAGCTCGAGTCGGAGATGTTCGACTTCGACCCCACGGCCGAGTGGCTCAACGATTACGCCTGGGCGCAGTCGATCGTCAGCCCCGACGGCCACGCGCGGGCGGACTACCTGCGGGGCATCGGCCTCTTCGGCGAGCTCCAGCCCGCCTATCACGAGTCGACCACCGACCGCACGCCCTTCTGGCGCATGGGAGCCGTGGCCGCCGCTGCCGTCCCCGAGGCCGATCCGCACTGGGACTTCACCCGCGGCCTCGACCGCTTCACGGCGCCGGTTCTCTTCGAGGCCAGCGAGAAGAACACCGCGATCGGCACCGCCTTCCAGCAGAGGCAGATGCGCTTCTACCCGAACGCGTCGCTCGCGGTGATCGGCGGCGTCGGCCACGACTTCCCCTGGACGCGCCCCGCCGACACGCTGGCGCCGGTCCTCTCCTACCTCCACTCGATCGCCTATTGAACGGAGCACTCCAATGACCTTCAAGACCCTGTCCATCTCCCTGTCCGCCGCCGTTGCCCTCGCCTTGCCTGCCGCCGCGCAGGAAGTCACCCACCTGCCCGACGGGGCCCTGCAGTCGGTCAGCTTCGACCTGGGCCTGCAATCGGCGCTCGTCTATCGCGCGGCGTACTCGCGCCACATCGGCTCGGGCCTTCTCGATGGCCGCTTCACGCTCCCGGCCGCGGGCCTCGACTTCCACGACTTTGCCGTGGAGGCGGGCGGGCAGGTCACCGCGCTCGCGGCGGGAAGCTGGCGGCTGGACGTGGCGTTCGCGCCGACCCTGCGGCTGACGGAAAACAACCTCTTCTCCGCGACCGCTCTCGGCGTCCGCGGGCTCTTGCTCCCCGGCTATCAAGGCGAACGCTGGGGGCTGATGGCCGAGGTGGGCTACGAGAAGATCCTCGCCACCCGCATGAAGCACTCGAGCCTCTATCGCAGCGTGGGATATGCGGGCGCAAAGGACGGCTGGTATTCCCTGACCGGCGGCACGCTGCAGGCGGGCCTGCGCGGCGGATACCGCATCGGCCGGGTGGAATTGACGCTGGCCGCGGGCGTGCTCACCAGCGAGGGGCTGAACGAGGTCATGCCTCCGTTCTACGGGACCCTGGGCACCTCCTACGCGTTCTGATGGCCGCCGGGGCGCGCTGTGCGACAGGAGCGCAGCGCGCCTTTCATTTCCTCCGCCGCCCCGACCCGGATCCGCCTGCGGCGCTGCTTTGCCGCATGTGTGCAATTTGACCGTGCCAGCCGAACATGTTCTCTGGAAGGTATGCAAAATAAATCCGCCGCCGTGATTGTCGCGCTGATCCTCTCCGGCTGCGCATCGGACGGCGGCAGCGGCGATTGGTATTATCACTGGGACTGCCACGGCGATCCCGAGTGCCTCGCAACCAATCCAACCGGTGCGCCCGCGGGCACGCTCAACGAGGGTCCGCAACAGGTCGACTGCACCAGCCTGATGGAGTTCGCGAGGCGCTTCTGGGGCGCGGCCGCGGTGAACTCCTGCGATCAGTCGCCGACAGGCGCTGCCGCTGCGCCGGCGATCACGGGTTTGAGCCCTTCGAGCGGCGTTCCGGGAACGGTCGTCACCCTCACGGGCGCCAACCTGACCGGCGCGACCGTCACCATCAACGGCGTCTCCGCGTCCTGCAGCGCAACCGCGACCCAGCTCGTCTGCACCATTCCCCAGATGGGCGCGTTCACCGGCCCGCTGGTCGTCACGACCGCCGGCGGAACCGCCAATTCAGGCTCATTCACCGTGACCGCGGCCACCCAGGGGGGCGGCGGCGAGGTCTTCCTCAACGGCCTCTCGAGCGGCACGGTGGCCGTCTTCGGCCGCACCGCCAACGGCAACGTCGCCCCGCTGCGCGCAATCCACGGCGCCGCCACCGGCCTGACCGGTCCCATCTCCACCAGCGTCGACCCGGTCCGGGGTGAGCTGTTCGTCCTCGATGCCGGAAGCCCGACGCTGCTGGTCTTCGACCGGCTGGCCTCGGGCAACGTGGCGCCTCTGCGGAGCCTGCAGGTCGGCGGCGCCCAGCTCCTCCGTGCCGACCCGGTGAACGGCGAAATCGCCGTCCTCGGCAG
>DATDMU010000147.1:0-7021 GCA_036518615.1 Myxococcales bacterium
GTGACGCTCGGCGCGGCGCTCTTCGCCGCAACTCCGGCGCGGGCGGCAAGCTGCAAGAAGGACGTGGACTGCGGGTCGGGTCAGACCTGCTCGAAAGGCATCTGCGTGTCGAAGGCGGCGCGCTCGGCCGGCAGGACGGCGAGCGATGCCGCCGACACGGTGGGGCCCACCAGCGACATCAACGCGGGAACCAAACGGTCGGCCTACATCGGCTGGGCGGGCCTCGGCTTCTACGACATCGACGGCACGGGCGCGTTCGCGATTCATGCAGGAGGCGCGGTGAACCTTCTGCCCCTCACTCCCGAGATGCCGCTGATCGGCTGGGCCGACGTGGGCATGGGCTTCGCCTCCGGAGGCACGGTGTTTCCGCTCAAGCTCGGCGCCGGCGTGCGCTACGACCGGGCCGGTCCGGTGCAGCTTCTGGGCGGCGCGGCGTTCACGGTGATGCCGACCACCGTGGCGAATGCGTCCACGCCGGTGGGCATCTCGCTGATGGGCATGGTCCTCTATCCGCTGCCGCAACTGAATCCGAACCTCTCGGCGCAGGCGCAGATCGGCTACGACATCCTCACCGAGAGCGCGAGCACGTTCGAGCTCACCGTCGGAGTCGGCTGGGCGTTCTAGAAACCTGCTCCGCTTTTCCTGCGGCGCGTCCGGGCAACCGGGCGCGCCGTCTCGTTCGCGCCCTACTCCGCGGTCGAGATCTCCGGATTGATTCCGCCCGACCAGCTCCGCTCGTCGGCCGCGGGCCCGGAATCGGGAGGCAGGCAGCGCGGCGGCACCGCCACCGGCGGCGGCAGCGGGCAATGGGTGCAGGCGCCGCGCAGCGGAATGACCAGGTGCTGGCCCATGCTCAGCAAGGTGCGCTTGCCCAGGCGGTTGGCGCGCCGGATTTCGGGCACGGTGGTCCTGTACCGCGCCGCGATGGCGCCGAGGGTATTGCCGCGCCGGACCACGTGCACGGCCAGGTTCTGATCCGGCCGCATGGCGAGCAGCGGCTGCACGCGCCGCCCCAGCTCCTGCGAGCGGGGCGCATAGAAGCGCACGTGGAAATGGTCCTTGTGGTTGCGCGCGTGCTTGACCACCTGCGAGAACACGCGCGAGAGCCACGCCGCGTCCTCGCCCTGCGCGATGGCGTAGTCGCGGAGCACCTTCTGGATGCCGCGGTCCACCAGCACCATCTGCACGTCGGTCTCGGTGACGAGCTCGCGCAGGAACGCCCAGTTGCGCGCCGGGTCCACGAAGCGCTCGCGGTGGGCCACGCGGCCGGGGAAGCCGTCGTTCTTGTAGAAGAGGCCGATGTCGGCGTCCCGCCCCGACTGGTGCGACCGGTGCGGCCGCAAAAAGCCGCCGTCCTTCCTGGCCATGTGGCTGATCCGCGCCGGCGCCGAACCGGGGAATTGTCCGTGGACGGCGCGGAGCACGAGCGCGAGCGCATCCACCGTCTCCTGCGTGCCCCAGGCGAGGTCGGGCCGCTCGCAGCGCCAGGCCGGGTCGCTCGGCATGTGGACCGCGTTGATCATCCGGCCGCGGTCCGCGAATCCCACCGAGATGCTGCCGAGCGCGCGGAGATCGTCCTTGAACTCCTTCGCCAGCTGCGCGTCGCTCAGGTCGCGGGTGTAGAGGACGTCCGGACTCGCAGCAGGCGCGGTGGCGGCTTCCGCCTCCTCCGGTCCTTCGTCGGCGGGGTCATCGGGAGTTGCGGTGGCCGTGGAAAGCGCGACGAGGACGGAGAGCAGCAGATGCATCTCGAGAGAATAAACGAACGCAGTGCGAATTCGCGCGGGGAAATTTTCAAAATCGTCCGCCTACCTGCGACCACCCGCGGAGACGTACGCGCGCACTCGGGATTCGAGGAGCGTGAGCGGCAGCGCGCCCTCGCCCAGCACCGCGTCGTGGAAGGCGCGCACGTCGAAACGCGGGCCCAGCTCCTTTTGGGCCATTGCGCGCAATTCTTTCAGCTTGAGCTCGCCGATCTTGTACGCCAGCGCCTGCGCCGGGTTCACGATGTAGCGGTCGATCTCCACGGTGACGTCGTGCTCCGTCTTCGCGGAATTCTGGAGGAAATAGTCGATGGCCTGCTGCCGCGACCAGCCCATCGAATGCATGCCCGTGTCCACCACCAGGCGGATGGCCCGCCACATCTCGTAGGTGAGCTGGCCGAACTTCGAATAGGGGTCCTGGTACATGCCCAGCTCCGGGCCCAGGCTCTCCGCGTACAGCCCCCACCCCTCGACGAAAGCCACGTATCTCGCCTGCTTGCGGAACTGCGGCACGCCGGCGAGCTCCTGCTGCAGCGAAATCTGGAGGTGGTGCCCGGGCACCGACTCGTGAAGCGTCAGCGCCTCCATCTCCCACTTCGGCCGCGTCTCCAGCCTGTAGGTGTTGACGAAGTACGTGCCCGCCCGGTGCGCTTCCGGGGAGCCCGGCCGGTAATACGCGGTGGTCTGCGAAGGCGCGGAAAAAGCGGGGATCTCCTGCACGCCGTAGGGCAGGCGGGGCAGGGTGCCGAACAGCCTGGTCAGCTCCGGGTCGACGCGCTTGGCGATGTCGCGATAGGCGCGCACCAGCTCGTGTGCGTCGGTGAAGTAGAAGCGCGGGTCGGTGCGCAGGAATTTCGCGAAGGCGGCAAAGCCTCCTCCCAGGAACCCCACCTGCGCGATGACCTTCTCCATCTCGCCGTGGATGCGCTTCACCTCGGACAGGCCGAGCTGGTGGATCTGCGCGGCGGTCATCTCGGTGGTGGTCTCGCGTCGCACCCGCTCGGCGTACCAGGCGGCGCCGTTCGGCAGCGACGCGAGGCCCACCGAGTCCCGCGCCCCGCGCAGGTACTCGCGGGTGAAGAAGTCGTGGAACTTCGCGTACGCAGGGACGATGCGCTCGCGGTAGATGCGCACCGCGTCCGCGCGCACCTGCGCGGGCACGCCCTCGCGCGAGACGATCTTCAACAGCGGCGCCTGCAGCGGGTCCCTGGGCGTCTGCGCCTCGAGCTGGGCCGGCACGTCGCGGAGCACGATCTTCGGCTGCACCACGCCGCGGGAGAGACCCGCGCGCAAGAGCGCCTCGGTCTGCGCGAGGCGCGCCGGAATTCCGCTGAGCCGCGCGAGCACGTCGGACCAGTCGCGCTCGGTGCGGGTGGGCATCACCTCGAACACCTGCGACAGGTACTGCGGCCCCGAGAGCTGGGAGATGGCGAGCAGCTCCTCGGGGAACTCCTCCGCCCGCGCGTCCTCCTCCACGTCGCGGCGGAAGAGGTCGTAGTCGAGCAGCGCGGTCGCGGGCAGGGCGGAGCGGTCGATGGCGCGCACCGCCTCCAGCAGCGCCGCCGTCTCGCGCTTGCGCCGCGCGATGGCGTCCGCCGACAGATCGGTCCAGCGGTCGCCGTGCCCCGGCACCCCGCGGAAGGTGGCGCGCTCCGGGTACTCGTCGTTGCCGTGCTGCCAGGCGAGATCGAAGATGGCGTGCAGCCGCTGCTCCGCCGGCGCCTTGCTGCGCGAGAGCTGTGCGAGCGAATCCTGGAAGGGAGTTGCGGCAGCGAGGACGAAGAGGAGCGCGATCATCGGCGCACGCTACTTGCGCGTCGCCTGCCGCATCAAGCCTTCCTGCGCCACGCTGGCCACCAGCCGCCCGCCGCGATCGTAGATGAGGCCGCGGCCGAGCCCGCGCGCTCCCTGCGCCGAGGGGCTGTCCATGGTGTAGAGCAGCCACTCGTCCACCCGCGCGGGGCGGTGGAACCACATCGCGTGATCGATGCTGGCCACGACGGTGCGGCCGCCGATCCAGCTCGCGCCGTGCGGGCGCAGCGCGGTGGGCATGAGATTGTAGTCGGAGGCATAGGTGAGCACGCAGGTGTGCAGCAGCGGCTCGTCGGGCATCCGGTCCACCGCGCGAAACCAGATCGACTGCCGCGGCTCGGCCACCCGCGGCCGCATCGGGTTCCAGGGTTGAACCGGCCGGAACTCCAGCGGCGCGGGCTTGCGCATCGCCTCGCGCACCCGCTCCGGCACCTCGTCTCCGGCCTCGGCCAGCCACTCCTCGCGCAGCTCTTCGCCGGGGCGCAGCTCTTCCGGCCCCGGCACCTCGGGCATGGGGTCCTGGTGCTCGAGGCCCGGCTCGTCCACCTGGAACGAGGCCATCATCGAGAGGATGGGATGGCCGTGCTGCACCGCCTTCACCCGCCGCGCGGTGAAGCTGCGGCCGTCGCGGATGCGATCCACCTCGTAGACGATGGGTGCGGCCATGTCGCCGGGAAGCAGGAAGTAGGCGTGCAAGGAATGCGGGCGTCGGCCCTCGACGGTGCGGGTCGCCGCCACCAGCGCCTGTCCGATCACCTGGCCGCCGAAGACGCTTTTCCCACCCAAATCGGTGGATTGGCCGCGGAAGAGGTTCACTTCGAGCGGCTCGAGGTCGAGCTGGGCGATCAGCGCGTGGAGTGCGGCATCCATCCGCACATGGTGGCACGTCTGTTGACAGCGGGCGACTTCTGAGGAACAGGAGGGGCCCGAACTGTTTTTTTACTCAAGTCGAACGACTTCGCGGAGACGTCGATGCGCACTCGGATGTTGGCAGCGGCCTCTGTCCTCCTCGCGGCCTGTGCAGGAAGCGAGCCTCAACCCACGTTGAGCATCTCGCCGAGCGGATCGCAGAACATCTCCGGTCCGGTGCTGATCACGGCGAGCCCCGCCGCGCTGGCGAGCGAAGTCACCTGGTCCCTCTCCGGCCCCGGCTCGCTCTCGAACACGACCGGGCACGACGTCACCTACCGCCCGCCGGTGCCCGCGGTGGCGACGCCCGCCACGGTGACCGCCACCGCGCGCGGCCAGACCGCAACCGTGACCTTCACCGCCCAGACGCCGCAGCAGCCCAACGTGGTGATCGCGCCGAAGCCCGCCCAGGGCGGACAGCCTGCGCAGCCCGGACTGATCGCCGACGTGAACGTGACCTACGACCAGTTCGACATCCCGCACATCTTCTGCCAGACCGACACCGACTGCTTCGCGGTGCAGGGCTACATCCAGGCGCAGGACCGGCTCTTCCAGATGGATCTCTTCCGCCGCACCGCGGAAGGGCGCCTGGCGGAGCTGGTGGGCGCCGTGGAGGAGAAGCAGGACGAGCAGTTCCTTGCCCTGTTCATCACCCGCGACCTGCAGCGCATCGAGGACAAGCTCTACGCGGCGCTCCCCGCGGACATCAAGGCCAAGGTCGATGCGTACGCAGCCGGCGTGAACGCGTACCTGGCCTTCCTCGCGGCGCACCCCAACCTCATGCCGCAGGAGTACGCGCAGCTCCCCGGCCCGATCACGCCGGCGGACATCCCCCAGTGGCGCGGCCAGGACACGCTCGCCATCGGGCGGCTGCAGCAGTTCCAGCTCTCCGAGACCATCGAGAAGGAGACGGCGTACGGGCTCTTCGCGCTGACCTTCGGCCCGGGCGGCGCGCACGAGGATCTGACCCGCTTCAGCCAGTACGTGCTGTCAGCGCAGCCGGTGAACGGCTTCACCATCTCGGGGACGGATCCGGACCCGCTGCCCAAGCCCGCCGGCGCCACGCCTGCGCCGGCCGCGCCCGCGGGGACGGCCAATGCCCTCGGGGCCGTCAATGCGCAGATGCGCGAGCTGAACGCGCTCTTCGGTTCCATCCGCGAGGGATCGGGCTCCAACAACTGGGTGGTGGACGGAGCGCACTCGGCCACCGGATCCGCCACGACCGGATTCGCGATGGTGGCCAACGACCCGCACCTGCCGCTCCAGTTCCCGCCGCTCTTCCACCTCGCGGCCATGACCTCCGCCGACGGCAAGCTCAACGTCACCGGCGGATCCTTCCCGGGAGTTCCAGGGGCGCTGGTGGGCCGCGGGACGCACGTGGGCTGGGGCGTGACGGTGGTGGGGTATGACGTCACCGATCTCTACCAGGAGCAACTGACCGACTGCGGTCATCCGCCGCCGCTGGTCTGCGCCGCGGTGCTGTTTTCAGCGACGCCCGGCGGGACGCCCGGGCCCGTTCCGATCCAGGTGAAGCCGTATTCGATCAAGGTGAAGGGGCAGGCGCAGGCGACGCCGTTCGCCGCGTTGGTCGTGCCGCACCACGGCCCGATCCTCAACTACGACCCGGCGCACCAGACCGCCATCAGCATGCGCTGGACAGGGCACGACGTGACGCGCGATCTGGAGGCCTTCCTCGGCCTCATCGAGGCCACCGCCGTCGGAACCGACGCGGACGTGGCCCCCGCGACCACCGCCTTCGCTGCGCTGCGCAACTACGGCACCGGCGCGCAGAACTTCGTTCTCGCCGACGACACGGGGCACATCGGCTACGATCCGCACGCGCTGGTGCCGAAGCGCGACTGGGCGTTCAGCGGCGCGACGGCGGGCACTGCGGGTCACGTTCCCTGGTTCCCGCTCGACGGGGTGACCGGGACCGCCGAGTGGGGCAACGACGCGTCGTGCTCGGCGAACCCGCCCGCGGACACCTGCTGGGTGCCGGACAACCAGCTCCCCCGCGGCGCCAATCCGCCCAAGGGCTACTTCGCCACCGCCAACAGCGATCCCGCCGGGTATACGGGCCACACCAACAGCCCCTTCGGCAGCTCGGTCGATCCGACGCTCTATCCCTTCCTCAGCTTCGACTGGTCCGATCCCACCGACATCCGCTACGCGCGCATCGCCGAATTGCTCAAGGCGAAGACGTCCGCCGGCAAGGTGAGCCTCGCCGACATGCAGGCGATCCAGTCCGACCACACCATGCTGCTCGCCCGCATCTTCGAGGCGCGCGGCTTCTATCCCGATCCGGCCACCGTCAACCAGCCCACCTACACCGCCGCGCGGCAGTTGCTGCAGGCCTGGTCAGCAACAGCCGCGATTCCGCCGCCGCAATTTGACTGCCCGACGGGCCTCACCACCTCCGACCCGAAGAGCGCGCCCGTCACCGACGCCGCCACCCTCACCAACTCCGCCGCCTGCCTGCTCTTCCACACCTTCGTGAGCAAGCTCATCCACAACGTCTTCGACGACGACGCGGCGGT
>DATDMU010000148.1:0-4309 GCA_036518615.1 Myxococcales bacterium
GTATCGCGGCATGCACCGGCTGGTCCCGCGCCCCGACGGCAGGCCCCGCTGCGTGGCCTGCTACATGTGCGCCACGGCCTGCCCCGCGCAGTGCATCTACATCGAGGCGGGCGAGTACGACGACCAGGCCATCGAGAAGTATCCGGTGCGCTTCGAGATCGACGAGCTGCGCTGCATCGTCTGCGGCTTCTGCGTCGAGGCGTGCCCCAAGGACGCCATCCGCATGGACACCGGCACGCACGCCCCCGCCGTGCTCTCGCGGCCGCTCGCCATCTTCGACAAGGAAGCGCTCCTCACCGGTCCGGCGGTGGAGCACCCCACCGACGTGCTCACCTACCGCGTCCCGCTGCGCACGCCGAGGCCATCTCCGGAATCGCCGACCGGCGTCACCAGCCGCGGCGACGGCAAGGCCCGCTGACGAAGTCGCCGATTCCTACCTGCGCCCTAAATGGGGACACCCTACTTAATTACGCCCCGCGTCGGGGCGCGATTCCGAACAGCTTTCCGCGTGAAAGGCGCAAGGCTCGCATCGCATCCCGAGCCATCCGGAAAGCGTCCTCGATGTCCTCGGCTTCGGTGAGCACGCTACAATACGACAGGTGTCTGGACCGCGGAGGATGCCGTGTCGGAGTTGGAGGCGACCGAGCGCTTCCTGCGTCTCGTGCGCATGGTTGCGCGGGCGGAGCATGTGCTCGGGGCGCGCGACGCGGCGCTCGACTGGCTGCGGACGCCCAACCCTGCGCTCGAGGGCGAGAAGCCCATCTCGCTGCTCGACACCGAGGTCGGCGCCGAGAGCGTGAACGAGGTCCTCGGGCGGCTCGAGCACACCGTTTACGGCTGATGAAGGCCTGGCGACTCTCGCGGTCCGACTCGCAGCGGCGGACGTTCGACGGCGAGGGCGCGCGCAGCTTCGCGGGCCGCTGGAATCCGCCGGGCGTGCCCGTGGCCTATGCGAGCGAGCACCTTTCCCTCGCGGTGCTCGAGGTCCTGGTTCACGCCCGCGTCGACCAGATCCGCATCGCCTTCCACGCGTTCGCGATCGTCATCCCCGACGCGCTCGTCGAAGTCGTTCCCGACGAACGGCTCCCGCCAGGCTGGGACGGCTTCGCCATTGCGGATGCGACGCGCCAGTTCGGAGAGACCTGGGCACGCGAGCGGCGGTCCGTGGCGCTCTCCGTGCCCTCCGTCGTCGTCCGGCAGGAGCGCAACGTCGTGCTGAACCCGCTGCACCCGGAATTCGCGCAGCTCGAGATCGCCCGCCCGGCGGCGTTCAGCTTCGATGAGAGGCTGCTGAGGGTATCGCGCCGCGCGCGCAGGTGATGCAGCCCACTTCGCGCACCTGCACTTACATCTGCGCCTGAGGCTTGCGTCGGCGGGCCGATGGCGGCGGAAGGCCGCGGTACGATTTCCAGTCTGATTGATCGTTCCGCTCGCATCGCCCCGGGCAGCCAGCGTAAGTAATTGAATTTGTTATTGATCGAGTGTCGATTGGTGCTCTTTTCAACACACTGTGGCCAAACGTCGTGTACTGTGGTCACGGGACTATATCCTTGACCAAAGGCTGTTCCCTACCCGACAACGCACGGAGCACTCGAAAGCTGTCAAATTTTTACACACCAGTCCATGCGATGACTTTGCACAGCGATCTCCCTCTCGACGGGCTGGCCTTCCTGGCGGCGCTGCTGCTGTCGGCCCTGCTCACGCCGCTGGTGCGCGACTTCGCGCTGCGGCGCCGGTTCGTCGACGACGCGCGCAGCGCCCGCAGGGTGCATACGAGGGCGATTCCCCGGCTGGGCGGCGTGGCGTTCGTGGGCGCATGGCTTCTGACGCTCGGGGCGCTGTTCCTCTTCGGCTCGCTGAGCGACGTCGTCTGCAGCCGGGGTTCGCATTGCGTGGCCTTCCTCGCCGGCGCCCTGGCCATCGCCGGTCTGGGGCTGGTGGACGACATGCGCGGCCTGCGCGCCCGCTACAAGCTCGCGGTGCAGGTCGGCGTCGGCCTGATGCTCTGCGCCAGCGGCTACACCGTGCACGAGATCCTGCTCCCGGGCGGCGTCCTGCTTCACCTCGGCCACCTGGCGGTGCCGCTCACCGTGCTGTGGATCGCGGGCGTGATGAACGCGATGAACCTGGTGGACGGGCTCGACGGCCTCGCCGGCGGCGTCTCGCTCATCGCGCTCGTCGTCACCTTCGTCTTCAGCCTGTCGCAGGGCAACGTGCTGCTCGCGGTGTACAGCGCCGCGCTGGCCGGCGCCGTGCTCGGGTTCCTGATCTACAACTTCAACCCCGCCTCCATCTTCATGGGAGACACCGGGTCGCTCTTCCTCGGCTACTTCCTCGGGGTGGCGCTGCTCGTGCCCGCGAACATGCACCCCACGTCCGTGCTGCGGCTGGCGCTGCCGGTGGCGGTGCTCGGCGTGCCCATCGCCGACATGCTGCTGGCCATCTTCCGCCGCGCGCTGCGGGGCCGCGCCGTGTTCGCCCCCGACCGCGAGCACCTGCACCACCGCCTGCTGGCGCGCGGCATGTCGCAGCGGGAAGCGGTGCTGACGCTCTACGGGGCCTGCGTGGTCCTGGGGGTGGGCGGCCTGGTCATGGCGTTCGGCGGACCGGCAACGGAGATCCTCACCTGCGGCGCCCTGATCGCGGCGGCCGTCAGCGCCCTGCGCCTGCTGGGCTTCTTCGGGACGCCGCTGGAGACGCTGCGCGAGGAGCGCCGGCGCAACCTGGAGCTGCGCGCCACCATGCGCGGCATCAAGCACCAGCTCGAGCACGTGCCCACGCTCGACGACGTGATCGAGTCGTTCCACCGCTTCGCGCCGGCGGTGAGCGCGAGCGCCGTCTTCGCGCGCATCGGCAGCACGCTCTCGGAGCGCCGCTACGGCATCGGCGACGCGGCCGACGAGTTCAAGGCCGCGTTCGCCCTCGCGCAAGGGCGCAGCAGCGTGGGCAAGGTGACGGTGATCTGGCACGACGGCCGCAAGGCGCTGGACGTGAACCACGCGCTGGCCATCGAGGACCTGTGCATGTCGGTCGCGCGCGCGGTCAAGCGCGTCTCGCCCGACGCGGAGGGGCGGCCGACGCCGCTGGAGATCCCGGTCCTGGCCCAGCCGCGCCGCACCGGAACCTAGTCAGAACTTCTCCAGCAACCCGCCCGCGCGCTGCTCGCGCCGGGCCAGCTCCATGTCCGCCTTCATCATCAGCCTGACCAGCTCGGAGAAGCTGGTCTTCGGCGTCCAGCCGAGCTGCTTGCGCGCCTTGGAAGAGTCGCCGAGCAGGTGGTCCACCTCGGTGGGGCGCAGGTACCGGGGGTCGATCTCCACGTACTTGCGGTAGTCCAGGTCCACGCAGGCGAAGGCCTGCTCGCAGAATTCGCGCACGGTGTGCGCCTCGCCGGTGGCCACCACGTAGTCGTCTCCTTCCGGCTGCTGCAGCATCAGCCACATGGCCTCGACGAAGTCCTTCGCGTACCCCCAGTCGCGCTTCGCGTCCAGGTTGCCGAGGAACAGCTTCTCTTGCAGCCCCAGCTTGATGCGGGTGGCAGCGCGGGTGATCTTGCGGGTGACGAAGGTTTCCCCGCGCCGCGGCGACTCGTGGTTGAAGAGGATGCCGTTGGAGATGTGCAGCTTGTACGCCTCGCGGTAGTTGACCCCGATCCAGAACGCGTAGACCTTCGCCGCGCCGTAGGGGCTTCGCGGATAGAACGGCGTGTGCTCTCCCTGCGGAGGCGGAGTGGCGCCGAACATCTCCGACGAGGATGCCTGGTAGATGCGCGTCTGGTTCATGTCCAGCTCGCGCACCGCCTCCATCAGGCGGGTGGCGCCGAGGCCGGTGACCTCGCCGGTGTACTCGGGCACGTCGAAGGAGACGCGCACGTGGCTCTGCGCGCCCAGGTTGTAGATCTCGTCGGGGCGGATCTGCTTGAGGAGCAGGTTCAGCGACGAGGCGTCGTTGAGATCGCCGTAGTGGAGGAACAGGCGTGCCCCGGGCGTGTGCGGGTCCACGTAGACGTGGTCGATGCGGGCCGTGTTGAAGGACGACGAGCGCCGGACCATGCCGTGCACCTCGTAGCCCTTCTCCAGCAAGAGCTCGGCGAGGTAGCTGCCGTCCTGACCGGTGATGCCGGTGACCAGTGCCTTCTTCACTTGATCTCTCCGCGGTGGCTCTCGAACCAGGCGATGGTTTCCTTCAGCCCCTCCTCGAATCCGATGCGCGCCTTCCAGCCGAACTCCGCCCGCGCGCGCGAGGTGTCGAGCATGCGGCGGGGCTGGCCGTCGGGCTTGCTCGCATCCCACACCAGCTTGCCTTCGAA
>DATDMU010000149.1:0-7364 GCA_036518615.1 Myxococcales bacterium
GCCGGCCGCCTCGACCTGCGCTGGCTGGACTTCGGCGCCGACCGCGCTCCCGTGGTGGAGGCCGACGGCCGCGTGGTGCTGGAGGGCCCGCGCGAGTCGGGCGACATCTTGCTGGCCCGCACCTGAGCCCGGTTGCCGCCGTGCCCTGCGGTGCTACGTGCCGAGGCCTGGGCGGGGATTCCCATGCGCAGGCTCGTGCTGATTGCGGCGTTCATCCAGGCGATGGACGGCGCAGCCAGCTCGCAAGGGCGATCTCGCCGCCGCCGCCGCCCTGGTGGACTTTCCCGTCCTGATGATCACCGACGACAGCAAGGGGCAAGGGGCCGCGGTGGAGTGGTCGCGGGAGCAGTGGACCAAGGTGATGGAGCCCTTCTACAAGCAGCCGATGACGGGCAAGCTGACGCACAAGCCGGTCGTCTTCTTCGCCAGCGATTCGCTCGCCACGCTGAACGACACCGTCACCTTCACCAACGGCAAGAAGGCGATGACCTCGCGGAACACCACCCTGCTCGTGCGCAAGGACGGCGAGTGGCTGGTGAAGACGATGATGGAGGGCGGCTGGGGGGACATGATGTCCCAGCCGCAAGCCACCGCCGAGAGCCAGGCGAAGAAGTGGCGGCCATCAGCCGCCCGCCATCGCCCCCACGATGAGGAACGGCGCGGTGCCCGCGGCCACCTGCTCGGGCACCGGCGCGTCGGGCGCCTCGCGCGAGAGGTCCCGCTCGCAGGCGAAGAACCGCAAGAAGGGGCGCCGCAGCCGGGTGTCGTGGTCGCGGATGGTGCCGCGCAGCACCGGATAGCGCTCCTCGAGCGCATCGAGGATGGAGCCCTGCGTGACCGGGGGCGCGACGTCGAGCTCCAGCTCCTGGCCCACGCCGGCGAGCTTGCGCAGGTGGAACGGCAGCACCACGCGGATCATGGCAGCGCCTGCGCCTCGACGGACAGCACGGGAGGGAGGTCGCGGACGATGGGCGCCCAGGTGTCGCCCGCGTCGGCGGAGCCGTAGACCTGCCCGCCGGTGGTGCCGAAGTACACGCCGCAGGGATCGAGGGAATCGACGGCGCTCGCCTCGCGCAGCACGTTCACGTAGCAGTCGCGCTGCGGCAGCCCTTCGGTGAGCGGCTCCCATTCGTTGCCGCCGGTGCGGCTGCGGTAGACGCGCAGCCTGCCGTCGAGCGGAAAATGCTCCGAGTCGCTCTTGATCGGCACCACGTAGACGGTGTCCGGCTCGTGCGCGTGGACCTCGATGGGGAAGCCGAAGTCGGTGGGAAGGTTGCCGCTCACCTCGCGCCAGGACTCGCCCGCGTCGTCGCTGCGCATCACGTCCCAGTGCTTCTGCATGAAGAGCACGTCGGGGCGCGCGGGGTGCATGGCGATGCGATGGACGCAGTGGCCCACTTCCGCGTTGGGGTCGGGGAGGCCGTCCGACTTGAGCCCGCGGTTGATGGGCCGGAAGCTCTTGCCGGAGTCGTCGCTGCGGAACGCGCCTGCGGCGGAGATGGCCACGAACATCCGCCCCGGATGCTCGCGGTCGAGGATGACGGTGTGGAGGCACATGCCGCCGGCGCCCGGCTGCCAGCCCGCGGCGGATGGGTGGGTGCGCAGGCCGGGGAGTTCCTGCCAGCTCTGGCCGCCGTCGGCGGAGCGGAAGAGCCCCGCATCCTCGACGCCGGCATGGACGACATCGCGCTCCGTGAGCGAGGGCTCGAGGTGCCACACCTTGGCGAACTTCCAGGGGCGCGGGGTGCCGTCGTACCAGAGGTGCTCGCCGGCCGGGCCCTCGTAGGCGAAGCGGTTCCCCACCGCTTGCCAGGTCTTGCCGCCGTCGTTGGACCGCTGGATGAGCTGCCCGAACCAGCCGCTGCTCTGCGCGGCGTAGAGGCGGTCGGGATCCACCGGCGATCCCTTGACGTGGTGGATCTCCCAGCCGGCGAAATGGGGACCTTCGACGTTCCAGCGCTTGCGCGTTCCGTCCGCCGTCAGGATGAATGCGCCCTTGCGCGTGCCGACCAGGATCCGGACCCGGCTCATGCGTCGCTCCTCCCTGCAGGCGTGGGGTCGCTCGTCTCCGCGGCCCCGCCGGCGCTGGAAGCGGCGAACGCTAGCAGTCCGCGCGCACGGGCGCTACCGCGTCATTCAGCGGCGCGACCCGCCCCGCACGATGGGCGCCGCGCGGTGATATCCGCCGCCCTGCCAGACATGGCCGCCGCGGGAATATCCGCGGTACGCGCCGTAGTATCGAGGATACCTTCCATACCCGCGGTACCAGCCGAAACGGGACGGCCCGAGGTGGCCGAACCAGAGATGGATGCCCGGGCCGAGCAGCCAGGGCGCGGCCACCCACGACCAGCCGAAGCGGATGGAATACACGTATTGCCGCGGGCCATACCCGTCCACGTACTGGTCGCCGTACGGCATCCATACCCACCCATACTGCGGGGTATGAACCCACTGCCCCGCCGGAGCGGCCGGGGCCTGCTGCGCGTAGACGTTGCCGGCGGGAGGGGCCGGCGGTGGCGCGTCGGGCTCGGCGTCGGGCGGCGGGGTGGTGTCGACGCCCTGCGCATCGTCGGGCGGGGGCGGAGGCGGCCCGTAGGACTGCGCGGAGGCGACCAGGGGAACGAAGAGGAGCGAGAGGACGAGGATGGTGGTTTTTCGCATGATGTCCTTCAGTGCAGGTACCAGACCAGGTTCAGCCGGATGCCGTAGATGCTGGAGGCGTCGTCGGGAATGCCGGGCAGGTTCGGCACCGCGTGCCAGGTGACGAAGAACTCCGGGCTGACCGCGAACCACGGCGTGATGCGCGCGTCGTAGGACAGGCCGCCTGCGAGCGCGAACCCGGTGGGCCCGGCGGATCGATCGCCGCGGCTCGAGTCGGAGAAGAGGCCTCCGAATCCCGCGCCGAAATTGACGTTGAGCCCGTTGCCGGCGCGGTCTCCGGCCAGGAGGGTCTGGCCGCGCACGGTCCAGGTCCACGAGCCCACGCTGGCGCCGTCGAAGGTGCTGCCGGCGTCCGCATTGAAATCCATGAACATCTGGAAGCGGTCGGAAAATCCGTAGCCGAGCCGGAAGTCGACGTCGGCCGCGCCGAAGCGCGCCGGCCCTTCGCTGGAGAGATAGAGCGAGCCCCCGCCCAGGCCGAAGGAAAAGAGCGGCCCCTGGCGCGCCTCGGGCCGGTCGTCGAAGGGGCCGTACCGCGGTGGTCCATAGCCGCGGCGCGCGAAGCCGGCCTGCGAGTCCGGCGGATCGGATGTCGCGGCCAGCGCGCTGCAGGGAAGCGCCGCGAGGAGCGCGAGGGCGGTGAAGGTGGCGCGAAGCGGGTTCACGCAAGGTTCGACGGCACCTCGTCACCGCGATTCATGCGCCGAAATGAATCGATATATTCACGACGCGGCCAGCCGGACCCCTGCACGCGGGCCACGGCCGCGGCCGGGTATGATTCGCGCTGATGGAGCCGGCGTGAGGCCCTGAAAAAGAGGAGAGGCGGGGGAACCGACTCGCGAGCCCCCCGGCTTCGCAATTCGGTTCCGCCGCCCCACCCGGGACGTGATCCCCCCCGGTCTCACGCTCCTGCAAACGGGAAGCATGTTGAAGCCGGCGGGGGGGTGCCGTCCATACGGGAAACCCCGAGCGATCGGTGGCTCGCCGCCCCGCCCTTCGCACGGCTCATGCGATGCTGCCCGGGTGGGTGCGCGTGACGCGGTTCCATCGCCCGATGCGCGATGCGGCGCTGACGAGCGGCGCCGTCACGCCGTCCAGGCCTGCACCGCCGACAGCAGCGTCTCGCGATCCACCGGCTTGCGCAAGACGCAGCAGGCGCCGTCGACGGGAGGCTCGGCGGTTGCGCTGATCACGATGACCGGCACCTGGGCCAGCGCGCGCGCCATCTGCTTGTGGCGAAGGAACGTGAAGCCGTCCATCACCGGCATGACGATGTCGAGCAGGATGAGCCGGGGACGCACACCGCTCGCCACGAGGTCGAGCGCCTGTTGCCCGTCCGCCGCTTCATGAACCGCGAGGCCGGCGCGGCGGAGCGCTTCGGCGATCACCGAGCGCAAATCGCGATCATCCTCGACCAGGAGGACCTCGAAACCGGCCATGGCGCCACCCTCCGGCCGTACGCAGAAACGCGTAGCACACTACGCGTGATTACGTATCGCCCGCGGGGGCAAGCAGGCGCGCGAGCGTCACCTATCGACCACTTGCGTCAGTACGGGCGCTGGCCGACGAAGTTGCCTGGCGGCTCGTAGTCGCAGACCCAGAAGTCCCACTGCGGCGCGCCGCTGCCGAAGGGCGAGTTGGCGGTGCAGAGCTTGTGCGCGCAGCCGGCGCGGAGCGTGCTGGCCCAGACGATCTGCGTGTAGTGGCCGCACTGCTTGCCCGCCGCGCAGGTGTTGCTGGCGTAGTCGTAGTCGGAAGCCTCTCCTGCCCAGGCGGCGACCGCGTCGGTCAGTTGCCACCTGCCGGGCGGCGCGCTGGCGGCGATGTTCTCGCCGCGCTCGCCCCGGTTCGGGTTGTGCTGGTAGTTGCACCCCGCGGCCCACGATGCGGCCACGCTTGCCGCCGCTTCCGACCAGGTCAGCGGAGGCAGCGGCGATGGCGGGGGCGGCCGCGGGGCGCGCCGGACCGCGTTCTGCGCATCGAGCCAGGATTGCGCCTCCGCGGTGGGGGGAGGCGGCGGCGGCGTGACTCCGCCGTCGGGGTTGTCGGAGAGACCCGGCTCGCAGGCGGCAAGGGCGAGCAGCAGCGCTGGCAGGAGACGGCGCATGGTCCGGAGAAAGATAAGTCCCGCCAATGAACAGAACATCTGCCGCGCTTCCGCGCCGGCCGCGGCGTCCACCATCATGCGCCGGTGCGCGCGCTCGCCGTTCTGATCGGGGTCTGCCTGGCGTGTTCTCGCGCGCAGGCGCCCGCGGGCGGCCCGGTCACGGTGGTGTTCCGCCACCAGCCGCTCTGGGCGGATCCGGCCGCGTTCCGCGCCTTCCTCGATCGCTTCCATCGCGAGAACCCCGACGTGCAGGTGCGCGCCGAAACGCTGCCCAACGGCTCGGACATCGCCCGCGAGATGTTCGTGGCGGCGCTCGAAGGCGGAGCGGACGACTTCGACGTCTTCGCCATCGACGTGATCTGGGCGCCGGAATTCGCGCGCGCGGGCTGGCTCGCGGATCTGTCGCAGGCGTTTCCCGCGGAGCGGCTCTCGCGCGAGTTCCTGCCCGCGGCGGCGCAGGCCGCCACCCTGGAGGGCCGCACCTTCGCGGTCCCCTGGTTCGTGGACGTGGGCCTCCTCTACTACCGGACCGATCTGGTCCCGCGCCCGCCGCGCACCTACGCCGAGCTCCGCCGGCTGGCGCTGGCGGCGATGAAGGAGCATCCCCGCCTCTCCGGGTTTCTCTGGCAGGGCCGGCAGTACGAGGGGCTGAACTGCAACTTCTTCGAGGCGGCGTGGGGACATGGCGCCCGGACGGAGGAGCACGGGCGCATCGCGCTGCAAGGCGGCGCCGCGGGGCTGCGCTGGCTGCGCCAGACCATCGACGAGGGCATCTCGCCGCGATCCGTCCTCTCCTCGGCGGAGGAGGAGACGCGGCGCAGCTTCCAGGACGGGCGCGCCGTGTTCCTGCGCAACTGGCCTTACGTCTGGGCGCAGGTGCAGTCGCCGGAGTCGCCGGTGCGCGGCAAGGTGGGCTTCGCTCCTTTGCCGTCCGAGGGCGGAGAGCCGGGGCCCGGCGCGCTCGGAGGGTGGCTCCTGGCGGTGAACGCGCGCGCGCCCGCGCCGCGAAAGCGCGCCGCGGAGAAGCTGATCGGCTTCCTCACCTCGCGGGAGGCGGAGACGGCGCTGGCGGTGGACTACTCCCGGCTGCCCGCGCGGCGCGCCGTGTACGACGACGTGCGGGAGCGCGCTCCGTTCATCGCGGCGCTCCTGCCCGTGGCGCTCGCTGCGCGGCCGCGGCCGGTGACGCCCTGGTACGCGCTCGCCAGCGACGACCTGCAGGGAGAGCTGTCCGCGGCGGTGGCGGGGCTGCGCGCGCCCGAAGACGCCCTCTCTCGCGCGCAGCGCTTCGTCGAGCACCTGGAGGAGCAATGAGGTCGCAGCGCCAGGCGCTGGTGCTGGCCGCGCCGGCTGCGGCGCTGCTTTCGGGAGTGGCGCTCTTGCCGGTGCTCGCCGCGGTCTGGATCAGCCTGCACCGGTCGATCCTCGTCTTCCACGAACAGCGCTTCCTCGGCCTCGGCAATTATCGCTTCCTGCTCGGCGATCCGCGCTTCTCGTCGGCGCTGCGGACCACCGCGTATTTCACCGGCGTTGCCGTCGCGGTCGAGCTGGTCCTCGGCCTCGCGGTGGCGCTGCTGCTGCAGGGAGGCGGGGGCGTCTTTCGCGCCGCAGTGCTCCTGCCCTGGGCCATTCCCACCGCCGTTTCCGCGCGCCTCTGGGCCTGGCTGTTCAATGCCGATTACGGCGTCCTGCACCGCCTCGTTCCGGGAATCGATTGGCTCGGCTCGCCGTGGGCGGCGCTGCACGCCGCCATCCTGGTGGACGTGTGGAAGACCACGCCCTTCGTGGCGCTGATCCTGCTCGCGGGGCTGCAGACCATTCCCGACGACGTGCTCAAGGCCGCCCGGGTGGACGGCGCTCGCCCCGCGCGCGTCTTCTTCTCCATCACGCTGCCGCTCCTGCGGCCCGCCATCCTCCTCGCCCTGCTCTTTCGCACCCTGGACGCCTTCCGCGTCTTCGACGCCATCTACGTGCTCACCGAGGGCGGGCCGGCCAACTCCACCGAGACGCTTTCGATCTATGCCTTCAAGACGTTGATGCGCTCCGGCGATTTCGGTTATGGCTCGGCGCTCTCGGTGGCGACATTCGCCTGCGTGGTCCTCCTGGGCCTGCTCTTCTTTCGCCTTCTGGGGACGCGGAAATGAAGCGCGCCCTGGTGCTCCTCTTCTTCCTCGGCCCGCTCCTCTGGCAGGTGCTGACGTCGCTGTGGCCCGAGGCGGAGATGACGCGGCCCTTGCCGCACGCGCTCACGCTCGCCAACTACGCGGGGCTGGGCGGCTCGTTCGCTCGCGCCGCGCTCAACTCGCTGCTGGTCGCCGCGGGCACCACCGCGCTCTGCCTCGCGGCCGGAGCGTCGGCGGCGTTCGCCATCGCGAGGCTCCAGTTCCCGGGGCGCTCGCTCCTGCTCGGCGCGGCGCTCGCCATCTCCATGTTCCCGCCCATCGCCACGGTCAGCCCGCTCTACCTGATCCTGCGCGCCGCCGGGCTGCGCGACAGCCTCCCCGGCCTGCTCCTGCCCTACTCCACCTTCGCGCTGCCGCTCACGCTCTGGCTCCTCACCTCCTATTTCCGCGAGCTGCCCGACGACCTCTGGCGT
>DATDMU010000150.1:0-13868 GCA_036518615.1 Myxococcales bacterium
GCTCGCGCCAGAGCGCCCGCACCTCCGCGCGCCCCTGCACGTACGCGGGCGAGTGCGACAGGCCCTCCACCACGCCTGCGAGCGCCTGCGCGAAGACGCCGGTGTCCGAATAGTCGCCGTGCGGCCGCGTGTCGTAGCGGATGTCCAGCGCCTGGCCGGCGGTGGTCGAGCCGTCCATTCCCGGGGCGCCCGGGAACGCGCGCGTGCTGATCGGGAGCCCGGGCACGCCCAGCGGCTGGGCCAGGTCGCGCCGCAGGAAGGCGGAGAGCCCGAAGTTGAAGGTCCCGCCCAGGTTGATGCCGCGGCGCGCGTCGACGAAGGCGCGCACGCGCGTGTAGCTGCTCTCGTCCTGCGCCCGGGTCAGCGGCCCGAAGCCGAAGAAGCGGTAGAAGGCGCTCCGCTGCAGGCGCGCCGTCACCTCGGTGGTGAGCGCGGAGGTTTCGGGCGGCAGGTCCTGCCACATGAAGAGGAGGCCGGAATTGATGCGCGAGCTGAGCGAGGCCACGAAGGTGAGCGATTCCGTATCCGTCGGATAGAAATACCAGCGGAACGATCCGGTCCAGTGGATCACGTCGTTCCAGGTGAAGCTCGGCGCGATGATCGACTGCGTGCGCTGGTTGCTGTCGCAGACGCGCAGGAACACCGGCATCAGGCCGAAGGTATTGCCCTCGTTGGGCAGCGTCGCGTAGATGGGCAAGGGAATCAGGCGCGTGGAGAGGCCGCCCTCGCAGCCGGACTCCGGCTGGGCCGCGGCGCCGGGCGCGGCGAGGAGCAGGAGCGCGACCATCGAGGCACCGGCCTGCAGGAAAATGCGGTCCGCAGGCCGATTCGGCTTGCGCGCCGCGGCTGCTTCTGCCCTTTGTCGCGCATGCTCGCGTCCGCAATCACGCGCGCGCAGGTGGCCGCCTGGGTGCTGCCTTCCAGGACCCTGCGCCGCCGCGCCTGGCCGGTCCTGCTCGGCCTCGCCTACATCCTCGCCGTCGCGCTGCTCGGCGGCCTGCGCTTCGATCACGTGCTCATCGGCCTGCTCGGCCTGCTCGATCTCTACAACGAGAAGACGCGCAGCTTCCTCCGCCACTTCTGGCCCTTCATCCTCACCGGCGCGATCTTCGATTCGATGCGCTATTTCTATTGGCAGGGAATCGCCGGCCGCGTGCACGTGGTCGAGCCGTACGTCAACGAGCGCGCCTGGTTCGGCGTCGGCGGGCAGACGCCCAACGAGTGGCTCGCGGCGCATCCCAACCTCGTCTTCGACCTGCTCTGCGGATTTGCCTACCTGGTCTACGTCGGCGAGTACCTGGCGTTCGCCTTCTTGCTCTTCTTCCGCAGGCGCTTCGACATGGTCGACGTGCTCGCCCGCGCGTTCCTGGTCGTGAACCTGCTCGGCTTCGCCACCTACTTCCTCTATCCCGCGGCGCCGCCCTGGTACGTGAACGCCTTCGGGCTGGGGCCGGCGCGCATGCACATCCAGCCCTTTGCCGCGGGCGCCAACCGGTTCGATCAGATCCTGGGAACGCACCTGTTCGATCAGATGTACGGCCGCGGCGTCGACGTGTACGGGGCGTATCCCTCCTTGCACGTGTCCTATCCGCTGATCGCGGCGTGGGCCTGTTTCCGCGCCGCCGAGCTGAAGTGGGCGCGGCCCATCGGCGTGGGGTTCTTCTTCCTGATGTGCTTTTCCGCCGTTTACCTGCAGCATCATTACGTGACCGACGTGGTGCTGGGAGTGGTGTATGCGGTGGTCACGCTGGCCCTCGTCGCCCGCGCTCAGCGGAGCGCCGTGCGCGCGTCCTCGGTCCAGCCGGGCGCGTCGGGATCGTCGGAAGCCTGGGCCAGCGACAGGGCGCGCTCGTAGGCAGCCTTGGCGTCCCGCCCGTTCTTCTGTAGCGCTTCTGCCAGCGCGAGCTGGTTGGGCGGGTAATCCGGCGCAATCCGCGCCGCGGCCTCCGCCTCGGGCAGCGCCGCCTCCGCATCGCCGGGCCCCACCGGCCACCCCGGCGCGCGCAGGAGCACGATGGCGAGCAGGCGGTGCGGCCCGCCCGCGTCGATCCGCCCGTCGCTCTTCGCCGCGCGCCGGAGCAGCTCCACCATGTGCGAGAGCGCGTCCTTTGCCGCCGCATGCCGCTCGCGCGCCAGCAGCCCCAGGCCCACCGCCAGCCAGTAGTCGCAGGGCGCGGTGGAGGGATGGCGCTCTTCGCAGAGCTGGCCCACCTCCACCGCCGACTGCGCCAGCGCGAGCCGGCGGGCAGCGTCCTTCTCGCGCCCGAGGAGGAACGACTTGGCGCGGATGGCGCCGCCGAACCCCTGCACGCTTCCCGCGCGCGCCGCCTGCAAGTACAGCTCCTCCGCGCGCGCGGCATCGCGCGGCCGGGCCCGCCAGGCGGCGTCGGCTTCGGCGAGAAGCTGCGCGCCGCCGGCCTCGGGCGCCTCCGCCACCGCCTCGATGGGCCGGGGCTCGTGCAGGGCGTGCGCGCAGCCGGCGACGAGCAGCAGGGCGGCCCACCTCACGGACGCAGCGCTCCGAGGGCCTTCGCGTCCACCGCCACGAACCCCGAGAGCTGCGCCCCGGCCAGCGCGGCGCGCCCCTCTTCGGACCTGGAGAGCCGCTCGAAGGCCTGCAGGATCTCCCGCATGTGCCTCATGTCCAACCGCCCCGTCACGCTGGAGAGCAGCGCGTCCGGCACCGGCGCCGAGGTTTGCAGCGTCTTCAACTGCGAGGCGAAGGGCAGCTTCTGCACCGCCGCGGCCTGCGCGCCGTCGAGGAGCACCACCACCTTCTCGCCGTTCGCCGCGCGCCGCAGCGCCGAGAGCACGCTCGAGGTCTGCTCGATCTTCGCGTCCCTGGGCAGCCCGGGCGCGATCGCGTGGACGAACCCCGCCGCATAGCCGGCGGTGGAGAGCACGGTGTAGCCTTCCAGTGAGCCATCGCTTCCGCGCCCGCCCACCAGCGCCCAGCGCTGCAGCGCCTCGCGCCCCTGTGGCACCGCGGCGAGGTGGGGCGCGAGCTTGAGGGCTGCCCGGTGCACGAACCAGAAGGGCAGCGGCGAGAGCAAGAGCGGCGCGTCCTTCGCCTGCAGGCGCTGGATGCCGGCCGCCTCGGTCTCTTCGTAGACGGCGCGGATCCGCAGGCCGGACTCCCTGGACAGCGCCTGGGCGAGCGCGTCCATGGTGGGCTGCGCCTCCGCCCTCGAGCCCGGATAGCCGGGCGCGCACACCACCAGCGTCCACGTCAACGCGAGCGCGATCATGCCGCCCTTCTAATCGAAAGCGCGCTAGCTTGCGACGATGGATTGGCAGTCGCGCGCGCTTTCGCGCATCGTCTCTTTCCGGGTGCCCATCGCGCTGGCCTGCGCGGTGCTGGTGCCGCTGGCGGCGGTGCGCGCCACCCGCATTCCTTCCGAGGGCGGCATCGACCGGCTGGTGGTGGAGAGCGATCCCGACGCGGTCGCCACCCGGGCGTTCGAGCGCCTCTTCCCCGATTCGCCCACCGCCGTCCTGCTCTTCGAGGCGGACGACCCGTGGTCGCCCCAATCGCTCGCGCGCGTCGAGGCCGCGGAGCGGGAGATCCGCACGGTCCCGCACGTCTCCGCCTTCTCGGCGCTGGACGCCTTGCGCCGCGCGCGCCCGGGCGCCAGCGGCGACGCCCTGCGCCAGCTCGCGTCGGCCACGCCCTTCTTCCAGCAGCAGGGGCTGGTCGGCGACCGCTATCTCGCGGTCATGGCCGACCTCGACGTGAAGGCCCCCCGCGACCGCGACGAAGCGCTCCGCGGCATCGACGCCGCGCTGGAGCGCGCCGGCGCCGCGAACGTGCGCAAGGTGGGCGCGCCCTACGTGAGCGCCTGGCTCGAGCAGCAGTCCGGCGCGGCGTCGGCGCGCTACATGCCGTTCTTCGGAATCCTCGTGGTGGTGGTGGCGCTGCTTCTCTACCGGTCGCTGCGCGCGCTGCTTGCGCTCATGCTCGCGCTCGGCGCCGCGGTGGCGCTGGGGGTGGCCGCGGGAGGGCTGTGCGGTTTCTCCTTCACCATCGTCTCGGTCCTGGTGCCGCTCACCATCCTCGTCACCACGCTCGCGAACCTGGTCTACCTCCACTCGCGCTTCGTCGATCGGCCCGCGGAGGCGCCGGTGGCGCAGCACCACATCTCCGCACTGCGCAACAAGCTGCTTCCTGTAAGCGCCTCCACCTTCGCCGCGGTGCTGGGCTTTGCCGCGCTGGCGGTGTCGCCCATCCGGCCCATCCGCGAGCTGGGGCTGTGGACGGCGCTGGGCCTCGCCATCTCCTGGCTGGTCGCCTTCACGCTCTTTCCCGCGCTGCAGTCGCTCCTGCGCACGCCGACGCGGCCGGCGCGCGCGCAAAGACCGTCGCGCCTCGCTGCGGTGGTCCCGCCCTTCACCTTCCGGCACCGCCGGCTGCTGGTGGCCACCGCGCTCGCGCTCTGCGCGGCAGGGGCGGTGGCGACGTTCGGCATCCCCGGCCGGCTTGCGCCCATGTCGGTGGGCACCGACACGCTCTCGTACATCGACCCTTCGCTGCGGCTGCGAAAGGACCTGGTCTGGTTCCGCGAGCACGCGGGCGACATGGACGTGGCCCACGTCTGGATCCACCTGGATTCGCCCACCGCCACCGACCCGAAGACGCTGCAGGCGGTGGACGCGTTCACCTCGGCCATCGAGGCCCTGCCGCCGGTGCGCAGCGTCGTCGGCCCCACCACCTTCCTGCGCCTGCGCCGCGCCTTCGCCGGACAGGATGCGCGCCTGCCGGAAGACCCCGCGCAGTTCGCGCGCGCGGCCGCCGACCTCGAGCAGCTCCTGCTCAGCGAGTCGGGGCTGCGCGGCTACATCGACCCGAACGGCCTCGAAGACCTGCAGCTCACCGTCCTCTTCCGCCAGGGCGACGCGCAGGGCTACGCCGCGCTCTCACGGAACATCCGCGAGGCGTTCGCGGCGCACCCGGTGCCGGGCGCAGAGATGAAGGTGGTGGGCCGATCGCTGCTCGAGACCAAGGTGGGCGCGAGCCTCGTGCCCACGCTCGCGGAGAGCTTCCTCCTCACCGCCGCGCTCATCTTCCTCGTCTTCCTGGCGGTGTTCCGCAGCGGCACGGCGCGGGTGCTGGCGATGATCCCCTCGCTCTTCGCCATCCTCGTCACCTTCCTCTGCATGCGGCTCTTCGGCGCCTCGCTCAACCTCGCGACCGTGCTCATCGCCACCGTGGTGCTCGGCACCACCGAGAACGACCAGATCCACTTCTTCCATCACCTGCACGAGCGCGACGGCGCGCCTCTGGGCGAGGCGATGGGGCACGCGCTCCGCGTGGCGGGCGGCGCGATGGCGTTTGCCACCTTCATCAACGCGGCCGGCTTTCTCGCGCTCTCGTTCTCCAGCTTCCCGCCGCTGCGCCAGTTCGGCCTCGTGACCAGCGGCGCGTTCCTGCTCGCGCTCGCGGCCGACTTCACCGCGCTGCCCGCCGGTCTCTGGCTCCTGCGCCGCCGGCTTCGGCCCGCAGAAAGCGCGGCAGCGTGACGGAACCTCTCAGCGAAGGCAGCCGATCCGGTCGGCGCCGCGGATGCCCAGCCGATCGAGCATTTCGCGATCCAGCGGCGGGTCCTTCACCGGCGGCACGTACATGGTGGTGATCGGCGTCACCTCGGCGCGGTGGAAAGACCCGATCTGCACGCGCTGCGTGGAAGCGGGAAAGCCGGGGAGGGTGGCCGCCTCGTAGAGGGTTGCGACGTGCTTGCGCGGATACGTCTCCAGCAGCGTCTCGGTGAGGACGGCGAGCTTCTTGCGGTTCACGGGCCCCGACGGATAGTCGAGTCTCCCGACCACGCCCACCTGCCAGAGCACCAGTCCCGCGCCCGGATCGATCCGCCGGCGGCGCAGGAGAAAATCGGTCGCCTCGTAGCTCTGCCACCCGTTGGTGGCCGGATCGACGCCGAGATCGGCGATCAGGCACGCATCCGCAGACACCGCGGGCAGCATCACCGCGCGGTAGCCCTCAGCGCGCGCAATCCGCACCGCCGCGTGCGCGGGCATGGCGAACACGCCGGGGTGCCCGTAGAGCGCAAAACAGACGCGGAAGCCGCGGCGCACCTCGCCGAGGACCCGCTCGACCATCTGCGCATACGTCTTCAGGCGGTGCTTGCCGGGCTCGTACAGGTCGTGCAGGGAGACGACGCGGCGATTCAGACTCCGGACTGCGTGCTCGCCCAGCGGATCTCCCAGATAGAACAGACGCTGCGCGCGGCGGACTTCCCGCCGCGCGCCGTCGGTCATCTGACCGAACGATTCGATCCCTGTGCCGACGACGGTGAGGCTGCCCTTGCGAGCCGCCATCAAACCGTTCTGGTCGCTGCCATGAACGCTTCGCAATCCGGGTGTCCGCAATCGACGTGACCGGCGGAGTGGGTCTTGCCGGCGGACTGGGACGGCTCGGCCGCGAAGAGGGGAATATTGATGACGGTGCTGTTCTCTGCGCGCTGGTTTCCGCCCGACAACTCCGCCGCGAGAGCGCTGCCGGACCCTTCGAGCAAGAGTTGCCGGTGCTTTGCGGAAAGATTGAAAAGCCGCAGGACTTCGGCGCGTCCGGCGCGGCCTGTCGAGAAGCGCTCGAGCAGCTGTGGCTTTTCCTCGAGCTTACGGAAGAAGGCTGCCAGGCCGATCGTCCGGCGCTCGGTGCGCTTCGTTTCGTGGCTTTGCATTCGCATGGGCTCATCCTGCTCGCCGAAGAACACAGTGCGGTACGCACGTCCATCCCTGCAGCGAGCAGGACTTGCATAGCGAACGCAAATTTCCCCGTCAATGCACGGGGAGGCCCGCCCGTGCGCGACCCTTTCCGGCGAGCTCGATCTTTACACCTGGTTCCGCGTCGCCGAGATGAAGGCTTCGCACTCCGGGTGGCCGCATTCCACCTCGTCGGCGCACTCGATGATGGTGCTGTTGGCCGCGCTGAGCTTCACGCCCACCAACTCGGCCATGATGTCCTTCATGCAGCCACGCCTGAGCAGCCTCTTGTGCGCGGGGCTCAGATTGGAGCCATCCACGATCTGTCGCCGTCGTATCGGGTCGGTGGAGAACTGCTCCATCTGCTTGCGCTGCCCCCACAGCTTCCGGAAAAACGCCGCCAGGGAAAGTGGGCGCGCAGCTTTCCGCCCGGCAGACTTCTTCGCCGGCTTCGTCGTTCTCGCCATCTTGTTCCCCCCTCGTGTTCTGTACTCACCGCAATAATCGAGCCAGACTACCGCGATGCGCGAGGCGGAGTCACGTTTTGCAGCTGCGCGAGTTCCGCGCGAGCGCGGTCGAGCTCGGGCCGCTCCACCGGCTCGCAGTTCTTCCAGAGCTCGATGAAACGGGAATAGTGCTCGATGGCGCTGCCCTTGTCGCCCTCTGCGGCGAGGATCCTCGCCTTGCGCAGGTGCGCCATGGGAACGAAGATTGGATTGACGCTCCCGTAGAAGGTGAAGGCGTCGTACATCGGCAGCGCCTCGTGTCTCCGGCCCAGCGAGTCAAGCAGCGTCGCGCGCAGCCACGGTTCGGAGATCCTCGAATAGGAGAGCGCGTAACGCGCCGGAATGCGGAGCTGTTGTTTCTCCAGAAGCGCCAGCGCGCCAGATGGGTTGCCTTGCCTCGCGAGCTGGCGCGCGCGGACCGCAAGCGCCAGGTCGTGGGTGATGCTCGACGCTTCGAATCCCGGCATCCGTTCCAGCTCGCGCGCGAGACGGTTCGCCGCCGCCGCATCTCCCGCCCGGACCGCCAGGGCCGCCGCGAGGTACAGCCGCGCCGGCCCCAGGTGCGGCGCACGCGTGCCGTCGATGCGTTCTGCGAGCGCGCGTGAGGCGGCAAGCTGGGCCGGGGTCGCAGGCACGAAATCGAGGGTGTCGATCCACGGAGCGACGTACGGGGAATCCGACGAAGGATTCGCGTTTGCCGCCCGGATCAGCTCGGCGCGGGCCGCATCCGGTCTTCCGCGCAGCAGGTCGAGGGTGGCGACGAGCTGCATCCCGTAGGCGCGATCCACGGGCGAGCTCGATCCGGTGAACATCGCGGCGACCGTGTCTGCGTCCGAGAAGCCGTCCATCTGCCATTCGGTGCGAACGAACGCGAACTGGAGGATCGATCGGTCCGCTCCGCGAAGCTCCGCGAAGACCTTGTCGCGTTCCGTCGGGTCGCCCCGGGCCCAGGCCCGGGCGAGGCGGTAGCTGACGCTCTTGACCGGGTCGTCCGAGGCCGCCAGCAGCCGGTCCGAGATGCGGGAAACCAGCGCGCGCTCACCGCGCATCTGCGCGAGATCGGCCAGGTGGGACATCGCCTCGATGTTGAGCGGATCGACCACCAGGACGTGCTGGAACGCGTTGGTGGATTCCTGCGGCGAGCGCGCACGCAGCGGGTTGCTGTGGAAGTACAGCTCGCCGAGCTGCATCCAGCATTCCGCATCGTCGGGATACAGGCGTGTCGCGTCCAGGAAGATCCGCTCGGCGTCTCCGAACCGGCCCTCCTGGACCGCGATTCGCCCCTGCACCAGCGCGCGCTCCTGGGGCGCGAGACGGTCGCTGTATCGCAGCGCGCGATGCAGCGCATCCTCCGCCAGGCCCGGTTCCCCCATTCCCGCGACCTCGCCCAGGCGGTAGTGCGCCAGGGCGAACTGCGAATCCGCCCCGACCGCGCGCTGGAACGCCCCCGCGGATTCGTTCCAATGCCCGTGCCGGAGCAGCCCTTCGCCTTCGAGCCACGCCTGGAGCGCCTCCGGTGACCGGCTCGTCTGCCGCGTCAACCTGGCCAGCCGCGCCTCGAACTCCGCCGGCGGCAGCGGCCGGAGCTGGAGCTGGTCGGAGAGCTTGCGCAACAGGCGCAGCAGCTCGGCGGGCTTGCCCTCCACCACCGCCTGGCTCACCGGCTGGCCCTCGCTGGTGTGGAGCACGGCCTCCAGCACCACGTCGCCGGCCCGGTCCTCCACGCGTCCGAGGATGAAGTACTTTGCGCCCATCTGCGCGGAGGCGCCGCGCACCTTGTCCAGATCTGCCGAAGTGCTGTCTCCGCCCAGCGCGCGGAGCACGCTCGCGGAATCGACGGCCCGCAGCGGGCCGCCTTCAAAGTCGCGGGCCAGCAGATCCACCATGCCCTCGGAGAGGTAGCTGAAGCGCGGCGCGTCGCGCGAGCTGAACGGCAGGATGGCGACCGTGCCGGACGGCGGAGCCGAGGGTGGCAGGACGGGGCGCGACTTGCGCCCGCGCAACCCTGCAAGGAGAAGAGCCGCGGCGACGGCTGCGATGCCGGCGGCGAGAAGGGTCCGGCGCCGCACCGCGAACCTCGGCCGCCGCAGCGGAGCCTTCGCCGCCGTCGCTTCCAGCGCCGCCAGCACCTCGCGCGCCGAAGCGGGCCGCTTCTCCCGGTCCTTCTCCAGGCAGCGCTCGACGAGCTGGCGCAAGTGGCGCGGCACCGAGGCGGGCAGCGGTTCGGGCTGCTTGCAGAGGATGGCGTAGCCCGTCTCGGTGGGCGAGCCGGCGGCGAAGGCGCGCTTGCCACAGAGCATCTCGTAGAGCACGGCGCCGAAGTTGAAGAGGTCGGCGCGCGGATCCACCGGCCGTCCGCGGACCTGCTCCGGCGCCATGTACCCCACGGTCCCCAGCATGCGGCCGGCCGCGGTGGAGACCGCGACCTCGTCGCCACCGTGGCTGTTCTCGGCCGTCTCGTGGAGCTGCTCGGTCAGCTTGACCAGCCCGAAGTCGAGGATCTTGACCCACCCCTCGTCGGTGAGGAAGAGGTTCTCCGGCTTGAGGTCGCGGTGGGTGAGGCCCTTCTCGTGCGCCGCTGCCAGGCCCGCCGCCACCTGCCGCGCGATGCGCAGCGTCTCCTCGGGCGCGAGCGGCCCTTTGCGCAGCTTCTCGCGCAGCGTCGTTCCCCGGAGCAGCTCGGTGACGATGAAGGGGCGGCCCTGCTCTTCGCCGACGTCGAACACCGCCACGATGTTCGGGTGCTGGACCGATCCCGCCGCCAACGCCTCGCGCCCGAATCGACGCAGCGCGTCGGGGTCGGGCGCGGCGGAGCCGAGCACCTTGACCGCGACGTCGCGCTGCAGCTTGCGATCGCGCGCAGTGTAGACGCGGCCCACACCCCCGCTGCCGAGCAGCGCACCCAGCGCGTACCGCTCGGCGAGGACCGGGCCCGGCCGGGGATCCGACGGGTCGACGCGCTGGTCGTCCGTTGCCGGCACTGGTGGCTCCTCCACGTCCTCGAGAGTACAGGATTGCCGCCGGAACGGGCCAGCGATCGATTCGGGTCTACCTGAAGATCGCCGGCTGGATGCGATACCTGCGCATCCAGCGCTGGACCTGGACGCGGGCCTTTCCCAGGACGCGGGCGACCGCAGTGACGTTGCCCCGGTGCTCGCGCAACAGCGCGACCAGCTCCTCCCGGCGCTGCAGCTCCTCTGCAGGCAGCGCCGCAACCGACGCCTCGGGCGAGGGCGGCGGCGACAGGGTGCGCAGGGGCGGCGGCAGGTGGGCGAGGTCGATCAGCCCATCGGGCGAGAGAGTGAGTGCAAGGGCGAGCGCCTTCTCCAGCTCGCGCACGTTCAGCGGCCATTCGTAGCGGAAGAGGGCGCGCGCGGCAGGCACGGTGAAGCGCACCGATTCGGCGCGATCGGGCGCGAGCCGCCGCAGGAGGGCGGCGACCAGGCTGCCGAGGTCCTCCTTGCGCTCGCGCAAGGGCGGAAGCGTGACCGAAAGCCCGCTCATGCGCGCGAGAAGGTCGGGCCGGAACTGGCCGGCGGCGGCCATCGCCTCCAGGTCGCGGTGGGTGGCGACCACCAGCCGGAAGTCCACCGCCACGGCGCGGGTGCCGCCCACCGGCAGCACTTCCGACTCCTGCAGGACGCGCAGGAGCGCCCCCTGCGCGGGCAGCGGCAGATCGCCCACCTCGTCGAGGAAGAGGGTGCCGTCGTCGGCGCCGCGGACGAGGCCGGGACGATCCTCGGTGGCGCCGGAGAACGCTCCCTTGCGATAGCCGAACAGCTCCGATTCGATGAGGGTCGAAGGCAGCGCCGCGCAGTTGATGGCCTGGAAGGCGCCGGGCCTGCCGGACCGCGCGTGGACCCTGCGCGCCAGCACCTCCTTGCCGGTGCCCGTCTCGCCGCGCACCACGATCGGCAACGACGTGGGCGCCGCGCGCTCGAGGGCGCGAAGCTGGGCCGCGTAGGCGGGCTGCAGCGACCCCGGCCAGTCCTCCTGTCCCGAGGCGGGCACGAGATCGACCGGGAAGGCGGCGCGGAAGACGAAGAAGCTGTGCCCGATCTCGAAGACCGTGCCGTCCCGCAGCTCGAACCGCTCCACCCGGTTGCCGTCGACGAAGGTGCCGTTGCGCGAGCCGGCGTCCTCGAGAAGCCAGCGGCCGAAGATGCGCTGCAACGAGGCGTGCGAGGAGGAGAGGAAGCGGTCGGGAACCTCGATGCGCAACTGCCGCTCCCCCTCGCTCTCGGTCCGCGCGGCGGAGGCGGCGCTCCGGCCGCGGCCCACCCATACCGCGTCCACGTCGGAGAGCAAGGCCCACAAGGGCGGCGCCACCGGCGCCTCGGCCTGGAGCGCCAGCGTCAGACAGGCCGCGTGGTCGCGGTCGGGAAGAAGCGGCCCGGGTTCGTCGGCGGTCACGTCCGACGGCGGGCTGGAAGGCCCCTGCACGGCTGCGAGTATCCGCCACCGCCGGAGGGGGGTGCAACAGGAGGCGCTACAGCAGCGGACCTGTAGCGCTACAAGCCGCGGCGGCGGTCGCCGCGAGGGAGCGGGTCTGGCACGCCCCGTGCTCTTGACCGGGGTGCGATGAAACACTCCTTCGCCGCTGCAGTGATTGCGCTCTGCGCCGCCTATCCCGCCGCGGCGGGGGAGTGGACCGAGCGCTACTTCGGCGTGGGCAGCGACGGCGACCGCGGCGCGGCCTGCAGCCAGGCGCGCGACCATGCCCAGGGCAACTCGTTCCGCGCCTGCATGGATCGCCGCGGCACGCGCGAAGGCACGTCATACACCGAGTGCCTCTGCACGCAGTCGGACGAGACGCTCCACATCTGCAACGTGAACCTCAAGGTCCTGTGCGTTGGCTCGCTCGCGTCTTCGGGGGGTGCGAGCGGGTCGCCGGCCTTGAAGGGGGGACCAAAAGGCCGGGCCGACCGCCGGCGGGACGCGCATTCAGGAGCGCGTCGCGTCGTTTCCGATCGGCCCGGTCCTGCGGTCCCTGCGAAGGCCGCGAAGGCGCGCCCGAGCTGAACGGCGGCGGTTCACTTCATCCGCGATCGGTCGTCGCGATGCGCGCGAGCGCGCTGCGCAGCGGCTCGGGAATCGGGACCGGCTTGCGGGTCGTGCGGTCGACGAAGACGTGGACGAAGGAGCCCTGCGCGCAGAGCCTTTCGCCCTGGAAGATGCCGAGCTCGTAGCGCACGCTGCTGTTGCCCAGCTTCGCGACCCGCAGCCCGGCGCGGAGCGGGTCGGGAAAGGCGGCCGACGCCTTGTACGTGCACTGCGACTCGACGCACACGCCGATGGCCGCGCCGCGCTCGATGTCGAGCCCGGCCTCGATGAGGAAGCGGTTGATCACCGTGTCGAAGTACGCGTAGTAGACGACGTTGTTCACGTGCCCGTAGAGGTCGTTGTCGTTCCAGCGCGTCTGGATGTCGAGGACGTGCGGATACTCCGCGAGCGTCACCAGTACCTCAGGGCGGAGCGGAAGAGCGCGTCCAGCTCGGGCTCGCCGGTCTCGCGCGGCGCGTTCTTGAGCAGCCGCTGCTGCACGATGGTTCCCGCGGTGAGCGACTTCACGTCGCCTTCTCCGTAGCCCACCGCCGAGAGGCCGTTGGGCACCGAGGTCGCGCGCATGAAGGACTCCAGCGTGCGCGCGACGATCTCGCCGGCGTCGCGGGGGGTCGCGCCGCGGACGTCGGCGCCCAGGCATTCCGCCGCTTCCAGGTGGCGGTCGGGACAGGCCTCGGCGGTGAAGCGGAAGACGCTGGGCGCGTTCACCACCACCGAGATGCCGTGGGGCACCATCGGCTCGTCCTGCGGATAGCCGCGCATGCGAAACTCGCGCACCAGGCCCGCCACCGCGTAGGCCATCCCGTGCGGCAGGTGGACGCCGGCATTGCCGAACGCGATGCCCGCGAGCGTGGCCGCCCAGGCGAGCTGCTCGCGCGCGGCGTTGTCTCCGCGCACCGCCGGGATCAGGTTCTTCGCGCAGAGCCGCAGCGCCTCGCGGCTGCCCGAGTCGCTCCAGGGATTCGCGCCCTGGCTCATCGGCCGCGCGGAGTACGGCGCCGGCTTCTGCCTGGCCGTATACGGGCGCGCCGTGTACGACTCCAGCGCGTGGCAGAGGACGTCGAAGCCGCTCGCCGCCACCACCTCCTCTGGCAGCGTCCGGGTGCAGGACGGATCCACGACTGCCAGCGCCGGGCGCAGCCGCGCGGAGGCGATGCCGGTCTTGGCGCGCAAGGAGAGCACGTCGCAGACGGCGATGCCGGTGGTCTCGCTGCCCGTGCCGCAGGTGGTGGGACAGGCGATGTGGGGCGGCAGCGGCCCGGGGACCGGCGCGCCCTCTCCCACGGGCTTGTTCACGTAGGTCAGGAACTCCGCGGGGTGCGTCGCGTAGAGGGCCGCGGCCTTGCAGGTGTCGATGACCGAGCCGCCTCCCACGCTCACGTAGCCGTCGAACCTGCCCTCGCGGGCAAACCTCGCCGCGGCCTGGAACGAGACGTCGGTGGGCTCGACCTTCACCTCGGAATAGAGCGCGCAGTCCACGCCCGCGGCCTTTAGCGACGCGCGCACCGCGGCCACGTGCTCGCCCCCCGCAAGCCGCGGGTCGGTGAACAGCGCCACCCTCCGGCAGCCGAGAGCGCGCGC
>DATDMU010000151.1:0-16978 GCA_036518615.1 Myxococcales bacterium
AAGGAATCACTGCCTCAATTCCGCGAGCACCGCCTTCTTCATGAGGTCGGGAGGCAACAGCCCCTGGGCGAGGATGGTGTCGTGGAAGGTGAGAGGGTCGAACTTCCTGCCCAGCTGCTTTTCGGCCGCCTCGCGCAGCTCGAGCAGGCGCAGGTAGCCGTAGTAGTACGACGTGGCCTGGCCGGGCGCCCGGAAGGTGAAGCGGTCCACCTCCTCGGTGGCGAAGGCGGGCGAGAGCACCACTTCCCGCTCGAGGAACTCGCGGGCCCTCTTCGGCGACCACTTGCGCATCTGCAGCTCGGGGTCGAGAAAGGCGCGCGCCGCCCGCTGCAGGCGCAGCTGCAGCGAGATGAGCTTGCCCTCGTCGGGCATGTAGGGAAGGGTGATGGCCTCGGCGTACAGGCCCCACCCCTCCGCGTTGACGCTGTTGAAGGCGAAGATCGCGCGCGCCAGCGAGACGCCGCGCTCCACCATGCCGTCGAACTGCAGCTCGTGGCCCGGCCGCGCCTCGTGCGCGGTCAAGGTCCAGGCGGCGGCGTCGTAGTTGAAGTCGTCGTACTTCTGCTCCACCTTGCCGGGCACCGAGAGGGGCAGCACGAACTCGCCCTGCTCGCCGGTGTTGCCGATGAGCCGCGGCGGCGACATGTGCGGGGCGGGCTGCTGCGCGTTCTCCGCCGGAGTGCCCAGCCGGATGCGGGCGGGGCGTTCGGGCAGCGTGACCAGCCGGTGCTCGCGGATGATGTCCTCGATCTGCGCGAGGCGGTGCTGGTAGAAGGCCAGCACCTGGTCGTCGGGGATCTGCTTCTTCTTCAGCTCCTTGATCACCTCGCGGTAGTCCCAGTTGGTGAGGCCGCGCGCCTTGGCGATGCGCTCCGCCAGCACCTGCATCTCCGACTGGATGCGGGTGAATCCTTCGTGCGCACGCTGGGCCAGCTCCTCGCCGGGGATGTCCACGCCCACCTGGCGGAGCTGGAACTCGTAGAGCTCGGGCGGGAGCCGGAAGTCTTCGCGGGCTTTCGGCAGGACTTCCGCGCGCACGAACTCGAGGAACTGCCCGAGCTGCTGGTGGAGCGCGGCCACCGGCTGCTCGTACCCGGCGATGGCGTACTGCGCGAAGAGCTTGTCGATGCCGTCGATGAGGAACGTGGACGTGTGCAGGTCGTTTTCCACCTCGATGCGGCTGGGCGGCAAAAGCCCCTTGGCGAGGCCCTCGCGGATCTCCGCCTCCACCAGCTGCACCACCGGCGTGGTGCCCGGCTCGAGGCCCGCGTACTTGCGCACCCGCGCCAGCGCCGCCGGCCTGCGCTCCCTGGCGATCTGCGCGTCGAGCAGCGAGCGGATGCTGCCGAAGATCATCCGCGGCAGGTTGGCGTAGGGCACCTCCAGCTTCTCGCGCAGCTCGATGCCGCGGATCTGCCGCTGCGCAGCGTCCACCAGGATGGCGAGATCCTCGGAGACGTCCGGGTCGCGCTCGGCCTGCTGCCTTTCCTGCAGCATGGCCAGGGCCTTCCCGATGGCCTGGCGCTGCCGCTCGCGATGGCCGGGGGTGAAGTCGGTGATGCGGTCGTCGATGCCGCCGACGCCGGTGCGGGCGGCGAACTCGGGGGCGTATTGCGCCTGCACCTCGAGGAGGATCTGCGCGTTCTGGTTGCTGCGCGCGATCCACTGCTGGTTCGAGGCGGCAGCGCGGGCGGGCGCAGGAGCCGGCGCCGCGTGCGAGCAGGCGAAGAGGAGGGCGGCGGCGGCGACGCGAAGAGGGGAGCGCATGTGGCCCCAGTCTAGCAGCGCCGCCGCCTGGCTCCGGCTACTTCTTCTTCGACTTCTTCGGGGCGGGCTTCTTGGTGGCCGCCTTGGCCTCGTGCTTCTTGCCCATGAGGATGATGACGTAGGTGGAGTTCTTGCCGAAGCTTGGGGACACGCCCACTGCGGTGCCCACGCCCACCAGCTTCGCGTCCCCCACCACGCCGGGCTCCTGCGCGAACTCCATCGGGTCGGCCTTGACTCCGCCGATCTCGTCCACCTTGGAGAACCCCTTGTAGAGCGGCGCCTCGATTTCGCTGATCTTCGCGCGTGGCACCTGGCCCTTGTTCTTGGCCATCTCGGTCGCGTACTCCTGCGCAATCTTCTCCAGCTCGGGGTCCTTCGTCACCGCCGCGGCGCGCGCGTCCGAGCGGCGCTGCTCGATGCCCTGGTACAGCTTCGCCTTGATCGCCTCCGGGTCCGGCGGCGGGAGCTGCTTCATGAACAGCTCGGTCACGATGATGGTCTTCTTGTCGTTGATGGTGGCCCCGGGCGCCACGCCGATGCCCACCTGGGTGACGTTGGGGTTCATGGCGTTGGCGCGATCCTGCGGGTTGTTGGACATGAGCTGGTACGCCTGCTCCGCCCCGGTGGTCTGGGCGAGGCTCTCGTAGAGCTGCGGGGCGGAGATCTCCGCTTCCTTGAGCCGCTGGTTGAGCTCCGCCGAGGAGGTGCTCTTCCCCTTGGCGCGGTCCTCGGAGATGCTGCGCGCGATCTTGGAGAGGTCCTCGTCGACCTGCAGCTCCTTGAGCCCCGCCTGCTTGCGCTCGTCGTTGAGCAGCTCGCCGATCTTCTTCTCGGCGGCGGGCGGATCGAGGATGGCCGCGGCCTCCGCTCCCGGAGCGCCGACGTTGGCGGCCATGGGCAGGTCGATCCCGCAGCCCACCGGGAAGTTGGCGACGGGCTGGTCGCCGCCTTCCGGGGATTCGGCGGAGATCTGCACGAGGATCTTGCCGGGCCGGTCGCCGCACTTGATCTCGGTGCTGAAGGCCTTGCCCGGCGTCCCCTTGGGCTGCTCGAGGTGGCCCACGGCGTCGCTGAACTGCACCTTGGGGTTGGTCAGCTTGCCCAGCACCGAGCCCGACAGGGTGGCCGACTGGCCCGGGTTCAGCTTGCGCGGGAAGGGCGGCTGCAGCTCGACGCTCTGGTCCTGCAGCACCAGCGCGACGCGGGTGACGCCCTTCTTGACCCGCTGGGTGACGAGGCCGTAGCGCGCGTTCTGCGCGTTCGCGGCGAAGCTCTTGATCGGCGCCACCAGGAGGTCGGCAAGATCCTTCGGGGTCGCGCCCGCGGTGGGAGTGCCGGTCGCGGTGGACTCCTGCGTATCGAAGTTCTGCATCGTGACCCTGCGGACCACCTGGGGCAGGCCGAAGTACTGCGAGAGCGTGGCGATGACGTTCTCGGGCGGCGAGTCGTTCTCCCAGCCGAGCAATGTCTCCGCCACCGCGCAGAGCCGCCCGTCGGGCTGGGCGACGTTGCCGAGGCCGTCCTGCACGAGGCCGTTCACGCCGTGCTCGGGGCAGGTGAGGCTGGCGTCCTTTCCATAACCCGGCGCGGGAGGCCTGCCCGGCTTGAAGGCGCCGTTTTCGATGCTGCCGGCGGACCGCTTGTTCGCGCCCAGGTTCGCGCCGCAGCCGCCAGCAAGCAAGAGCGCCACGGCGGCATGCGCCGCGGCAAGGGGGACTCGAAGTCGTGTCGTCATGGGCTCCTCGATGCTTCACGGCAGGAGCCCGCATGCATCAGAGAGAGCCCTTGCCGGCGATGGCCGCGCCGCCCGGCTTACTCCGGGAGCGCGAGCGTGATCTTGAAGATGTAGTCGACCTCGATGGGCTGCCCGTGCAGCAGGGCGGGCGAGTACCTGCGCCTCTCCAGCGCGTCGATGACCGCCTTGTCCATGAAGGGAAGGCTCTTGATGACGCGGCAGTTGCGGACCTGGCCCTGGATCGAGACGATGCACTTCACCAGCATGGTGCCCTGGACTTCGTGCTCGAGCGCCTGGTTGGTGTACTGCGGGTCGGGTCCGCCCAGCTTCTGCGGCGGCGTCATGGTGTCGTTGAACTCGACCGGGCCGGTGTTGCCGACCTGCCCGCCGATCTGACCGCCCACCACGCCCCCGACCACGCCGCCGACCACGCCGCCCTCGACGCCGCCCTCCACTCCCTCTTCTTCGTCGGACTCTTCCTCGGGCGCGGGCTCGGGCGGCTTCTCCTCTTCCTTGGGGATCTCCTTGGGCTGGATCACCGTGGTGGGAGGCAGCGTCTTCGGCTTCGGGCGGTCCGGCCGCGGCGTCTTCGGCTTGTGCCCGGCGGGCGGCGGAGGCGGAGGTGGAGGTGGAGGCGGCGGCGGCCGGAAGGTGACGGCGACCGGGGCCTCCGCCTGCTTGGGCATGTGCGCCCTGGCGTACGCGAACAGGAATGCGGCACCCACGACGAGGCCGTGGAGGAAGATGGAAACCACCATCGAGGTGCCCGCCCGCCTCTTGGCCCGGGGAGCGGTGATGTTGTCGAACATGTGCCCCTTGTGAGTCGCGCGAGAAAAGGCGTGGAGACTTAAACAACCAGCCGGGGAAAGTCAACGCCCGGCCGCCTGCTTCGATCCGCGCTGCGTACTTTTGTCGCCTGCGCTGAAAAAGCGAGGGGCGGACAGGCACCGTGCCCGTCCGCCCCAGGTCTCTTCGGACGATCAGACCTTAGAAGGTCTGCGTCAGGCGGCCCCAGAAGAACCGGCCCATGAAGTCATAGGCGCTGGGGTCCGAGGTCGGGGTGAACGCGTTGTAGACCTTGGGCGGCGCGACGTTGAACGCGTTGTTCAGGCCGACCGCGAGGGTGGTCTTGCCGAACCCGGTGTTCAGTCCGTACGACGCGTAGATGTCGCTCTGGAAGTACGGGCTGACCTTCCGCGCTGCGTCGGCGAAGCCCTGCTGCGCGACCGTTCCCTGCGGGGTCTTGGTCGTGCGGCAGAGGCCGGCGCCGTCCATCAGGCCGTTGCCGAAGGAGTCGTCGGCGCACTCCCAGTAGCTGCCGATGAACTTCTCGGTGAATCCCAGGTTGAGGCCGGCGAGGCCGAAGGTGATGCCGCCGTTGGCCTTGAACGCCGGGTAGACGCCGCCGTTCACGCCGCTGCCCAGGTCGTACACGCCGCGGCCGTTGAGCACGGAGCCGTCCGCCTCGGTCACGTCGAACCGGTGCAGCCAGGTGCCGTCGACGATGAACCCGAACCGGCCGTAGTCGGTGGGCAGCGCGTAGCGGAGCGAGACGTCGATGCCGTCGGTGAGCACGCCGCCGACGTTCGTGTTCAGGTTGTCGATGTGGTCGATGCGCTGCGTGACCGGATTACGGATGATGTGGTCGCAGAACTGGCCGCCGCCGTTGTAGCAGCTGTTGATGATGACCGACTCGCCGATGGACGAGATGGCGTTGCTGACGTTGAAGTTGTAGTAGTCGACCGTCATCGAGAAGCCGCGCACCATGCTCGGCTGCAGCACCACGCCGGCGGTGAACACCTTGGCGGTCTCCGGCGTCAGCTTGGGATTGCCGCCGACGCGCGACCGGAGCTGCGTCTGGTCGTCCTGGTTGTTGATCGCGGCCCCGCACGCCTGGCCGAGCGCCGACTTCGGGTCGATGGGCACGAACTTGCCCTTCACGATGCCCGAGCACGGGTCGGTGAGGCCCGGGAAGTTGTCCGCCTGCCCACCGAACAGATCGCTCACCGCAGGAGCGCGGAACGCGGTCGAATACGTGCCGCGGAAGGTGACGTCGTGGACGGGGCTCCACCGGCCGCCGAACTTGTACGTCCAGTCCGACCCGAAGGTGGAGTAGTTGAAGACGCGAGCGGCCGCAGTGGCCTCGACGTTCTCCGCGAGCGGCGCGTTGCTGAGGATGGGGATGGAGAGCTCGGCGTACCCTTCGTTCACGTGGTAGCCGCCCTTGGTGATGAGGCCCTTGTTGCCGGAGGTCTCACCCGCGACGGTGATCGGGTCGGGAACGAACGCGCCGTAGACCAGGCGGTACTCGTAGCCGAGCGCCAGGCCCACCGGGCGGTCCGCGAAGAGCGAGAACAGCTCGCCCGAGGTGTTCGCCTGCACCGCCGTCATCTGGTTGATGCCGCGGTCGACGCCGGTGAAGGTGAGGCCGCCCACCTGGTCCGGCGTGATGGTGCCGGCCGTGGCGGCGCCGGTGTTGATGTTGTAGGCGGCGCCGCTGAACAGGTTCAGGGGGACGCAGCCCGGGATGGCGCTGTCGGGATTGCCGGCCTCGGCGACGCAGATGGGCGCGCCGGTCTTCGGATCGTGCATGCTCGGTCCGAGCGCCTGGGCGAGGTTGCGCAGGTACACGTTGCCGTTCTTGGTGCCCGCCTCCTCGGTGCGGCCGAAGTTCAACGACAGATCCCAGAACCAGCCGTGCGCCGGCCCGAAATCCTCGGGCAGCGTGCCGTCGACTCCGCCGACCACGCGGAAGGTGCTGATGTCCTGGTCGAACTTGCGGTTGCCGAACTCCAGCAGGCGGCGGCGAACGCCGTTGATGTCCACGCCGAACGGGTTGTAGATGTTGTCCTTGGACACCACCACGCCCTCACCGTCGGTGAGGAGCGGCTCGGCAGCGAGCAGCTGCTCGGACTGGCGGTTCACGAACGACGCCTCGTAGTAGCCGCGAGCGCTGGAGCCGAGGCTGAGGTCGCCGATGCTGTACAGCGAGATGCGCTGCGCAGGCGTGACGTTGTAGTTCTGCGGCTGGAAGTTGTACTGGTCGCCGCCGATCTCCGGCAGGCCGCTGCCCTTGTACGGCCGGTAGCGATCGCCGTTGGGGAAGGTCGTGCCGCCCACGCAGGGGTCTCCGGCGAGGCAGGCGATGAACGAGCCCGTCTTCGGGTGGGCGGCGATCATCGCGTTGTAGGCGTTGAGCTTGGCCAACTCATTGATATCGGTGACCCCGGCCGTGCTCACCTGCTGGCCGACCTGCTTGCTGGAGAGAACGATGCGGCCGGCCGGGATGGTGCCGGAACCGACCAGGATCTCACCGGGCTTGCCGATGCACGCGCCAGCCGTGTTCTGCGGGCAGTCGCTGCTGCTCGGGTCGAAGAAGAGCTGGTACTTGGAGAAGTCGCGGTCGCCGGCGAAGACGGCCTGCTGCTTGTAGTAGCCCGCGCTGAACACCACGTTGCCGCGGTCGCTGGCCTGGCCGGTGGTGACGTTCAGGTCGTAGGTCTGGCCGTCGCCGTGCTGCGAGACGCCGCCGAAGGCCGAAGCCTCCGTGCCCTTGAAGCCCTTGCGGGTGATGATGTTCACCACGCCGGCGATGGCGTCAGAGCCGTACACCGCCGAGGCGCCGTCCTTGAGGACCTCGATGCGCTCGACGGAGGCGGTGGGGATGGAGTTCAGGTCCACCGAGGCGTCCGCGCCGGTGCCGCCCGGAACCATGCGGCGGCCGTTGAGGAGCACGAGGGTGCGCGCCGAGCCCAGGCCGCGGAGGCTGATGCGCGTGGCGCCGTCGCCGCCGTTGTTGAACTGGGTGTTGATGGCGTTGCCCTGCTCGGGAAGGGCCTGCAGGAAGTCGCCGATCGAAACCTTGCCGGAGGCGGTGACCTGCTCGCGGCTGATCACGGTGACCGGCGCCGGCGTGGTCAGGTCCTTGCGGCGGATGCGCGACCCGGTGACGACAATCTCTTCGGTCGCCTCCTTCTTGCGGCCCGCGGACGTGCCGCCTGCCGCGCCCGTCGCGCTGTTGTCGGCGGGGACGTTCTGGTCGCTCGGGGTGGATGCCGGAGCCGGCTGATTACCGGTAGCCGGCTGGTCGGTCGTTGTCTGCGCAGCGGCCATGCCGGACGCAGCGATCGACGCAAGCAGTGCCAGTCTGATGGCCCTGTACTTCGATTGCATGGTGAACTCCTTGGTGTGTACCAGCTTCTCCGGGGATGAAGCAGCGCGACGCGCCTTCCGTTTTCCTACTCGCCCCTCGCCGACCAGCCTGCGCGGCATCGCGTTGCCCTGAATGCAGCCAAACTTGCCCTGTGTCGTGCCCAACGACGCGCGGAGACTGCACGATCCTCGACTAGGCGTCAAGGCGCGGCGGGTGCAAAAAGAAATCGGACGGATGACGGAGGTGTTGATCATCGCGTCTCAAGTTGCCATTTCAAGAGGAGAAATCCGATGAAGCGCTGCCGTGTAGCAGGAGCGCTCACCGCCGTGCGGCAGGGGCGCTGCCGGGGGAAACCCGAGCATGCGCTGGCGATGGTTCTGCGCGCGCAGAGCGCAATGGTTGCGCGGGCTTGTGTTCGATACCTGGCGCATCGCGCGGGCGTTGGCGGGCGAGCGCGCAGATCCGCGACGCGCGCGCGGTCCTTCGCCGCGCGGTAGAAGGGCGGTTCCTTCAACCAACACGAGGGACGCACGTGATCCTCGCTCTCGCTCTGGCGGCGGCGTCGTTGTTCACCGACCTGCACTGGAGGAACATCGGCCCCTGGCGCGGCGGCCGCACCAAGGCCGCTTCCGGCGTGGCGCAGCGGCCGGGCACGTTCTATGTCGGCGCGGTGGATGGCGGAGTGTTCCGCTCCGACGACTACGGCCGCACCTGGACTCCCATCTTCGACGACCAGCCCACCGGCAGCATCGGCGCGCTGGCGGTCGCGCCCTCGAATCCGGACATCATCTACGTGGGCAGCGGCGAAGGGCTGCAGCGGCCCGATCTCTCCACCGGCGACGGCGTCTACAAGTCGATCGACGCGGGGAAGACCTGGACGCATCTCGGCCTGCGCGACGCGCAGCAGATCCCGCAGATCGCGGTGGATCCCAGGGATGCCGATCGGCTCTTCGTGGCGGTGCTCGGCCACCCTTACGGGGCCAGCGAGGAGCGCGGCATCTTCCGCTCGGTGGACGGCGGCAAGAGCTTCCAGCGGGTGCTGTACAAGGACGCCGACACCGGCGGAGCGGACGTGCTCATCGACCCGGGCGACCCGCGCATCGTCTACGCGGCGCTGTGGGAGGCGCGGCAGGCGCCCTGGGAGAACGGCGAGTTCTCCGGTCCCGGCAGCGGGCTCTACAAGTCGGTGGACGGCGGCACCACCTGGAAGCGCCTCGCCAGGGGCCTGCCCGACTTCGAGCACGACAAGCTGGGCCGCATCGGCATCGGCATCGCGCCGTCGCGGACGTCGCGGCTCTTCGCCACCGTGCAGACGAAGGAGGAGGGGTTCCTCTATCGCTCCGACGACGCGGGCGAGAGTTGGGCGCGCATCTGCGACGACCCGCGCGTGGCCGAGCGACCCGACGACTTCGCCGAGGTGAAGGTGGATCCGGTGAACCCCGACGTCGTCTACACCGCGAGCGTGGTGGTGTGGCGCTCCACCGACGGCGGCAGGACCTTCTCCGCCTTGCGCGGCGCACCGGGCGGCGACGACTACCACCGGATCTGGATCGACCCGGTGCGCCCCGCCACCCTGCTGGTCGCCTCGGACCAGGGCGCCATCGTCAGCGTGAACGGCGGCCAGACCTGGAGCAGCTGGTACAACCAGCCCACCGCGCAGATGTTCCACGTCACCGCCGACGACGCGTTCCCCTACCGGCTCTGCGGCGGTCAACAGGACAGCGGGTCCGCCTGCGTGCCCTCGCGCGGGCAGGACGGGGCCATCACCTTTCGCGACTGGCATCCGGCAGGCGTGGAGGAGTACGGCTACGCCGCGCCGGATCCGCGCGATCCCGACATCGTCTACGGAGGGAAGATCTCGCGCTGGGATCGGCGCACGGGGCAGGTGCAGGACGTCGCGCCGGTGCCGCTGCGCGAGAGCGGATATCGGGTGATCCGGACCCAGCCGGTCCTCTTCTCGCCCACCGACCCCGGCACCCTCTTCTTCGCCTCCAACACGGTGTGGAAGACCCGCGACGGCGGCAGGAGCTGGCAGCGGATCAGCCCCGACCTGACGCGGAGCACCTGGCAGGTGCCGCCCAACGTCGGCAAGTACCGCGGGTCGGAAGAGGCGAAGCCGCAGGCGCGCGGCGTGGTCTACGCGCTCGCGCCTTCCCCGCGAGACGCCCGCGTCATCTGGGCGGGCAGCGACGACGGGCTCATCCACCTGACGCGCGACGGCGGCGCGCACTGGAAGGACGTGACGCCCGAGGATCTGATCGTCCCCTGGGCGAAGATCAGCGTCCTCGAGGCGGGCCACTTCGACGCGGAGGTGGCCTACGCCGCCGTGAACACCCTGCGCCTCGACGATCTGCGCCCCCACCTCCTGCGCACGCGCGACGGCGGGAAGAGCTGGCAGGAGATCGTTCGCGGGCTTCCCGCCGGCGGCATCGTCAACGTGGTGCGCGAGGATCCGGTGCGCCGGGGGCTGCTCTTCTGCGGCACCGAGCAGGCGGTCTACGTGAGCTTCGACGACGGCGAGAGCTGGCAGTCGCTGCGCCTGGACATGCCCGCCACCTCCATCCGCGACCTGATCGTCAAGGGCGACGACCTGGCGGTGGCGACGCACGGGCGCGGGTTCTGGATCCTCGACGACGTGGAGCCGCTGCGCGAGGTGACCGACGCGGTGGTGCAGGAGCCCGTGCACCTCTTCGCCCCGCAAGAGGCGCTGCGCATCCGCTGGAACACCAACACCGACACTCCGCTGCCGCCCGACGAGCCGATGGGCAAGAACCCGCCGGACGGAGCGGTGATCGATTACTTCCTGCGCGAGCCCGTGCCGGTGACGGTGGAGATCCTCGACGAAGAGGGCGCGGTCGTGCGCAGGTCCTCGAGCGCGGACCCGGCTCCGGCGCCCGCGGACGAACGCAACGTGCCGCGCTGGTGGATCCGCCCGCCGCAGCCGCCCTCGGGCGAGGCGGGGCTGCACCGCTTCGTCTGGGACGTGCACTGGACGCCGCCGCCCTCGCTCGAGCCGGGGTATCCGATCGCGGCCATTCCGCACGACACGCCCAGGGAGCCGCGCGGGCCGTGGGCGATGCCGGGCAGGTACACCGTCCGGCTCGCCGCGGGCAAGGCCACGGCGACGCGGCAGCTGACCGTCCGCATGGACCCGCGGGTGAAGACTTCGATGGCCGCGCTCCGGCAGCAGTTCGAGCTGTCGCAGAAGCTCGCCGCCGCCTTGCGCGAGGACGTGGGCCTCGTCCACGAGGTGCGCGACGCGCGCAAGCGGAAGCCGGACGACAAGGATCTCGCCGCGCTGGAGGGGACCGCGGAGGAGCGCAGGCCCTGGGCGAAAGAGCAGCCTCCCGCGCTCGTGCCCTGGGCTGCCCGCATCGCGGCCGTCTACGATCTGCTGCAGTCCACCGACGCTGCTCCCACGCCGCAGGCGGTGGCGGCGGCGCAGCGGGTGTTGAAGGAGGCCTCGGACCTTGCCGCGCGCGCCCGCTCCGTGCTCGGCGGAAGGAAATGAAGACCGTGGTGCGCGGAGGGTCCGTCGTCCTCGCGGCCTGCGCCGCTTGCGCCAGCTACAGGATGATGCCGCTTCCGGGCGCGCCCGGCGCCATGCCGGTGCGCTACGAGCGGACCCGGTTCGGCCTCTTCCACTCCGTCGAGGAGGACGGGGCGCTCGACCGCGTCTTCGCCGGAGCGGACACCGTCCTCGCCACCGTGGCGCAGCCGGAGCGTGGGGTCTTCGCCTCTTCCGACGGCGGCGCGACCTGGGCTTTCTCGGCGGCGCCGCCGCTCGACCAGGTGCTCTTCCGGCCCCCCCGCATCTTCGCCCGCTCCGGATCGCGCGTGCTGCGCAGCGGCGATGGAGGGCAGGAGTGGCAGGCGGTCGCGCCCGGAGGCGAGGAACTGGAGACGCTGGCCGAAGGGCCGGGGGGAACCCTCTGGGCCGGCGGGCGCGGGCACCTCTTCGTCTCCGCCGACGGCGGCGCCACCTTCCGCACCTTCTCGCCGTCGCTTCCGGCGAAGAACTGGCGGGTGCGCGGCATCGTCGCGACCCGCGACGCCCTCTTCGTCTCGGTCCACGGCGACCCTGCCGAGCCGCGCGACCCCCGGCAGAGGTTCGCGGAGCTGCTGGAGTACACCTCGGACGAGGCGGTCGCGGCGCTCACTCTCATCGACGCGCGCGAAGGCGGACCGGGCGCGGTGCGCTGGGGCACGCCCGGCGACGGCGTCTACGTCTCCCGCGACGGCGGCGCCAGCTTCTCCAGGAGCGGCCTGCAGATCGACGCCTGGATCGCGGAGCTCGAGGACGGGCTCTATGCGGTGGCGGCCGATCCGCTGCTGCAGGCGGCGGGCCTGATCCGGCGCAATCCCGAGCTGGCCATGGCGGCGGAGCGGCAGATGCGCGGCGATCGCGCGGTGGGCTCGTCCTTGAGCGCCGCGCTTTCCTTTCCCGGGCGCGAGTCCATCCTGGAAGGGCCCATCGCCGGCAGCCCCGTCTTCCAGAGCAGGGACCGGGGCGCCTCGTGGCGGCGCGTGGCCGGGCCGCCGCTGCCCCTCGTCATCGCGCTGCGCCAGGTGGTGGAGCGCACGTCGTGGGAGCGCCCGGAGACCCCGCAGAGACAGCAGCAGCAGCGCGCCGCTGCCCGGCCGCTGCCGCCCGAGGGTCCGCCCGGAGGGGGCGAGGGTCCGCGCGGCGGGGGCAGGCGGGGGCGCGGGCCGCAGGGCGGCGGCAGGCGCGGCGGTGCGGAGACCGCGTCCGCGCAGACCATGCTCTCCTTCCTCGACCCTGCGCGGCTCCTCGCCCGCTTCAATTCGGGGCTGCAGTTGAGCGGGGTCGCCGGCGAGGTGGCCTATGCCCCGACGCGGGCGTACTGGGACGCGCTGGTCGCGACGGTCGCGGCGGAGAGCGGCGCCGAGGGGGAGATCTCGCTCGGTCCCGGGCTGCCCGACTTCCCCGCCGGCGCCGCCTTCGAGGCGCTGCACACGCAGGACGGCGGCGCGACCTGGCAGGTGGTCGCGGCGCAGCCTCCACCCGCGCCCAGGGGCATGGTGGCCTATCCGCAATCGGTGGCGGCGACCGCCGGGCAGGCCTTCTTCGTGCTCTCGGGCCGCGGGCGGCGCGGGCAGTCGTTCCACTCGGCCTTTCGCGTCGCCCTTCCGTGATAGAGCGCGGGGGTGCCGCAAGAGCGCCTCGCCCGCCGCATCGGATTGTTCGATGCGATCATGGTGGTGATGGGGGGCATCGTCGGCTCGGGCATCTTCGTCACTCCCGCAATCGTGGCCTCGTGGACGGCGACGCGCGCGCAGATGCTGGGCGCGTGGCTCCTGGGCGGCGCCGCCGCGCTGATCGGCGCCTTCATCTATGCCGCTCTTTCCCGGCAGCGCCCCTATGCCGGCGGGCAGTACGTCTACCTGCGCGACGCCTACCATCCCGCGGTCGCGTTCCTCTACGGCTGGGCGCTCCTGCTCGTCATCCAGACCGGCGGAATGGCCGTCTGCGCCATGACCTTCGCGCGATACCTGGGAAGCCTCTCCGGACTGCGGATGGCGGAAGGCGCGATGGCGGCGCTGGCGCTGGCGGCATTGACGGCGGTGAATTGCCTGGGCGTGTCGGCGGGAGCGCGGGTGCAGAGCGCGCTCATGGTGCTGAAGATCGCCGCCATCGCGGCGCTGATCGGGTGCGGCCTCTGGCTGGGAGCGCCCGGCTCGGATGCGGGGCACGACGCCCAGGCGAGCTTCGGCGCCGCCCTCATCCCGGTGCTCTTCTCCTACGGCGGGTTCCAGACCGCCTGCTTCGTTGCGGAGGAGATGCGCGAGCCGCGCCGCGACCTGCCGCGGGCGCTGATCATCGGCGTGCTCGCGGTGGTGGTGCTCTACGTGGGCGTCGCGATCGCCTGCGTGCGCGTGCTGGGCATGGGCGGCTTGCGGCGCAGCGCGGCTCCCGCCCTGGACGTGGCCACGCTCGCGATCGGGCCGCGCGGCGCCGCGCTGATCGGCGCCGGCGTCGCGGTCTCGTCGCTGGGATTCCTCAGCCAGAGCATCCTGACGGCGCCGCGCGTCTATTTCGCCATGGCCGACGACGGATTGTTCTTCCGCAGCGTGGCAGGGGTCTCCGCGCGCACCCGCGCGCCGGCGGCGGCCATCGCGCTTCAGGGGGCGATGGCAGCGCTGCTCTCCCTCTGGGGCACCTACGAAGAGCTGCTCCGCTACGTGGTGGCGATGGATTTCATCTTCTTCGCGCTCAGCGCCGGTTGCCTTTTCGTGTTCCGCGCCCGCGGCGAGCCATGTCGAATGCCGGGGCATCCATTGACTACGCTTTCATTCATCGGCATTTGCGCGGTCGTGGTGATCTCCACCTTCGTGCACGATCCTGCACGCGGCTTCATCGGCCTCGCGTTGACGCTCGCCGGGCTTCCCGTCTACCTGCTCTGGCGCCGGAGGATGACGACATGAAAGCATTCGCGGTGATGGCGTTGTTGGCGGTTCCTGCTCTCGCCCACGAGCGGCGCGACCCGCGCGTCGAGCAGGTGGTGGAGCGCATCGACGCCGCGCGGATGCAGGGCACGGTGAAGCGGCTGACGGAGTTCGGCACCCGCCACACGCTCTCGGGCACGCAGGGGCCCGGCCGCGGCATCGTGCCGGCCCGCGAGTGGCTCGCCGCGCAGTTCGCCGCCATCGCCAAGGGGTCGCGGCTCGAGCCCTTCGAGGACCGCTTCACCATGCAGCCCAACGGCAAGCGCATCTCCGTGCCGGTGGAGATCGTCAACGTGGGCGCGGTGCTGCCGGGCACCGACCCCGCGCGCGGGAAACAGGCCATCGTCATGACCGGCCATTACGATTCGATGCCCAGCGACGTGATGGACCCGAAGACGGACGCGCCCGGCGCCATCGACGATGCCAGCGGCGTCTCCATGGCGCTGGAGATGGCCAATGCATTGCGCGCGGAATCGCCGGCGGTCTCCATCTACTTCGTCGCGGTGGCGGGAGAGGAGCAGGGCCTCTTCGGCTCGCAGCACCTGGCCGAGCGGTTGAAGGCGGAGGGGATCGACGTCATCGCGATGGTCAGCGTGGACATCGCGGGCAACAGCGAGGGGCAGGACGGGGTGCGCGACTCCACCGCGGCGCGGCTCTTCTCGGAAGGAACGCCGGAGGTCGAGAGCGAGGCGCAGAAGAAGCTGCGGCTCGCGATGGGCAGCGAGAACGACAGCCCGGCGCGGCAGTGGGCAAGGTACGTGCAGCGGGTGGGCGAGCTGTACGTGACCGGCCTGCGGCTGCGGGTGATGCTGCGGCGCGACCGCATCGCGCGCGGCAGCGACCACATGTCGTTCGCGCACCAGGGTTTCGCCGCCATCCGGTTGTCCGAGGCGCGCGAGAACTACCGCGGCCAGCACCAGACGCCGCGCACCGAGCACGGGGTGCGCTACGGCGACGAGCTCTTCCGCTTCGACGCCAACTACGCGCAGCGCATGTGCAAGGCGCTGGTCGCGGCCATCGCGTCGCTGGGCTTTGCCCCTGCTCCGCCTCAGGAGGTGACGCTGCTCGGGGCGGTGTCGCCCGACGCGAGGCTGCGCTGGAAGCTGCCGGCCGATCCGCGCATCGCCGACGTGGTGCTCTACCGGCGGCCCGCGGAGACGGTGGCGTGGGAGAGGGTGGTGTCCCTGGGCAAGGCCAGCGAGGTGGTGCTCCCTTCGGTGACCACGGACGACTGGTTCTTCGCGGTGGCGACGGTGGACGGCGCCGGCAACGAGTCGCTGGCCCAGCCGCCGGCCGCGGTCGGGAGATGACGTGCGCGTCGAGCGGAGCGGAGAGGTCGCGGTGCTGCGGCTGGAGAACGGCAAGGCCAACTCCATCTCGCCTTCCTTCCTGGAGCGGCTGGACGGGCTGCTCGCAGGGATCGGCGACGCTCGCGCCGCGGTGATGATCGGGCAGGGTTCCGCCTTCTCCGCGGGCCTCGACCTGCCCGCGCTGGTGGACCTGGACCGGCCGGCGATGCGGTCGTTCATCCTCCGATTCGACGAGGCGATGCTGCGGCTGTTCGAGCTGCCCGTGCCGCTGGTGGCGGCAGTGAACGGGCATGCGGTGGCCGGCGGCTGCGTGCTGGCGCTGCAGGCCGACGTGCGCATCGGGGCGGACCGCGACGCGCGGATCGGACTGAACGAGACCCGGCTCGGCATCGGCCTGCCGGCGGTGGTGCTGGAGACGCTGCGCGCGCAGGTGCCGGGGCCGTCGCTCGCGGTGCTGGCGCTGGAAGGCAGGCTGGTCCCCCCGCGGGAGGCGCTGCAGCTCGGGGTGCTGCACGAGGTGGTGCCGGAGGCGGACTTGCTGCCGCGGGCGGTGGCGCGCGCCGCGGCGCTGGCGGCGCTGCCGCCTGCGGGAGTGCGGATGGTGAAGGCCTCGCTGCGCAGGCCGGCGGCGGCGGCGGCGAGGGCGGCGGAGGAGAGCGAGGCGGAGAGGTGGCTGGATACGTGGTTCGCGGAGGAGTCGCGGGGAAGGCTGCGCGAGGCGGTGGGGCGGCTCCGGAAGGGTTGAGGGAACGGGGTCCAGGTTCAGGGCTTCGAGAACATCGAGCGGAAGACGAAGAAGAGCAGGATCAGGATGGCCCAGAGGATCAGCCATCGGTAGCGGGCGAAGAGCGTGACGGGCTCTGTTCGCGGGCGCACGCGCTGCTGCAGAATCGTCCGAAGCGCCGTGACAGCCTCGGGCGCGAGGGCGCGCTTGGGGATGACCTCGTAGGCCTGCTGGCTGGTCTGCAGAGCGAAGATGTTCGGGCCCTCGATCCAGCCGTGCAGCGACTCCCAGGCGACGGCGCCGGTACGGTTGCTCGAGGAGGTCTCGTACCCGGCGTCGGTAAAGCGGTAGCGCAGATCCAGTTCTCCCTGCTGCTTCATCGCGAGGGTCTTTCTTGCGCCCGTCCGCAGCAGGTGGCGGCGAAGCGAGTAGAGGCCGAGGCCGATGGCGAGGGCACAGGACAATGCCAGCAGTGTCGGCAGTCCGGCCGGCCCTGAGAGCAGCTGCAGTGCGAGCGCCGCGAGGATCAATGCGAGGAACCGGTGCGCCTTGACGACCGCGGGCATCGCCATCTGCGCGTCGGCGACGTCGTCCGCGGTCAGGGTGGCCTGTCCGTGGAGCTCCATGGGCAAAGTCTGGCACGGCGGCGCGCGCTGGCAAGCAGCTACTCGCAGCCGGGACGTCGTGCCTCGCGCTTTGCCGCCGGAGCGCGTGGCGGAGCGCCGCGGCGCGTACTAGCTTGCGCCGCATGCCCTCCGAAGGCGGCCTCGGGTTCGCGCTGCGCGCCCTCTCGCACCGCAACTACCGCCTGTTCTTCGCCG
>DATDMU010000152.1:0-3572 GCA_036518615.1 Myxococcales bacterium
CTGCGAGCCCACCGGGTCGGTCGCGAAAGTCGCCTCCGCCCAACGCTCGAACCAGCCCGGCGGAATCAGCGTCGCCTTCTTGTCGTCCGGAACGCCCTTGAGCCAGCGGTCCCGGGTCGCGTCGATGGAGACGGTGCGGTACGCGCCCTCGCCGGAGATGAGCGGCGGCGTGTTGCGCAGCCACTGGGGCGCGTAGAGGACGAGCTTCTCCACCTTGTCCGGGTTGTGGTTCGTGTACGAGGCCATCATCGTCGTGCCCCAGGACCAGCCCATCAACACGATGCGCGGGACGCCGCGCGTCTTGCGGATGAAATCGGCCGCGGTGGTGACGTCTTTCACCGCGGTGTCGGTGCGGACGATCGGGGGATGCGCCTGCGGCGGCTCGTCCATCTCCTTTGGCCGGCTGGAGCGGCCGTAGCCGCGCAGGTCGACGAGCCAGACGTCGAAGCCGCGGCGCGCGATGTAGTCCATCCACGAGGTGCCGCCGAGCGGCAGATCGAACGACGTCTCGGCGGGGTACGTCGAGCCATGGACGAAGAGCACCACGCGGTCGGGCGCGAAGCGGTCCTGGCCCGCCGGCCGCTTGTTGCGCAGGTAGAGCTGGATGCCCTCGTCTCCGGAGGGAATCATGTGCTCTTCCATGGTGACGGACGTGGCCACGTCGGAAGTACCTCCGCGAACGGCCGGGCTCGATTGCGCGCAGGCGCACGCGAGCGCGGCGGGAACGATCTTCGAAAGGCGCATCGGCGAGCTCCGGGGCGAGGCGAGAGGCCGGTGTACGGACGTGCGCCAGTGACATACCCCGAGCCTTGTTTACGCACGAGCGGTCTTCCTACGCTTCGTCCGCTTCGAACGTGTCTTCGCGGGGAGGGTCCCATGATGCCGGAAGAGACCGTGGCGCTCGCAGCATCCGATCGGCGCGGCCTGTCGTGGGAGAAGCTCCCGCTGCACGTCGTCCACCCGTGGATCGCGGCTTTCGTGGGGCTGCACGCGTTCGCCATCGTCGGCGCGGGCGCGGCCGTCTACTACCTCAAGACGCGCCTCGACGCGCTCTCCTCGAGCGCCGCGGTGACGGCGCGACAGACGGCCGATCTCGCGCTGCGCGCCGGCGAGCTGCGCGACCAGTCCGTGGCCATCCGCGCCGAGGGCACCGAGCTGCGCCAGTACATCGCCAGCAGCTCGGCCGAGCAGGTCATCTTCCTCAAGATCCTCGTCCTCAAGCCGGACATCGACCTCGCGCTCGCGCGCAACATCGCCCGCCAGGCCCATCGCTACGGCGCACTCTACAAGCGCGATCCGGACCTCGTCCTCGCCATCATCGCCGAGGAGTCGCGCTTCGACCCCAACGCCGTCTCTCCGGTCGGCGCCGTCGGTCTCATGCAGGTGATGCCGCAATGGGAAAAGGTCCTCGGCATCTCCGGGAATCTCAAGGACCCCGAGGTGTCGATCAAGTACGGTCTTCAAGTGCTCGGGTTCTACATGGAGATGTACAAGGACATCGAGATGGCGCTGACCGCGTACAACCGCGGGCCCGGCCCGGTGGACATGGCGCTGATGCGCGGGAAGGACCCGAAGAACAAGTACGCGCCGCAGGTGCTCAAGGTCTACGACCGCCTCAAGAGCCTGAGCGTCAGCGGGGCTTGAAGCGTCAGCGCGAGCGGCGGCCCTCCTGGAACGTCGCCTGCAGCGTGACCTCGGCGCCGTTGCGCAGCACGACGGCCCTCACCGTCTCGCCCGGCTTCACCGAATTGAGCACGAACATGAGGTCTTCCACGCCCGCGATCTCGTGCTTTCCCAGCCGCACGAGGATGTCGCCGCGGCGCATGCCCGCCAGCTCCGCGGCTCCGCCAGGGCGGACATCGGCGAGCAGCATTCCGCGCTGGCCATCGGGCGGGCCCGCATAGTCGGGAATGGTTCCGAGCGAGGCGCCGAAGCTGCGCACGTCGCCCTGCGGCGGCGGCGCCTGCACCTTGCGGTAGGTGAGACGCTGCTCGCGGCCGGCCACGTCCCGCGCCACGCGCTCCACGATCTGCGCAACCTGGGCCGCGCCCGCGGCATTGATCAGCGCGGGAATGTCGCCCGGCTTGTGATAGTCGGAATGCGCGCCGGTGAAGAAGTGCAGGACGGGAACGCCGGCGCCGTAGAACGGCGTCTGGTCGCTGGGGCCGTAGCCGTCGCCGCCCAGCGTGCACTCGACGCGCGCCTCCTCGCAGGCAGCGCCGGCGATTCCGGCCCACTCCGCCGCGGAATCGGAGCCGAGCACGCTCAGGCGGTTGCCGCGCATCCTTCCCACCATGTCGAGGTTGAGCATGCCGGCCAGGCCCTGCGCCGCGGCCGAGCGCGCGAAGTGCGTGGAGCCGAGCAGTCCCGTCTCCTCGCCGGCGAACGCCGCCACGATGACGTCGCGGCGCAGATCTCCGGCGCGGGCGGCGAGCGCGCGGGCGATCTCGATGACGTCCGCCACGCCGCTGGCGTTGTCGTCGGCGCCGGGGTGGACCGCGCGCTGGTCCGGCGCGAGCGAGAAGCGCCCGCCCATGCCCAGATGGTCGTAGTGCGCGCCCACCAGCACCGCGCCTTCCAGCTTGTCCTTCGCGCCCGCCGGAATGCGCGCCACTACATTGAAGACCGGCTTGTGCTCCACCGTGAGCGCGACCTTCATCCGCACCTTGACGGGTTGCCGCGACAGCAGCCTCGGCATGGCGTCCTTCAGCGCAGCGCGCTGGACCACCACCACCGGGATTCCTCCCTCGGACATCTCCGGATGCGCCTGCGGGAGCCGCGCCTCGGACGGGAGCGTCTGCCCCTCGGGCCAGTCCACCACCAGGAGCGCCTTCGCGCCGCGCTCGCGGGCAATCCACGCCTTGTAGCGAAGGTCGCCGAACCGCTGCTTCGGGTCCTTGTCGGCGAACCTGGGGTCGCTCTCGGGGACGAAGCGGCGCACCACCGCGATGCGGCCCTTGACGTCGAGGCCGGCGTAATCGTCGCGGCCGTTGTCGCTGATTCCATAGCCGGCCAGCACCGCGGGCGCCTCCACCTCGCCGCTGGAGGAGAACCCCGGCACCGCGACCTCGCCTTTGGCAGGGGCGCCGTCGATGAGGACTGCTGTCGCCGGGTCCACCCGAACCGAGACGGGAGCGTCGAACACCTGCCGGTATCCGCCGCCGTCGCCCGCGGGCTGCGTGCCGATCTCGCGGAATCGCTGTTCGATGAAGGCGCCGGCGGCGTCGAGGCCCGCGCTGCCCAGGCCGCGCCCCTCCCGCGCCGGGTCGGCCAGCCATGCCACGTCGCGCAGCACGCGGTCCGGCGCCGCATCGCTGCGGGCAGAGGGTGTATCGACCCAGCGCGCCACGTAGACGTCGGTCTGGCGCACTCCCGGCGGAAAGGCGCGGTTGGAAGCGAACGCCAGCCACTTGCCGTCGGGAGAGAAGAGCGGGAAGCCGTCGAAGCCCGGCGCGGAGGTGATGCGCTCGAGTCCGGTGCCGTCCACGTTGATGGCCCAGAGATCGAACTCGCGGCCGCTGGGGTCGCCGTAGTTCGATGAGAAGATGATGCGCTTGCCGCCGGGAAAGAAC
>DATDMU010000153.1:0-2932 GCA_036518615.1 Myxococcales bacterium
TCCATCTTCCTCTCCTTCGTGCTCCACCACTTCCCGCCGGGCCTCGTGGGCCTGCTCCTCGCGGTGATCATCTGCGCGGCGCTCTCCGCCACCGCGAGCGCGCTGAACGCGCTGGGGGCCACCAGCGTGGTGGACTTCTACCGGCTCTGGAGACCCGACTCCACCGACGCCCCGCGCCTGCGGGCGGCGCGGCTCGCCACGGGGGGTTGGGGTCTCGTCGCCATGTCCTTCGCCGCCTTCGCCTCGCTGCTCGACAACCTCATCCAGGCCGTCAACATCCTCGGCTCCATCTTCTACGGCCCGATGCTGGGCGTGTTCCTCGCCGGCTGGATCCTGCCGCGGGTGCGGGGCACCGCCGCCTTCGCCGCCACCCTCTGCGCCCAGGCCTGCGTGATCGCGCTCTGGCTGGGAACCAGCTTGGGGTACCTCTGGTACAACGTCGCGGGCTGCTCGCTCGTGCTGCTGCTCGCGCTCCTCCTGCAGGCCGCCCTGGAATACTGGCGCCCGTCTCGCGTTCCATCGTCCACCGCTTGATCGCCTCAGGGGGATCCCATGAAGATGCGTTTCGCGCTTCCGCTCCTGCTGCTCGCAGCCGGTCCCATTTCCGCACAGCGCCTGCCGGGTCCGCCCAGCGGCGACAACCAGCGCGCCACGGTCACGCAGGACATCGGCCCGGTGACGGTTTCGCTGAACTACTCCAGCCCGCGCGTCGTCCTCAAGGGCGACGACCGCCGCGGCAAGATCTGGGGAACGCTGGTTCCCTACGGAATGACCGACCCGGGCTTCAACAACTGCAAGAGCTGCCCCTGGCGCGCGGGCGCCAACGAGAACACCATCTTCACCGTCTCCCACGACGTGAAGGTGCAGGGACAGCCGCTGCGCGCCGGCAAGTACGGGCTGCACATGATCCCGGGGAAGGACGAGTTCACCGTCATCTTCTCGAAGAACTCCAGCTCCTGGGGCAGCTTCTCCTACGACCCGAAGGAGGACGCGCTGCGGGTGACGGCGAAGCCGCAGAAGAGCGACTACCACGAATGGCTCACCTACGAGTTCACCGAGCGCGAGCCGGCCAGGGCCACCGTCGCGCTGAAGTGGGAGGATCTGGCGATCCCCTTCACCATCTCCGTGGACGACGCGGAGGCGATCTACGTGGCACAGATGCGCGATGCCCTGCGCGGCCCCACCGGGTTCGACTGGCACAACCTGGTGCAGGCGGCGAACTACGCCGCTCAGCACAAGGTGGCGCTCGCCGACGGCCTCGCCTGGGCGCAGCGCGCCGTCAACCCCGCCGTGGGCGGGCAGGAGAACTTCACCACGCTCGTGACCCTCTCGCGGCTACAGGATCTGAACGGCCACGGCGACGACGCGAAGAAAACCTGGAGCAAGGCGCTGGCCGATCCGTCGGCCACGCCGATCGACATCCACCAGGTGGGCCGCACGCTCATCGCCGAAGGCAAGAAGCAGGAGGCGCTCAAGGTCTTCCAGATCAACGCGCAGCGCTTCCCGGACAAGTGGCCGGTGCACGTCGGGCTGATGCGCGGCTACTCGGCGGTCGGCGACAAGGACCGCGCCCTCGCCGAGGCGCGGCTCGCGGTGAAGCAGGCCCCGGACGAGGCCAACCGCAAGAGCCTGGAGCAGGCCATCAAGAAGCTCGAGGAAGGCAAGAACGTCAACTGAGGGCTCTCCGCAGCGGCCCGAAGACTCAGCGCAACGCCTTGCGAAGCTCGGCGGCGCGCTTGCGGATCTTCGGGTCGCCGCTGTCGATCTCCACCGAGGAGAGCCGGTTCCTCAGCGCCGGCGGCGGCTTGAGCGTGCCTGCCTTGTGCAGCTCCTCCAGCCGCCCGAGCGCCCTCTCCATGATCGATTCGTCGGGATGGCCGAGAAGCCGGTCGAGCAGGCGCGCGTCGTCGGGAAGCTCGTTGTTCTTGAGGAACTCGGTCGCCGCCGCGTAGAACGCCTTGGTGTCCTCGATGGCGTAGAGCTTCTTGCGCTCCTCGTCCCGCTCCGCCTCTCCCGCGTCCTGCGCAGTGCGCAGGTGCTCGGGCAGCGGCGCGCCCCCGGAAAAGAGCCGATCGAGGTTGGTCTTGTACTTGGTGTAGCCGGTCGAGCTCTCGAATCGCTCGCGCTCGCGCGAATCGCGGCGGGTGGAACCCCCGCTGTGATCGCGCATCTTGTCGATTTCACGCCAACTTTTCTTCGGTCGCGGGTTGTCGTCGTCGGTCACAGGTTCTCCACAGGCGTCCACAGGATAGCAAGATTGCGCTTCACAGGCTCGTTGCGCGAAGGAATGTCACACCCCCCTGCGCAGGATGGGCCTCGTGAGCGCTCCAGCCGCCGTCGTTCCCCTGCCCCACGGGCGGGTCCCGCCCCACAACCTCGACGCGGAAAAGAGCCTGCTCGGCGGCATCCTGCTCGACAGCCAGGCATTCGCGGAAGTGGTCGAGGTCGTCCGGGCGGAGGAGTTCTACCGCGACGCGCACCGCAAGGTGTTCGAGGCGATGAGCGCCCTGTTCGCGAAGGGCCAGCCCATCGACCGGATCACGGTCAAGGACGAGCTCACCGCGATGGGCGCCTTCGAGGCGGTGGGCGGCGACGAGTTCATCGACCTCCTCGACAAGATCGTCCCCACTGCCGCCAACCTCGGCTACTACGCGAAGATCGTCCACGAGAAGGCGCTGGCGCGGCGCCTGATCGAGGCGGCGAGCACCATCGCCCAGCTCGGCTACGAACAGCACGGCGAGGTGGGCGAGTTCGCCGACGAGTGCGAGCGGCGCATCTTCGCCGTCACCGAGCAGCGCAACGTCGTCTCGTTCGAGGCAGTGAAGCCGGTCATCGCCCGCGTCTTCAAGAACATCGAGGCGCTCTACGAGCGGCAGGAGGAGATCACCGGCATCCCCAGCGGCTTCGCCGACCTGGACCGGCTCACCTCGGG
>DATDMU010000154.1:0-10272 GCA_036518615.1 Myxococcales bacterium
GATGAAGCTGCGCGTGAGCAGGCGGGTGCGCTCGTCGAACATGGAGAGCGAGGCGATCTTCTCCGCCATCCGCTGCCAGCTCGCCGGCGCGAAGGCCACCAGGCAGTCGTCGATCAGATCGGTGGTGACGAAGAGCCGGTCCGCGCTCTGGGCGGCGAGCAGCTCGCGAAACTTGGCGGGCAGGCTGGTGCGGCCCTTGGCGTCGATCGAGTGCTGGAAGACGCCGGAGAACATGGCCCGCGATCCTCTGGGTGGCCGTGGCGATCCACTTCATGCCACTTCGATCCACCGAGCGCAGAGTCGGTCAGGTCCTCCGGGCTGTCAAGCAACCTCCCCCTGAACAGATCACCAGCCGAATCCCTAGTGTCTTCGCCAGCGCCTACACGCAGCGGCTAGGGTACCCGACTTCGTTTTCTGTAATCAGATGTAGGCCGTTTCAATGCACGTGCGCGGTGCGGGCGGCCGTGAAGATGGACTTGGGGATCATGCAGTGGACGCCCTTGCGGACGTCGACCATCTGGCTGACGCGGCAGTCGGCGGTCATGGCGGCGAGCGAATACGCCTCGTAGCGGTCGAGGCCCTTCTTCTGCACCAGGAAGTCCACCGTCTCGGAGATCGCGTTGGCGAAGGCCTTCTCCAGGTTCTCGTCGAAGCCCACCTGGATGTAGTGCGTCTTCGTCTCGATGCGCGGCCAGGTCAGCTTCATGTCCTTGTGCACGATGGGCTGCAGCCGGATCTCCTCGTACGAGCACTCCAGCGCGGTGAGGTTCACCTCGCCGTTGCCCTGCGCGCAGTGCGAGTCGCCGGTCCAGATCAGGCCGCCCTTGAGGAACACCGGGATGTAGATGGTGCTCCCTTCGGTCAGCTCGTTGATGTCCATGTTCGACCCGTTCTTCCACGGGCGCAGCGTGCTCACCGGCGCCATCGGATCCTTGGAGCCGCCCTTGCGCGGCGAGGGATCGTCGGGATCGATGCCGACCGCCAGCGTTCCGGGGAACGGCCGCAGGGGAATGTCGATGCCGGGCTTGAACTGCACCGTCTTCGCCTTGGGGTCGATGTCGAAGTACTGCACGTGGCCTTCGGGGAAGTCCTTGGCCAGCACGCCGATGGTGGGGAAGTCCTTGCCGGGCAGGTTGAAGTTGGTGCCCACCTTCTTGGGCACGATCTTGAGGATGCGGATCTCCATCACGTCGCCGGGCTCGGCCCCCTTCACGAAGATGGGGCCGGTGAGCGAGTGCGGGCCGCCTCCGGGATTGGCCTTGCGCAGCTCGACGATCTTCTCCATCGAGACGCCCTTCTGGATCTGATCCATCGAGTGCATCATCGTCTCGATGGAGACGGTGTCGCCCGACTCGATGGTCAGCCTGGGCGGCTCCTTCGGATCGAGCCAGCCCCACTGCACGTTCTGCGGCGTGGCCCTGAGGACGTGGTGCTTCCCCGCGAATGCGGCAATCGGCAGCGCGACCACTGCGACGAAGAACCATCGGGACATGGTTCCCTCCCGTCGGTGTTGGGGTGTGGGCCGAGACCTTATCTGCCCGCGGGAGCGTTTTTCAACAGCCCCTCGACGACGGAGCGGGCGATGTTGTGATAGCCGCTGCGCGCCTCCGCGTAGATGCGCTCCGCAGCCCTGCGGTCGCGCCGGGCAAGCTCGGTGAAGACGGGTCTCAGATATTTCATGCGCCCGGTCTCCAGCGCGACGCGGCGAGCGCCCTCCACGCCTTCGGGAAGGCCGGCCCGCAGCTGCAGGAGCACGAAGGTGTGCCGCAGTTCGAGGCTGCGCCGGGTGGAGAGGCCGTAGCGCGCGTCGAGCTCGCGCAGCTTCGCCGCGTCCGGCTGGATGGACTGCAGCCATGCCAGGAGCTCGGTGGGATTCTGCGGCTCCATGGCGCCGCTCTGCAATTGCGAGAGCCGCTGCGAGTGCGGCAGGCGCGCATGCTGCGGCAGCCCCGGCCCGTCGATGAACGCGAGCGCCCCGGCACGGGCGGCGAGGCCGGGGAGGTGCCCCTCGAGGAAGTCGAGGAAGTCCTGCGTGGTGATGCTCTGGAAACGGAACGCCTCGAGATAGGCGCGCAGGAAGTCGTCCCAGGCGGCGCGGCCGGCGGTCTCTTCGAGCTTGCGCAGCAGCAGGTAGCCCTTCTCGTAGGGGACGGTCGAGTACGCCTCGTCGGGGTCCACCCCGGAAAGATCGGTGCGCAGGCGGGTGAGCTGCGGGCGATCGGCGAAGCGCTCCAGCGTGACGCGCAGGTCGTGCAGGCCGATGGCGGCGTGCAGCTCCGCCGACTCGCTGCCCTCCAGCGCCTCGAGGATGCGGCGCTCGGCGTACACGGTGAAACCCTCGTTCAGCCAGAAGTCGTTGGCGCTCGCGTTGGTGACCAGATTTCCCGTCCAGGCGTGCGCCAGCTCGTGGGCCACGACGTTGACGAGCGATCGGTCGCCGGCGATGACCGAGGGGGTCACGAAGGTGAGCCGCGGGTTCTCCATGCCGCCGTAGGGGAAGCTGGGCGGCATGATGAGGATGTCGTAGCGCTCCCACTCGTAGGGCCCGAACAGCTCTTCCGCGCAGACCAGCATGTCCTCCACCTGCGCGAACTCGTAAGCCGCCTCGTCCGCGATGGCGCGCTCGGCCCAGACGGCGCAGCGCGCGGAGAGCTGGCGCGGCGTCAGGTCGCCCACCGCGAAGGCGAGCAGGTAGGGCGGAATCGGCTGCGGCATCTCGAAGGCGTCCACCGCCAGCTCGCCTCCGGGCTCGCGCCCCCGCGGCGCCGCGGCCATCAGCGCCCGCAGCCGCGCGGGCACGGTGAAGCGCGCCGAGCCGACGGTGATGCGGGTGCGCGGCGTGTCCTGGAGCGGCAGGATGGAGCGGGCGTGGATGGGCTGCGCCTGCGAGAAGAGGAAGGGCTGCGCCTTGCCCAGCGTCTGCGACGGCTCCAGCCACTGCAGGGCGCTGGCGGAAGGCGAGGTCGCGTAACGGATGTGGACGCCTTCGCTGCCCTCGGGCAGCTCGATGCGCAGCCGCGCGCCGAGGATCGGCTCGGAGGGCTGAAGCGCGTGGCGCAGCGGGGCGCCGGAAAGCGATTCCACCGCGTCGATGCGCAGCCCGCGGGTGTCCAGATCGAGCGGACCCCTTCCCGCGGCATGGAAGCGCAGCACCACGTCGCCGTCGAGCTCGCGCCGATCGAAATTCACGCGCAGGGCGAAGTCGATGCTGCGGGTGCGCGGCTGATCGGTGTCTGCGTAGCTATGCGGGTCGAGGCGCGCCATGCGCTCCCGCTTTTAGCACGCCGCCCGCCGCGCGCGCCGCAACGCTCCTGGGGCGCGGTCGCCGTGCCCCAGGCGCGAAAGCTACTGCGGCTTGGACTCGCCGCTCTCCGAGCTGGAGCTGCTCTTGCTCTTCTTGCTCTTCTTGCTGGTCTTCTTCTTGCTGTGGTGCTTCTTGCCCGAGTGGCTCATCGCCGAGCCAGCGTCCGGGGCGCCGGCGGCGGCGTCGGGCCCGGTCCCGCTGGTGGTGCTGCCGCCCGTGGTCGTGCCCGAGGTGCTGCCCTGGGCGAACGCGGCCGTTGCCGCGAATGCCACGCCGGCGAGAATGGCGATGCAGTCCGTGCGAATGTTCATCTGCTCCTCCGAGGAGCCACGCGGCGGCGAGGGTGCCGCCGGTGCCGGTGCACCATGGCGCTCGCGGCGGTTCCGCACATCCGCAGAACGGCGCGCCTGTTGACTATCCCGTTCCTCAGGAGCGCCGGCGGGCGTCCGCCAGCCAATGGATCAGGCGGATGACCTCGCCGGTGTCCGCCACCTGCCAGCGCGCGTGCGTGCCGGTCCGCGGCGGGGGGCCGACGTGCACGGTGATGGAGCTGCGCCGGTTGAGGACGGCGAACGCCTCCTCGTCGGTCTCGCCCGCGCCCACGTAGACGGGCAGCGCTCCGCGCATCCCGGCGAGCAGGCCCAGCACCGCCCGCCAGCTGGCCGCGCCGTCGGACACCGCCTCCAGCGTGTCGGGGCTGCGGCGCAGATCCAGGTTCTCCGCGGCGGCGAGCTTTCCGAACTCCTCGGCGGCGGCGACGCGCGCGGAAGGTTCGGCGTTGCGCAGGTGCAGCACCAGCGCCCAGGTGCGGTCCTCGAGAATGATTCCGGGCGCCTGCAGCTGCGGGACGCGCGAGCAGGCGCGCCGCAGCCGCTGCATGGCCGTCTCCGCGCGCTCGCGGTCAGGCTCCGTCACCATCCGCAGGCCGTATGCCTGGACGTCCGCTCCGTGCACGCCCACGTAGGCGAGCCGGTGCAGCCGCAGCCGTCGCTGGAGCGTCTCGACCTTGCGCGCGGAGATGACGGCGGCCCGCGTGTTCGATGCTGCGCAAAGCCGGATCAGGGCGGCGCGCGCAGCGGGATTCGTCCGAAGGTGGCCGTGGGAAGCGCGCTGCGAGAGGCCGTTGTCGAACGAGAAGAAACCGTAGACGGCGTTCGCCTCGGCGATGCGATCTCTCAGGTTGTCTGCTTCCGACCACAGCGGCCGGATTGTGCCCGTTCGTCCCAGTTCCGGATTCCTCACGCACGCCCCCCTCGCCCTGAGACCGCCCCCGGCGTGCAACATGTGCATGGGTAGGAGAAGATGGGAGGCCTGCGGTGCAACCCGCATGCATCGCTCCGTGCAACGGTGAACGCTGCACGCGGCAGAGGCAACGGGCGGCTCAGGAACCGATCGGATACCCGCCGGCCTCGAGCATGGCGGGGACGATGGCCTCGCGCGCCTGCGCGACGTTGAGGGGAAGGAACGCGTGCAGGCGGGAGAACAGCTCGAGCTGCGCCTGCGCCTCCTCTTCCGGCACCACCGCGCAGAGCGCGGTGCGCGCGCGGTCGAACGCGCGCTCGCGGCTCTCGTAGCAGAAGAAGCGGCAGAGCGCGTCGCGCAGCGCGGGACGGTCGGAGGTTGCCAGCGTGCGCCCGAGCACCGAGTCCATGGCGTAGACCTCGATGGCGCAGTCGGCCAGCGCCGCCAGCACCTCCTGGCGCTCCTCGAGGGCAGGCCCCAGCGTCGCCGCCCACTTGGCGGCGAAGACGAACTGCCGCTTCGCCATCTCCGCCGAGCGCCGCTCCGCAGCGAGCCGGCCGCCCGGGGACGCGGGAGCGGCCGTCTCTCCGCGGACCACGTCGGAGTTCGCCGCCTGGGCAAGCTCTTCGTCCAGGCGCATCACCGCCTCCATCAGCGGCATCTCGCCCTTCATCGCGCGCTTGAACACCATGCCGGGGATGAGCAGGCGATTGATCTCGTTGGTGCCCTCGAAGATGCGGTTGACGCGGTTGTCGCGATAGGCGCGCTCCACCGGATAATCGGTGACGAACCCGTTGCCGCCGTGGATCTGCAGCATCTCGTCGATGAGCTGGAACATCCACTCGGAGCCGGCCACCTTCATGATGCTGGCCTCGATGGCGTACTCCTCGATGGCCGCCATCACCTCTGCGGGCTCGCTGCGGCTGCCGATGGCGTCGTCGATGGCGCCGGAGGCGCGGTAGGTCATCGACTCGTTGGCGTAGATCTGCGCCGCGCCGCGCGCGAGCTTCTCGCGGATGAGGGCGAAGCTCGCGATGGTCCTGCCGAACTGCTTGCGCTGCGCCGCGTACTCGACGCCGGTGCGCAGCGACCACTTCATCCCGCCGATGCAGAAGGCGGCGAGCTTGAGCCGGCCCACGTTGAGGATGTTGAAGGCGATCTTGTGGCCCTTGCCGATCTCGCCGAGCACGTTCTCGACGGGAATGCGGGCGTCCTCGAAGATCAGCGGCGTGGTGGAGCTGCCGCGAAGGCCGAGCTTGTGCTCCTCGCGTCCGGTGGTGAACCCGGGGGTGCCGCGCTCGACGATGAAGGCGGTAAACTTCGTGCCGTCCACCTTGAGGAAGACGACGTAGACGTCGGCGAATCCGCCGTTGGTGATCCACATCTTGCCGCCGTTGACGACGTAGTGCCTTCCGTCGGGCGAGAGCTTCGCCACGGTGCGCGCGCCCAGCGCGTCGGAGCCGCTGCCCGCCTCGCTCAAGGCATACGCCGCCACCTTCCTGCCGCTCGCCAGATCGGGCAGGTAGCGCGCCTTCTGCCCGGGCGTGCCGAAGAAGACGATGGGCAAGGTCCCGATGCCGGTGTGCGCGCCGAAGGTCGTCGCCCACGAGCCGTCGCCCGCCTGCGACTCGGCCACCAGCATGGAGGTGACCTTGTCGAGCCCGAGGCCGCCGTACTCTTCGGGAATGTCCACGCCGAGCAGGCCCAGCTCGCCGGCCTTGCCGATCAACTCGCGGAGCATGCCGTAGTCGTGGTCGTCGAAGCGCTGGCGCTTTTCGATCACCTCGGCGCGGGTGAACTCCGCGCCGGTGCGGAAGAACTGCCGCTGGTCGGGAGAAAATCTTTCCGGCGTCATGAAGGGGCGCGCGCCAACCGGCTCGAACAGGAATGAGCCACCGCGCTCGGGCACTTCGGGAGTCGGGAGATCCTGCGCCTGCTCGGCCATTCGCCCCTCCTAGGGGATGACGCAGTGCGTCCCAACCCTTCTACCGGGCCTTGACGCCACGCGCAATTCATTTGCGCATCGCCGCGCGCTGTGGCAAGCCGCCAGACGAGCGCGCGTGTGCTCCCCCGCTGTGCCTTGCGCACCGCTCTTGGCTGCGATAGCGAGGACGCCTCATGTCGAGCAAATCCCAGGAGCCGGTGATCGGCGACGGCAGCCTGCACGTCGGCGACCGCGTCGTGTACCCGAACCAGGGCATCTGCCGGATCACCGGCGTATCGACGAAGAACATCGCCGGGCAGAACTGGGAGGTGGTCACCCTCTCGCGCGAAGAGGACGGCGCGACGGTGATGGTGCCCAAGGCCAAGGTGATGGGCATCGGGCTGCGCAAGGTGGCCGACGTCGCCGCCATCGACAAGGTCTTCGACGATCTCGCCTCGCCCGACACCAACCCGCAGCTCGACTGGAAGGTGCGCCACCGCGAGAACGCCGACCGGATGAGCGGCGGAGGCCTCTTCGGCACCGTGGAAGTGCTCAAGGGGCTGCACGCGCTCAGCCGCGTGCGCCCGCTGCCGCAGAAGGAGCGCGAGCTGTACGACAGCGCGCGGCATCTGCTCGTCGGCGAGATCGCGGCGGCGATGAACATCCCGCTCCATGTCGCCGAGGACAACCTCGACTATGCGCTGTGGCCGCCTCCGGGAACGAAACGGAAGGGCCGCGAGCTTCCGCCCGCCACGCTGGGTCCGCCTGCTCCGGTTCGCGCCGCCGGAGAAGACGACGACCTGGGCTTCGACGACGAGGACCTGGGCGAGGAGGCGCCTGCGGTCATCGGCAAGCCCGCCGCCGGCGACGAGGACGAAGAGGAATTGGACGAGGAGGAGGAGGAGAAGCCGGCTCCCGCGGCGAAGAAGCCGCCGCCGGAGAAGGCGAAGGCGGCGCGCGGCGCGAAGGAGAAGCCCGCAGCCGCGGAGCATGCCCCGGCGCACGCCGCTCACGCGCCGGCCCATGCTCCCGCGCATCCCCACGCCTCGACGCACGCGCACGCTCCGGCGCATCCCCACGCCGCCACCCGCACCGCGCCGCCGCCGAAGAAGGCCGCGCCGGCGAAGAAGGCGGCTGCCGCCAAGAAGCCCGCCGCCGCGAAGAAGCCGCCGGCGAAGAAGCCCGCCGCTCCCCACGCGAAAGCGAAAGGAAAGCGATGATCCGCATCGTCACGCTCTCCGAGTTCCCGCCCGACGTCATCGACTTCGTCTCGCGGCGTGTGCACGCGGCGTACGGCATGGGGTCCGAGCTGGAGGGCGAAGGGGAGATGCCGCGGGGCGCGCTCGACGACGAGCAGTCGGCCTACGACGCCGTCAAGGCGGTGGAGGAGATGGACGACGACGTGGCCCTCTACGCCGACGACAAGATCATCTACCTGACCAGCGAGCCGCTCACCGCTCCCGAAGGGCCGATGGGCCGCGGGCCGGTGGACGGCTTTGCGCAGTACGGCGCCGGCAAGGCCATCGCCACCGCCCACGGCCTCGCCGACAAGGGACTGCCCGTCGAGGTGGGCCTCGCCAAGCGCGCCGCGCATTACATCGGCCATCTCTGGGACCTGCACCATTGCTACGACCCGCGCTGCGCCATGCATCCGGGCTGGTCGCCGGGCTTCGCCCAGTATCCCGAGGTGGCGCTCTGCCTCTTCTGCCGCGAAAAGAGCGAGCGGAAGATCAAGCTTGGCAGCACGTAGGGCAGCGCTCGCGGCGCTCTTCGCGCTGGGCGCAGGATCGCTCGCCTTCGATCTGACGCTCCCCTTTCGCCTTCCCTCCAGCCAGGACTGGGCCGAGGCGGCGGGAGCGCTGCGGGCGGCGGCGAGGCCGGGAGACGCCGTGCAGATCTGGCCTTCCTGGGCGGAGCGCGCACGCGTCTTCGTCGACGCCATGCCGGTGCTGGCAGAGGAGGATCTGCGGGCGTACGACGACCCCGCGGTGCGGCGGCTGTGGATGCTCTCGCTGCCGCGCACGCCGTTCTTCCGCGACGCCGCCGAGGCCCTCCGCGCGCGCGGCGCCACGCCGGCGGGCGGCGAGCGGCGCTTCGGGGCGCTTTCGCTGCGGCCCTGGGACCTGCACGCGCCGGAGCTGGCCGCAGATCTCACCCACGCGTCCGAAGAGCACGAGGTGGATTACGTGGCGCGCCGCTGCCTGCCCGTGCCGATCGGCGGCCGCTTCGCCGCCCGCGGCGCTGCGGGCGCGGCGCTGCACCTGCGCGCCGGAGTGATCGGCGAGCGCGCCTACGACGCGAACCGGCCGGAGATCGAGGTGCGGGCATTCGCGGACGGCGCGCTCCTCGGCACGCTTCCGGTGCCGCGGACCGTGCGCGACGGCACCGGCTGGCGCCGCCTGGACGTGGCGGTTCCCGAGGGCTCAACCGAGCGAGAGTTCCTCTTCACGGTCTCCTCGCCCGATGTCGCGCGCCCCTTCTGCCTGCAGGCGTGGACGACCAGGCGATGACCGATCGGGCCCTGGCGCGGCTGATGGGTTTCTGCACCGCCGCGGCCATGGCGCTGACGCAGGCGCCGGTGGGGTTCGTCCGCGACGAAGGCTACTACTTCACCGCCGCGCAGAATTGCGAGGCCTGGCTGCGGCTGCTCCTGCATGCGCCGCTCGCCGCGGTGGCGCAGACCGGGCGCTACTGGTCGTACAACTTCGAGCATCCCGGCCTCACCAAGCTGCTCTTCGGCGCCTCCCACCTCGTCTTCACCACCTGGCTCGGCTGGGTGCCCGACGCTCTCGCCTGGCGCCTTCCGGCGTTCGCCTTCGCGGGGCTGCTCAGCTACTGGCTGTGCATCCTCGGGCTTTCGCGCTCGCGCGCGGCCGGAGTGCTGGCGCCGCTCGTCTTCTGGTGCGCCGAGCGCACCTTCTTCCACGGGCATCTCGCCTGCTTCGACGTGCCCATCTGCGCGCTCTGGGCCGGCGCCGGCGTGGCCTGGCTGCGGGCGTTGCGCGAGAAGTCGCGGGCATCGGGCCTCTGGCTCGCCTTCGTCTACGGCGTCGCGCTGGCGGTGAAGCACAACGCGTGGTTCTTGCCGCCCGTCTTCCTGATGCACGCGCTGCTCTTGCCGGGAGGGCAGCGCAGGAGCGCGCTCTCGTGCCTGCCCTGGCTGCTCCTGTCGCCGCTGGTCCTCTTCGTGGCCTGGCCTCTGCTCTGGCACGATCCGCTGCGCCACCTGGGCGACTGGATCGCCTTCCACACCCACCACGTCCACTACGCCTGGTGGTACTTCGGGCAGGTGCTGCGCGCGCCGCCCTTTCCGGTGGTGTACCCGCTGGTGGTGGACGCGCTCGCGCTGCCGCTGACCACGGTGGCGGTGCTCGGGGCGGCGGGCATCTCGCTCCTCGTCGGCTTCGTCCGGCGGCGCCTGGACGCGCAGCGGCTGCTGGAGCTGGGGCTCGCCGGCTCGGCGCTGTTGCCGTTCCTGCTCACCACCACGCCCGTCTTCGGCGGCCTCAAGCACTGGCTCGCCTTCCTGGCGCTGCTCGCGCCGGAAGCCGCGGCGCTTCTGGTGTGGATGGCGCCCTCGCGCAGGCTGCTCGCGGCGGCAGCGGCCGCGGCGCTCTTTCCCGGCCTCTGGCAGATCGCGCACGTGCACCCCTACGGCACCAGCGCCTACGGCGAGCTTTCCGGCGGCATTCCCGGCGCGGCCACCCTCGGCATGCAGCGGCAGTACTGGTCGAACAACGTGACCTCGGTGTTGCCGTGGCTGAACGCTCATTGCCCGCGCGATGCGCGCGTCTACTTCCAC
>DATDMU010000155.1:0-10259 GCA_036518615.1 Myxococcales bacterium
CGTAGCTGCCGTGGGAGCGGGGCAGGAGATCGTCCTGCAGCCAGGCAGAAAAGCCACGGGCGGCGGTGGCCGCCGCTTTGTCTGCCTCTTCGAAGTCGGCGAGCAGTTGCGCATCGTTTTGCGCGGCGGTCTTCGCCCAGCTCGCGACGGCTTTCTCGAAGAAGCCGACCGAGCCTCTGGACATGCGGATGGCGAGGTCGGTGAACTCCTTCGGAGGGTTCTTGAGGTTCTCCTTCGCGGCGGCGTAGATGCGCGGCACCTGGCGGAGGCGGGAGATCACCGAGCGCAGCCGCTGCGGCGCAGGCGCGAAGTCGCGCTTCATCAGGCCGTCGATGGCGCCGCCGGGCAGGCGGACGTAGCCCATGGGGTTGTTCTCCCAGGTGCGCAGCGTTTCGAGGTCGAGAAGCTGGCTCGCGATCTGGTTGTCGATGAGCTGCGCGTCGATCTCGTCGTCGAAGGAGAGGTTGCCGCGTCGGATGGCGGCGAGCTGCCGCTGCTCGCGCTTCAAGGTGGCGATGCGCTCCTCGATGGCCGAGCGGGAGAGGTCTTCCAGGCTGCCGTCGCGGTCGTGGAGTCCGACGCGGGTGGCGCGGGAGGGTGCGTGGGCGAAGGCGTCGGCGAAGTACTCGTCGGCGAACTGCGCGAAGGTAGCGGGCGCGGACGGCTGCGAGGCGTGGGCGCAGGAGAGCAGCAGCGAGGCGAGCAGGACGTGGCGCAGGGTCATGGCGCCGACGGTAGTACATCCGCCAGACTTCGGCGCACTATGCGTCCGCCGAAGCGCGCCTCAATACCGCACGGGGCCTTGTGGCATGGCGATGAAGTGCGAAAGGACATTCCGATGCATCCGCGGCGCATGGAGACACGAAGGCAGGTGTCGACGCTCGGGATTGTTTGGCCCTGGTCGCCGACGCGAAGGCGTGGATTGCCGTTTACGGCAGCGTCGAGGTGTTTGAAGCGCTCGCCCGATTTCCGACCTGACATTCGGCCGGCCGAGACCCGGCATCTGGTCGGTCCGTAAGGATGTCGATCAGCGCATACTAGAGCCGCCAGCCCACGCGGAGCAGCCAGACCGAGGGCGCGACCACAGGGGCGTCCCGGCCGGGGAGCTCGTGTGTGAACGCCGACGACGCAAGCGGATCGGTCCAACCCGCCGGCAGGTATTCCAGCGTGTGGTGGCGGTAGTTCGCGAGCACGTACCGGACCGCGTGCTTCGCCTCGCGCGGCGTCTTCAGCGGGTGCGAATGGTAGCGGTCGGCGAATACGGCGCCGCGCCGGCCTGAGAGCGCATTGAGGCGGCGCGCGAGGCGAGTGGCGAGCCCCTGCATGGCGTGCGAAAGCGAGACCTGGCTTTCCGCCTCGACGATCAGGTGCAGATGATTGCCCTGGATGGAGTAGTGGATGATGCGCACCCCGAACCGCTCGCGCGCTGCGCGCAGCGCGTCCTCGACGATGCGGGCGCGGCTGTAGCTGCGGAGATATCCGACGCCGGGCTGGAGCCGCATGGTCACGTGCACCGGATGGCGCGCGGCAAAGTCGGGCCGTTTCAAGTGCGGGACCCCGGGACCGATGAGCCCGGGATGAGGGCGCGTCCTCGGGCGGCCCGCGCCCTCGCGCCGGCCCCCGCGCCGGGGAAACTCGAAAGACGTCTGTCGTCGTGCTGCTCGCACGACATTAGATTAGCAGACTTATGGGAGCGGTCAAGCGCCCCGGATTTCGGGCGTGTGGGTTTGTGCTTGGTGCCGAATCGGCATACCTTCCACACCATGCCGCGGAACCGTCCAGGCACAGAGCGACGCGTCGTCGTCGTTGCGCCGCGCACGGTACGCACAGCTCCCGTCGTGGCGGCGCTCACCTCCGCCGGATTCCGCGTCGAGACCGCCGTCACCGAGGCTGCAGCGCTCGCGGCCATCGAGCGCGGGCCACTCGCCGCCGCCCTGGTCGCGCAGGAGATGGGCCCGCTCGCGCTGCGCACTCTGGTCGCCCGCGCCGCGCAGGCGCAGATGCCGGTGATCGCGCTCGGCTCGTCCACCGCGGTGCAAGAGGTGGTGGACGCGATGCAGAACGGCGCCGCCGACTACCTTCCCCTCCCCGTGGAGCGCGACCTCCTGCTCGCGCGGGTCCGGGCGCTGCTCGAGCGCGCGGCAGCCGCGGCGAGCGAGGCTCCTTCGCTGCAGCCCGGGTTCATGGGCATCGTCGGGACCTCGCCCGCCATCCGCCGCGTGCTCGATCAGGTGGAGAAGATCTCCCGCTACAAGACCAACGTGCTGCTGCTCGGCGCCTCCGGCACCGGCAAGGAGATCATCGCCCGCGCCCTGCACGCCCGCGGGCCGCGCCGCCAGCACCTCTTCGTCGCGCTCAACTGCGCCACGCTGGGCCGGGAGATCCTCGAGAACGAGCTCTTCGGCCACGAGCGCGGTGCCTTCACCGGCGCCGACGAGCGCAAGCAGGGCCTCTTCGAGCAGGCCGACGGCGGCACCCTCTTCCTCGACGAGATCTCGGAGATGGACACCGGCACGCAGGCCAAGCTCCTGCGCGTGCTGGAGCGCCACGAGTTCCGCCGCGTAGGCGGGACCGCCAAGGTCAAGGTGGACCTGAGCGTCATCGCCGCCACCAACCGGAGCCTGGAGTCCGCGCTGCAGTCGGGAAAGCTGCGCGAGGACCTCTACTACCGCCTCAAGGTGGTCACCATCGAGCTGCCGCCGCTGCGCGAGCGCAAGGAGGACATCCCGGCGCTGATCGAGGCCTTCATCGCCGAGTTCAACCTGCGCCACGGCGGCAAGATCCACGGCATCGCGCCGCGCGCGCTCAAGCTGGTGATGGAGTACTCCTGGCCGGGAAACGTGCGCGAGCTGAAGAACGCCATCGAGAGCGCCGCCATCCTCGCCGGCGGCGCGACCATCGGGCCGGACGCGTTCGCCCACCTTTCGCGCCCCCGCGACGTGACGCCGTCGGCGGAAGGCGACGTCCTGCGGCTGCCCATCGGCACCACGCTGGAGCGCGCCGAGCGCGAGCTGATCCTGGCCACCCTCTCGCGCTATCCCACCCGCGCCGAGGCGGCGCGGGCGCTGGGCATCGGGCTCCGCACCCTGTACACCAAGCTGCGCGCCTATGGTGCCGAAACGGCACACGGGATGCCGAAATTGCCGGCCCCGCGCGCCGGCTGATGTGCGCTCGCTCTCGGAAGCGGAGTTGGCCCGATTCCTGCTCCAGGTGGCCGGCCATGAGCGAAGCGTCAGCCGACAGAGAGGCGCCGCGATGACCGCGAAGAAGTCGCGCGGCGTTCCCGTCCTGCTCGTGCTCGCTCCCGCGGCGGGCCTCGACGCCCTCCGCCGCGAGCTGGCCGCAGGCGCCTTCGACCTGGTGGCGGCCGCCTCCAGCGCGGAAGCCGAGGCCGCCTTGCGCAGCTCGCCAGTCGAGGCGGCGGTGGTCTCGGCGGAGGCGCCCGCTCCCTGGGTCGACGAGCTGCTCGCCTGCATCGGCAAGAGCCGGCCCGGCATTCCGGTGCTCGCCGTCCGCCGCCGCAACGCGGAGGAGCCCGCTGCCTGGCGCGCGCGGGGCGTGGGCGTGCTCCGCGAACCCATCCTGCCCGGCGCGCTGGCGCGGTCGGTGAGCGCGGTGCTGGGCCTGCGTCACACCTAGAGGAGAACGATGCAACTGACGGTCAAGGAAGCGGCCCAGTTCCTCAACGTGCCCGAGCAGAAGGTCCACTCGTGGATCGACGACGGCGAGATCCCCTTCTCCCGCGCGCACGGCCGCATCCGCTTCAACCAGGCCGAGCTTTTGGAGTGGGCCACCTCGCGCGGGCTGCGCGCCTCGCAGGAGCTGCACGGCGCGCCCGACGCGCAGGCGGCGCCCGCCCTCGCCGACGCGCTGGCGCTGGGCGGGGTGCACGAGGCCGTCGCCGGAACCGACCGCGAGGCGGCCATCCGCGCGGCGGTGGAGCGGTTGCCGCTGGGCCCGGGCGCGGATCGAGAGATGCTGGTGGAGGTGATGCTCGCGCGCGAGGCGGCCGGCTCCACCGCCGTGGGCGACGGCATCGCCATCCCGCACGTGCGGGCGCCGGTGGTGCAGAACGGCGTGCAGCCCGCGGTGGCGCTCTGCACGCTGGCGAGGCCGGTGGACTTCGGCGCGCGCGACGGAAAGCCCGTGAACACCCTCTTCCTCCTGGTCACGCCCACCATCACCGCGCATCTGCAGATCCTCGCGCGGCTGGCGGCGGCGCTGCACGACCCGGAGTTCAAGGCTGCGGTGCTGAGCCGCGCTCCGATGGAGGAGATCCTCGCTCACGCGCGCCGGCTGGACGCCGCGCCGCAGGCGGGTCGCTGAGGGTGGAACTGCTCCTCGCATCGCTGGCCGTGCTGGCGCTCACCGCGGTCGTGGCCGCGGCGCTTGCCCCCTGGCCTCGCTGGGCGACCGGCGCCGGCGCCGCAGGAGGACTTCTCGGGTGCGCGCTCGGGCTGTGGCCGGCCTTCGCCGCGCTCTCCGGCCGCGCGTCGCAGGTGCGCTGGACGTGGCCCGCTCCCTATGGCGAGCTGGCGCTGGGCCTCGATCGCCTGAGCGCCTTCTTCCTGGTGCCGGTGCTCGCGCTCTCCGCGGTCGCCGCGGTGTACGGCCGCGGATACCTGCTCGGCGGCAAGCGCAAGCGCGGCCTTGGCGCGGCCGCCTGCTTCTTCAACCTGCTCGTCGCCAGCATGGCGCTGGTGGTGGTGGCGCGCGACGCGTTCACCTTCCTGGTGGGCTGGGAGCTCGTCACCCTGACCTCGTTCCTCCTCGTCAGCTTCGAGCACGAAGCGGCCGAAGTGCGCCGCGCCGGCTGGGTCTACCTGATCGCCGGTCACGTGGGCGGCCTCGCGCTGATGGCGATCTTCGGACTGCTGATTTGGCAGTCGGGAGACATCGGCTTTTCCGCCTTCCAGCGGATGCCGATGCCCGGCGCGCTCCTTTCGGCGGCGGTGGCCCTTCTCGCCGTGTTCGCCTGCGGCATGAAGGCGGGCTTCGTGCCGCTGCACGTGTGGCTGCCGGAGGCGCACGCGGCGGCGCCCTCGCACATGTCCGCGGTCATGTCGGGCGCGTCCATCAAGGTGGGCCTCTACGGCCTCTTGCGCCTGCTCGCCTTTCTTCCCGTCGCCCGCTACTGGGGGCCTTCGCTCATCCTGCTCGGGTTCGCCGGCGCCGCCTACGGCATCTCGCAGGCGCTGCAGCAGCGCGACTTCAAGCGCGTGCTGGCCTACTCCAGCGTCGAGAACATGGGGCTCATCCTCATCGGCCTCGGCATCGCGTACTGGGGAGTCGCGACCGGCGCTCCTGCCGTGGCGGCGCTCGGCGCGCTGGCAGCGGGCTTCCACATCTGGAGCCACGCCCTGATGAAGGGCCTGCTTTTCCTCTGCGCGGGCAGCGTGCTGCACGGCACCGGGACGCGCGACCTGGAGAAGATGGGCGGCCTCGCCCGGCACATGCCCGCCACCGCCGCCCTGGTCCTCTTCGGCTCGGTGGCCATCGCCGGCCTCCCGCCGCTCAACGGATTCGTCGGCGAATGGCTCCTTCTGCGCGGGCTCTTTGCCGGGTCGCTCTCGCGCCTGGGAGCGCCGGGAATCGCGGCGCTCCTGGGCATGGGCGCGCTCGCCTTCGTCGGCGCCCTGGCCGCGCTCTGCTTCGTGCGCCTCGCCGGCATCGCGCTCCTCGGCAACCCGCGGGGCGAAGCGGCGGCGCACGCGCACGAGTCCGGCGCGGCCCTGCTCCTGCCCATGGGGCTGCTCGCCGCAGCCTGCCTGGCTTTGTCCTTCTGGCCCGCCCTCGCCATCGAGCCCGCGAGCGCCTTCGCGGCACAGCTCTTCGGCGGCGCGGTGGCGAGCGGCGTGAGCGCGCTCCAGGCTTCGCTCGCAAGGCTCGGGGCAGCCTCCGCGGCGATCATCGTCGCGGTCAGCGCCCTGTTCGCGGCGCTCCTCTTGCGGGTCCGCAAGCCGGTTGCGCGGCCGCTCACCTGGGACTGCGGCTACGCGGCGCCTACCGCGCGGATGCAATACACCGCGCGCTCCTTCTCCCAGCTGGCGGCGGAGCTGCTCTTTCCATCGTCCTTGCGGCCGCGCGCCTCGCTGGATCGGCCTCACGGCCTCTTCCCTGCCCGGGCCTGGTTCGGCGCAGAGGACGCGGATCCCTTGACGCGCAGGTGGTACGAGCCGTTCTTCGTCCGCTGGGCGGAGCGGTTCGCCTCGCTGCGCTGGGTGCAGCAGGGCGTCGTGCACGCGTACCTCTTCTACATTCTCGCGGTGGTGGTGGCGGCGCTGGGCTTCAGCGCGCTGCAGGGATGGTGGGTGCGATGAGCGAGCGCCTCACCCTTCTCGCCTGCGCGCTGGCTGCGCTGAGCGGAATGCCGGGACTCTTCATGCGCCGCGAAGGCCGCGCGGGCGAGCGCATCGCCTCCGCGCTGGTCGTCGCCGCAGGCATCGCCGGGCTGTGGGCTGCCTGGCTCGCGGTTGCGGCGCCTTCCTCGCGCGGCATCTCCCTGCCCTGGGCCGTTCCCGGCGGCGCCCTGGAGATCCGCGCGGACGGCCTCTCCGCCATGTTCCTCGCGCAGATCTTCTTCGTCTCCGCGCTCGGCGCCATCTACGGGCTCTCCTACTGGCCGCAGGCGGAGCACCCCCGCGACGGCCGCAAGCTGCGCCTCTTCTATGGCCTGCTCACCGCCGCCATGGGCCTCCTCGTCGTGGCGCGCAACGGCGTGCTCTTCCTCGCCGCCTGGGAGGTCATGGCCATCGCCGCCTTCCTCTCGCTGGCGGCCGAGGACGACAAGCCGGTGGTGCGCGAGGTGGGCTACGTCTATCTCGTCGCCACGCGGATCGGCACGCTCTGCCTGTTCGCCATGTTCGCGCTGCTGATGGGCGCGACCGGAAGGCTCCACTTCGACGCGCGCGGCCTCGACCCGCGCTCGCCCGCGGGCAGCGCCGTCTTCCTGCTCGCGCTCGCCGGGTTCGGCCTGAAGGCCGGCATCATGCCGCTGCACGTGTGGCTTCCCGGCGCGCACGCGAATGCGCCCACGCACGTCTCCTCGCTCATGTCGGGCGTGCTGATCAAGATGGGCATCTACGGCATCGCCCGCACCGCGGCGTCGGTGGCGGCGCCGCCGTTCTGGTGGGGCGGCACGCTGCTCGCGCTGGGAGCCGCCTCCGCCATCCTCGGCGTGGCCTTCGCCATCGGCCAGCACGACGTGAAGCGGCTGCTCGCGTACCACAGCGTGGAGAACATCGGCATCATCTGCATGGGCCTCGGCCTCGCGCTGATCGGCCGCGCGGTCGGGCGGCCGGAGCTGGTGATCCTGGGCCTCGCCGGTGCGCTCCTGCACGTCTGGAACCACGGCCTCTTCAAGGCGCTGCTCTTCCTCGCCGCCGGCGCGGTCATCCACTCGACCGGCACCCGCGAGCTGGACCGGCTGGGCAGCCTGCTCCGGCGCATGCCCGGAACCGCGCTCCTCTTCCTCGTCGGCGCGGTGGCCATCTGCGGGCTGCCGCCCTTGAACGGCTTCGTGAGCGAGCTGTTCCTCTACATGGGATTCTTCCGCGCCGCCGTCGAGCCGACAGGCCGCTGGTGGATCCCCACCGCCTTCGCGGCGCCCGCCCTGGCGCTGGTGGGGGCGCTGGCGGTGGCCTGCTTCGTCAAGGTGTTCGGCGCGGTGTTCCTCGGAGAGCCGCGCTCCGACGACGCGCTGCGCGCGCACGAGCCGGGTCCGGCCATGCTGGGCCCGATGATCGCGCTCGCCGCCTGTTGCGCCGCCATCGGCATTGCCCCTGCGCTGGTGGCGCCCGTCCTCGATTCCGCCGCCGCGAGCTTCGGCGTCCACGCGCCGCTCGCCTCGCAGGTGCCGCTCTCGCGCATCGCGCTCGCCGCCGTCCTCTTGCTGGGAACCCTTCTGCTGGCCGGCGCGGCCCTTGCGTTCCGCGTCCGCCGCGCTTCGGCGGCGCCCACCTGGGATTGCGGCTACGCGGTCCCCACCGCGCGCATGCAGTACACGTCCTCGTCGTTCGCCCAGATGCTGGTCGGCATGTTCGCCTTTGCGCTGCGGCCCGAGGAGCGCGCGCCGCGCGTGGACGGACCGTTTCCCCCGAGCGCCGCCTATCACGGCTCGGTGCCCGACGTGGTGCTCGATCGCGCCGTCGCTCCCGCGCTGCGCGCCGCCGGCCGCGCCTTCGAGTGGCTGCGCTTCATCCAGCGCGGCGACGTGCAGGCGTACCTGACCTACATCCTGCTCACCCTCGTCCTCTTCCTGGTGTGGACATGATCGCCACTCTCGTCCATCTCGCGGTCTTCCTGCTCCTGCCGCCGCTGCTCCTCGGCGTGATCAACAAGACCAAGGCGGCGTTCGGCGGGCGCGTGGGCCAGCCTTACCTCCAGCCCTACGCGGACCTGATCAAGCTCTGGCGCAAGGGGTCGGTGTTCAGCACCTCCACCACCTGGGTGTTCAAGGCCGGGCCGGTGGTCGCCGTCACCACCGCCGTGCTGGCGGGGCTCCTGGTGCCGGTGGCGGGGCACGCGCCGCTCTCCTTCGAGGGCGACGTCATCCTCTTCGCCTACCTCTTCGCGCTGGGTCGCTTCTTCACCATCGCCGCGGCGCTCGATACCGGCTCCGCCTTCGAAGGCATGGGCGCCGCGCGCGAGGCCACCTTCTCCGCGCTGGCCGAGCCGGCGCTGTTCTTCGGCCTGCTCGTGCTCGGCCGCATCTCGCGCTCCCTCTCGCTCGAGACGATGCTCGCGGGTGGGCACTGGCCGCCGCGCGCGGCCGCCTCGCTGGTGCTGGTGGTGGCGGCGCTCTTCATCGTGCTGCTCGCCGAGAACAGCCGCATTCCCTTCGACGATCCCAACACGCACCTAGAGCTGACCATGATCCACGAGGTGATGGTGCTCGACCACGGCGGGCCGGCCTTCGGCGCGGTGCTCTACGGCGCCTCGCTCAAGCTCTTCGTCCTCTCCGCGCTATTGGTGGGCATCGCCCTGCCCGACCTCGGGCCCAATCCCTTCATCGCCTGGGGAGCCGTGATCACCGCGCTCCTTGCGGTGGCCGTCGCCATCGGCGTGGTGGAATCGGCGATGGCCCGGCTGCGGCTCGTGCACGTGCCCAGCCTGCTCGTCGCCGCCTGCCTTCTCTCCGCCTTCGGCATCGTCCTGCTCGCGAGGTGACACGAACATGCAAGCCGCCACCGACCCGCTGCTCGTCGTCCTCCTCCTGGTCAATTTCTTCCTCCTCGGCACCAGCCGCATGCGCGCCTTGATCAGCGCCTCCGCGGTGCAGGGCGTGCTGCTCGCGCTCCTGGTGCTCTCCGCGCACGGCGAATTCGCCCTGCAGGCGGTGCTCATCGCCCTCGGCACGCTGGTGCTCAAGGGCGCCGTCATCCCCTCCATGCTCTCGCGCGCGCTGCGCGACGTGGCCATCCATCGCGAGATCGAGCCGGTGATCGGCTTCGTTCCCTCGCTGCTCCTGGGCGGCCTCGGTACCGGGCTTTCGCTCGTGTTCTCGCGCACGCTCCCGCTCGCGTCGCAGCACGCGGGCTCGCTGCTCATCCCCGCGGCCCTGGCCACCGCGTTCAGCGGCTTTCTCCTCATGGCCACGCGGCGCAAGGCGGTCACGCAGGTGGTGGGCTACCTCGCGCTGGAGAACGGCATCTTCGTGATGGGCCTCACGCTGGTCGAGGCCATGCCGCTCTTCGTGGAGATCGGCGTGCTGCTCGACCTGGTGGTCGCCATCTTCGTGATGGGGATCATCATCGAGCACATCAGCCGCGAATTCTCCTCCATCGACACCACCCGCCTCACCTCGCTGAAGGAGTGACCTTGGCGCTCGCTCTCGTCCTCGTGCCACTCGCGTTCGCCGCCCTGGCGGCGGCGGTGCCGTCGCAACGCTTTCGCCCCTGGCTGCTCCCCGCCTGCGCCGCCGTCCACGCCGCGCTCACCATCGCGGCGCTCGCATCTCCCGAGGTGACCGCGGTCTCGGGATGGCTTCGCCTCGACCACCTGGGCCGCCTCGTGCTGGCAGTGGTGAGCGTCCTCTTCTTCGCCTGCTCCTTGTATGCGCCCGGCTACCTGGCGCTGCGCACCGGCCGCTCCAACCGCGTCTTCGTTCCCTGCCTGCTCTTCTTCCTCGCCATGACCACGCTGGTGGTGGAGTCGCAGCACCTCGGCCTCATGTGGGTGGCCATCGAGGCCACCACGCTCGCCACCGCGCCGATGCTCCACTTCAACCACAACGCCCGCTCCATCGAGGCCACCTGGAA
>DATDMU010000156.1:0-2668 GCA_036518615.1 Myxococcales bacterium
AGCTACCGGCCGGATTTGCATCCCAAATCTGCCAGCAGGCGGGAAAAATCCTCTGGAAGCGCCGCGGTACACTCGACCCGTTGGCCCCCCAAGGGGTGGGGAAACGCCAGTCGTTCCGCGTGCAGGGCCGGCCTCTCGATGGCGGCGTGGCGGGTTCCGTAAACTTCGTCGCCCAGCACGGGAAAGACCGCCTCGGAGAGCTGGACGCGGATCTGGTGCGTCCGGCCGGTGCCGAGCTGCACCCGAAGCAGGCAGGCGCCTGCCAGCCGGCGCAGCACGGCATAGGAGAGACGCGCGCGCCGGGGCGTCCGGATCCGGCCGGTGAAGCGCCGCCGGTCGCGCGGGTCGGGGCCGTAAGGAGTGTCCAGCGCTTCGGAATCCGGCGGGTCGCCCTGTACCACCGCAAGGTACGCCTTCTCCCACTGCCCCTGGTCGAGCGCGCGCGAGAGCCCCTGGGATGCCGCCTGGGTGAGGGCCAGGACCAGGCACCCGCTGGTCCCCCGGTCGAGCCGGTGGACGACGCGCGGCCAGGCGCGCGATCCGGGTGGCGCCAGCTCCCGCGCGGCGAGCGGCACCACGTCGTCGTCCACCGCGAGGCCCGCGGGCTTGTCGACCACCGCCAGCGAAGAATCGCGAAACAGGACAGCCAACGGCACGCGGCGTTCCTACCATGGGCTGCGTATCTATGATGGGGCGGGAATGGCTTTCGATCTGAGCGAACGGGCGAGCGGCGTGCTCCTCCACCCCACTTCGTTGCCGGGGGCGCACGGCTGCGGCGACCTGGGCGCCGGGGCGCACGCGTTCGCGCGCTGGCTGCGCGATGCCGGCCAGCGCATCTGGCAGATGCTTCCGGTGGGGCCGGTCGGGTACGGCAACTCGCCCTACAGCGCGCTCTCCGCCTTCGCCGGCGACCCGCTCCTGATCAGCCTCGACCGGCTGGTCGAGGAGGCGCTCCTGCCCCGGAGCGCGCTCGCCTCCGCCAGGGCGTTCCCGCCCGGGCGCGTGGACTACGCCAGCGCGCGCGCGTTTCGCGAAGAGCAGCTTCGCCTGGCCTTCACCGCCTTCGCAAGGCGCACCAGCGACCACGCCCGGTTCGAGGTGTTCTGCGATGCGAACGCCGCCTGGCTCGACGATTTCGCGCTCTATGCCGCCATCAAGCGCGCGCGCGGCGAGCGGCCCTGGACGGAGTGGGAGCCGGACCTGCGCGCCCGCGACCCTGCGGCGCTGGACCGCGCCCGGCACGCGCTGCGCGAGGAGATCCGGCAGCAGCGCTTCGAGCAGTTCCTCTTTGCCCGCCACTGGCAGGCGCTCCACGACGAGTGCCGCATGCTCGGGGTCGCGCTGGTGGGCGATCTGCCCATCTTCGTGGCCCACGACAGCGCCGACGTCTGGGCGCATCCCGACCTCTTCTTCCTCGACCCGCAGGGACAGCCCACGGTGATCGCCGGCGTCCCTCCCGACTACTTCAGCGCCACCGGCCAGCGCTGGGGGAACCCGCTCTACGACTGGCAAAAGATCGCGGCGACCGGCTACCGCTGGTGGCTGCAGCGCTTCGCGCAGACGCTTTCGCGCTTCGATGCGGTGCGGCTCGACCACTTCATCGGCTTCACCCGCTACTGGGAGATCCCGGCGAAGGAGCCGACCGCGCAGAACGGCCGCTGGCGGCCCGGTCCGGGCGCGAAGCTCTTCGAGGCGCTGGGGCCCGCGGCGCTCATCGCCGAGGACCTGGGCGAGGTCACGCCCGAGGTCACCGCGCTGCGCGACCGCTTCCACTTCCCCGGCATGAAGCTCCTCCAGTTCGCCTTCGGCACCGACCCGCAGGCGCGCACCTTCCTGCCCCACAACTACGAGCGCAATGCGGCGGCCTACACCGGCACGCACGACAACGACACCACCCGCGGATGGTTCGAGAAGCTGGACCAGGGCGAGCGGAACGCGGCGCTGCGCTATCTCGGCACTTCTGGCAAGGAGATCCACTGGGAGATGATCCGCGCGGTCTGGGCGTCGGTCGCGAACCTGGCGATGGCTCCCGCACAGGACCTGCTCGGGCTCGGCTCGGAGGCGCGCATGAACCTGCCCGGCACCTCGGAGCACAACTGGGAGTGGCGGCTTCTGGCGCTGCCCGGGGCGGACGTAGAGGGGCGGCTGCGCGAGCTGACGGAGACCTACGGGAGGAGCGCCCGGTGAAGCGCAGGCCATGGGAGATGCGCCGCGGGCAGCTTCGCGACGATCCGCAATGGTACAAGGACGCCATCATCTACGAGCTGCGCGTGCGCTCGTTCATGGACTCGAACGGCGACGGCATCGGCGACTTCGCCGGCCTCACCACCCGCCTCGACTACCTCCAGGATCTGGGCATCAACGCGCTCTGGCTCCTGCCCATCTGCCCGAGCCCCGGCAAGGACGACGGCTACGACATCTCCGACTACACCGACGTCCACCCGGACGTGGGCACCCTCGACGATTTCCGCCTCTTCGTGGAGGAGGCGCACCGGCGCGGCCTGCGGGTGATCACCGAGCTGGTGCTCAACCACACCAGCGACCAGCACCCCTGGTTCCAGCGCGCCCGCCGCGCTCCCGCCGGGTCCGCGGAGCGGAACTTCTACGTCTGGAGCGACTCGCCCGACCGCTACCGCGACGCGCGCATCATCTTCAAGGACTTCGAGCC
>DATDMU010000157.1:0-14239 GCA_036518615.1 Myxococcales bacterium
GATCCAGGAGTTCAAGACCGAGACCGGCATCGACGTGAGCAAGGACAAGATGGTGCTGCAGCGCCTCAAGGAGGCGGCGGAGAAGGCGAAGATCGAGCTCTCCAGCACCATGGAGACGGAGATCAACCTGCCCTTCCTCACTGCCGACGCGACCGGCCCCAAGCACCTGGTGAAGAAGCTCACCCGCTCGAAGTTCGAGCAGATGTGCGAGGACCTCTTCCAGCGCGCGCTGGAGCCGACGCGGAAGTGCCTCGCCGACGCGAAGAAGAACCCCAAGGAGATCGACGAGGTCATCCTGGTGGGCGGCGCCACCCGCGTGCCGAAGCTGCAGCAGATCGTCAAGGACTTCTTCGGCAAGGAGCCCAACCGCTCGGTCAACCCGGACGAGGTGGTGGCCATCGGCGCGGCCGTCCAGGGCGGCGTGCTCACCGGCGAGGTGAAGGACATCCTGCTGCTGGACGTGACGCCGCTCTCGCTCTCCATCGAGACGCTGGGCGGAGTGGCCACGCCGCTGATCCCGCGCAACACCACCATCCCGACCAAGAAGTCGGAGGTGTTCTCCACCGCGGCGGACGGTCAGACCAGCGTCGAGGTGCACGTGCTCCAGGGCGAGCGCCCCATGGCGCGCGACAACAAGACGCTGGGCCGCTTCCACCTCGACGGCATCCCCGCGGCGCCGCGCGGCGTGCCGCAGATCGAGGTGACCTTCGACATCGACGCGAACGGCATCGTCCACGTCATGGCCAAGGACCGCGCCACCGGCAAGGAGAACAAGATCACCATCACCTCCACCTCCGGCATGAGCAAGGACGACGTGGAGAAGGCGGTCAAGGAGGCGCAGGCGCACGAGGCCGAGGACAAGCAGCGGCGCGAGGAGATCGAGGCCCGCAACCGCGCCGACAACCTCGCCTACGCGACCGAGAAGTCGCTCAAGGACCTGGGCGACAAGATCCCGGCGGCCACGCGCACCGACATCGAGGCCAAGGTCAAGGCGGTCCGCGACGCGCTGGCCGGCACCGACGTGGAGGCGGTGAAGAGCGCCACCGAGACGCTGATGCAGGCGTCCCACCGCATGGCGGAGGAGGCCTACAAGGCGGCCGGTGCCGACGCGGGGGGCACCCCTGGTGCTGCAGGTCCCGGGGCGGCCGGCCAGGCCGGCGGTCAGGCACCGGGCGCCGAGAAGAAGGACGACGTCGTGGATGCGGAATTCGAGGAGCAGAAGTAGCTTCCATTCCACAACGCAGCGTCGCCGGACTCCCCCCTCGGCCATGCTGCGCCCGGAAGGCGGGACCCCATCGGGGTTCCGCCTTTCGTTTTTCTGGGGCACGCTGCGCGCCGTGAAGATCGCGACCTGGAACGTGAACGGCATTCGCGCCCGCGCCGCGGAGGTGCTGGCGTTCGTGCAGCGGGAAGAGCCGGACGTGCTCTGCCTGCAGGAGATCAAGGCCTCGCCCGAGCACGTGCCGCAGGCGCTCTGCGACCTGGACTACTGGTGCTTCTGGCACGGCTACAAGGGCTACTCCGGCGTCTCGCTGCACCTGCGCAAGCGCACCTTTCCCGGGCAGCCGCGCTTCACCCACCCCGAATTCGATCACGAGACGCGCATCGTCACCGCGAGGCTGGGCGACCTGGTCCTCGCCTCCGCCTACGTGCCCAACGGCGGCAAGGACCTGCCCGCCAAGATCCGCTTCCTCGAAGGCCTGGAGGGCTTCGCCGCGCGCGCGCAGGCGGAGGGCGCAAGGCTCGTGCTCTGCGGCGACCTGAACGTGGCGCGCGAGGAGCGCGACGTGCATCCCAAGCTGCGCAAGCAGGACCAGATCGGCACCACGCCGCAGGAGCGCGCCCTCTTCGAGAAGATCATCGGGCACGGGCTGGTGGATCTGGCGCGCAAGTTCGCCCCCGACGACGATCGGCTCTTCACCTGGTGGGCGCCCTGGCGCAACCTGCGCGAGCGCAACATCGGCTGGCGCATCGACTACGTCCTCGCCAGCGCCTCGGTGGCCGAGAAGGCCACCGCCTGCACCGGCTTCCGCGAGTTCGGCACCAGCGACCACGGGCCGCTGCAGGCGGTGCTGGAGATCCCGCCGCCCGAGTACGAGGCGGCCGCCGGAGATCCGCCGTCGCCCCCGCCGGGGCAGATTCCCCTTCTCTGAACCACCTCGCCTCAGCCCCGCGCCTTGGCTCCTCCCCGCCTTCCTTCCTAGGCTCGGGTTTTCCATAGGGCCAAGGAGGCCGCGACATGGAGCACCTGTACCTCTGGCCGGCAAATCGTGCGGCTTCTCTGCTGGCGCTGTTCATCCTCAGCAACGTGTTCCTCTACGCGGCGCGCCTTCCCATGCACCGGGCGCTGCGCGAGGTGGGCCGGCTCTTCGGCGGCGCCTTTCGCGTGGGCGCCAGGGCCTGCCGCAGCATGGCGGCGCAGGTGGCGCAGCGCGACCGCGAGATGATCGTCGAGATGGGCAAGGGAGACCTGCAGGCCAAGGTGGGCAAGGAGTTCCACCGCATCGAGGGCGCGTACGCCAAGGAGCTGGCGCGCTACCCCGACCTGCACCGCAAGCTCGACGACGTGCTCACCAAGGTGGACGCCGACTTCCAGGAGTGCGCGACGGCCGCGCCGGTGGCGCCGGGCTGGAGCGACGCGGTGACCGCGGTGGCGAAGATGCCCCAGAGCGGCGACGGGGTGGTGAAGAAGGTGCTGGAGGAGATCCACAAGTCCGCGGGGGCCGGCGAGAAGAAGGCGCTGCAGGAGTTCCGCGACGCCACCGCGAAGAAGCACAAGCTCCTCGGCTCGATGGCGCCGGCGTGGAAGGAGCTGAAGAAGCTCGCGGTGGAAGTGGGCGCGGCGGTCACCGGCGCGCTGGAGTCCACCAAGCGCATCGACGGGTACATGGCCCAGTACGAGAAGGTGCGCGCCGCCGACGCCAAGGCGGTGCGCGCGCTGGGCTGGAGCGCGACGCAGCTCTTCGTGGTCTCGCTCCTGGTGATGGCGGTGGCCATGGGCGGCGCCTTCGTGAACTTCAACCTCATCGCGCTGCCGATGAGCGAGCTCGTGCCCTCGGGCAGCCGGATCGGCGGCATGCCGGTCTCCACCGTCGCCGCGCTGGTGATCGTGCTGATGGAGGTGGCGGCCGGCGTCTTCGCCATGGAGATGCTGGGCATCACCAACTTCTTCCCCAAGCTGGAGCTTCTGCCCCGCTCGCGGCGCCGCATCATCCTCACCGTGGCGGTGGGCGGCCTGCTCCTGCTCGCCTGCATCGAGGCTTCGCTGGCCGTGCTCCGCGAGCAGATCGTGGATTCGTCCAACGCGCTCAAGGCCTCGCTCGCCGGCGCGCCCGCGACGGTGACCGATACGGCCTCCTCGCGCATCCCGGTCATCGGCCAGGCGGTGCTGGGCTTCATCCTGCCCTGGATCCTGGCGATGGTGGCGGTGCCGCTGGAGACGATGATCTCGACGGGCGGCCACATCGTCCTCTCCGCGGTGACCTTCCTGCTCTACGGCGCGGGCATGTTGTGCAGACTCGGCGGCCACGGCATGCGCTACCTCTGCGAGGCGGCGCGGCACCTCTACGACGTGTACATCGTCATCCCGCTGCAGATCGAGCGCATGTTCGGCAACGGCGCCTCCGACTCCGCGCCCGCCGCGGCGCTTCGCCCGGAGGCGCGCCGATGAGGAGGGCCACCCTCGCGCTGGCGGCGCTCTTCTGCTCCTGCTCCAGCGGCTCGCAGTACGCCCACGCCATCGTCGCGCTGGTGGACGTGTCCGGCACCTACGCCGACCAGAAGGCGGAGGTGGTGGACGTCATCCGCAAGGGGCTGCTTCCGAAGATGACGCCCGGCGACACCCTGGTGGTCATCCGCATCGACGACGAGAGCTACCGCAAGCAGAACGTCGAGGCGAGCGTGACGCTGGACGTGCGCCCCTCGCGGGCGAATGCGCAGAAGCTCGCCCTCGCCTCCGCCCTGGAGGAGTTCCAGAAGCGGCCGGTGCACACGGCGCACACCGACATCCGCGGCGCCATGATGCTGGGCGCCGAATACCTGCGCGAGAGCAACGCCGGCCGCCGCACCATGGTGGTGTTCAGCGACCTGGAGGAGGACCTGCCGCGCGGGGTGAAGCGCGAGATGGCGGCCGACGAGCTCAAGGGCGTGAGCGTGCTGGCGATGAACGTGAAGCGGCTGGCGCACGACAACGCCAACCCCACCGCCTACCGGCAGCGCCTCTCCGGCTGGGAGAAGCAGCTCATCGGCCACGGCGCGCGCGAGTTCAAGGTGGTCCTCGACCCGGAAAAGCTCTCCGAGCTGATCGACGCGACGTAACACCGATACGGGGACACCCTCGCCGCCCGCAGGGCGCAGGGTGTCCCCTGGCCCTCACGCGTTGGCGCGGCGCCGGATTGACCTACTTCGGATCGTGCCCGCCTTCCGCCTTGCCTCCGGCCTTCTTGTCCGGCTGCATCGCGGCGCCCTTGCCCGCCGTTCCCTCCACGGCGGCGCCGCCAGGACTTCCTTCGGTGCCGCTGGCAATTCCGCCCGCGGCTCCGGGCTGCGGCCCCTCGAAATAGTTCCTGCCCTGGGGCTGCGGCTCGTCTTCGACCCGCACCATCGGCGCCCCCGAGCCCATCACCTTGGGGTTGAGCTCGATCTGCGGCGCCGTCTCGGCCGGCCGATCGAAGGACCCCTTCTGGTTGGGCCCGCGCGCCTGCGCGTTGGCGCGCGCGCGGGCGCGGGTGTGATCGCCGCGCAGGGTGCCGCGGATGCCGGTGCCTCCGCGCGGGCCCTCGTCGGTGCGGCCGCCGGCCATGCCGTTGGCGTCTCCGCTCTCGATACCCGCGCCCGGCGTGCCGGTGCGCTCGGCGCCTCCCGCGGTGCTGCCGCGCGAGCCGCGCTGGGATGTGGGCGGGGCGTGGTTTGCGTCCATGGGGGTGGGCGACGAGCCTCGCTGCGGGGCGTCGGCGCGCCCCTCGCTGGAGTTCTGCGCCAGCGCAGCCAACGGAGAGAGCGAGAGCGCGGCCGCGAGCAGCCAGCGGATCATCGGGCGCCCTCCTCCTTCACCTTGGGCGGCACCTTGTACTTCTTCGCCTTCGGCTTCTGCGGCTTGCCGCGGGCGTCGCCCTTCTTCCAGTCCTTCTTCGGCGTGGCCTTGCCGCCCGGCACCCTGGCCATCTGCGCGTCCTCGTTCACGTCCTTGGGCGCCTGCGCGCGGTTCGCCGCGTTGTTGAGCGTGGAGGACTGCTCGTGGGTGGGATCGGGAGAGGCGAGGACGAGCAGGGCGGCGACGAACAGGCTGTTCATGCCGCAAAGCTAGGCATCAGCGGATCTTGTTGGGCGCCGGCAGGGCGCCTGGCTGGTCGCTCTCCGGGGCGCCGGGCCCCTCCATCATCTCCCGCCGCTGCCCTTCCAGGAGATCCGCCTGCTGGGAGGGGCCGCTGCCCAGCTTCGCCCGCAGGTCCGCGTCGAGCGCCATGATGATCGACTCCAGCCGCTGCACCCGCGACTCGAGGGCATTTCCGGCCGATCTGCGCAGTTCTGAATCCAGCTGCAGCTCCCTGTCCTTGAGCTTGAACCACTTCCACACGAAGACCAGGGCCACGGGAAACCCGAAGGTCGCGAGGATCGCGATGATGGGAATGAGCATCTGCAGGCTGTCTGCATTCATGGCCCGTAACGTACGCACGCCATGCAGCGTATTTTCAAGTCGCCCGGGCATTCCTCCGCGCTACACTTGAACGACCCCCGGGCGGCTCCTGCCGCCTGCCCCATCTGCCCCTACACGAGGAACAACCCAAATGAACGTGAAGAACGCAGCCATCGCCTCCGCCGTCGCCTCCATGTTCCTGGCCGGCGCCTCCATGGCGAAGGGCAAGACGACCAAGAAGACCAACACCGTGGTGAAGTGCGGCGGCATCAACGACTGCAAGGGCCAGGGCGAGTGCGCCGGCGCCGACAACGCCTGCAAGGGCATGAACGACTGCAAGGGCCAGAGCTACAAGGAGGTCAAGACCGCCAAGGAGTGCACCGACAAGGGCGGCAAGGTCCTGGCCGACAACGGCCACCACATGTAGGCGGTCCGGGATGGCGTTCTCGCGCAAGGACCTCGGACACGGCATCGGGCTCCGTCCCAGGCACTACGGGCGCTTCCTCGAAGAGCGCCCGCCGTTGGACTGGGTGGAGGCGATCAGCGAAAACCATCTCGCCCCCGGCGGCCGCCCCAACGCCGTGCTGGAGAAGGTGCGGCGCGACATGCCGGTGGTGCTGCACGGCGTTTCGCTCGCGGTGGGATCGGTGGACCCGCTCGACCCGGTCCTGCTCCGCGGCCTTGCCGCGCTGGTGAAGCGCATCGAGCCGGCGTACGTGTCCGACCACCTCTGCTGGGGCCGCCACAAGGGCCGCTACGCGCACGATCTGTTGCCGCTGCCCTTCACCGAGGAGGCGCTGCGGCTGGTGGTCGATCGCGTCCGCCAGGTCCAGGACGTGCTCGGGCGGCAGATCCTGCTCGAGAACGTCTCCAGCTACGTGCGCTTCCGCGAGTCGTCGATGGAGGAGTGGGAGTTCTTGGCCCGCGTCGCCGAAGGCGCGGACTGCGGCATCCTCCTCGACGTGAACAACGTCTACGTGAGCGCGAAGAACCACGGGTTCGATCCGCTCGCGTACCTCGAGGGCATTCCTCCCGAGCGCGTGGGGCAGTTCCACCTCGCCGGGCACAGCGACAAGGGGAGCTGGCTGCTCGACTCGCACGATGCCGCGGTTCCCGGCGCGGTGTGGGATTTGTACCGCGTTGCGGTGCGGCGGTTCGGCCGGGTGCCGGCGCTGGTGGAATGGGACGAGCGCATTCCTCCGCTGGAGGAGCTGATCGCAGAGAGCGGGCGGGCCCGGAGCATCGAAGCGCAGGAGCTGGGGAGGGCCGCCGCTTGAACCTCGCCCGCACCCAGGAGCTGTTCTTTGGCGCGCTCTGTGGCGAGGAGGTGGATCGCTCCTTCCTCGCAGGCGAGGATCGCCTCGGCGTCTACGCGCGCATGTTCATCTACCGCCAGGTGGAGGCGCTGCGGGCAGATTTTCCCGAGACGGCGGCGAAGCTCGGCGACGAGGCATTCTTCGCGCTGGTGGAGCGCTACGTGCGCGCGCACCCGTCGGAGCATCCCGACCTCGGGCGGCTGGGGCGGCACTTCGCCGCCTTCTGCCCGGAGGAAGTCCGCGAGCTGGCGGCCCTGGAATGGGCGCGCGCGGAGGTGTTCTTCGAGGCGGAGGCGACTGCCGCGTCGGCGGAGGAGTTCGCCCGCACCCTGCGCGTGCGCATCATCCCGGCGCTCCGGCTCGCCTCTCGCACCGCGGTGTGGCGCAAGGGGTTCGACGTGCACGAAGTCGAGCTCGACGCGGACGAGGCGCGCGCCCTCGGGCTGGCGCTCGGCGGCGCGAGCTTCATCGAGATCTGCGGCGCGTTCGCCGATGCAGAGACGGCTCATGCCGCGCTGCAGAGCTGGATCGCGGAAGGCTGGGTGGCAGCGAGCTAGCCCGACGCGAGCGTCGGTTCCCGCCGCGCGTGCCTTCGCTCTTCCGCCCTGGGAATGAGGGCGAGAAGCCGCGCGCGCTCGTCGGGATCGGCGGCCAGCGCCAGGGACGCCTTGGCCGCGAAGAGATCGAAGAAGGCGCGCAGCCCGCCCTGCGCCTCGAGCAGCCGCGCCTGCTCGTCCACGTTCTGCGGGCGGCCTTCCGGGAGCTTCTCGATCTCGCTCGCGAGGTCCTGCATGGTCTGCACGTCCTCGGGCAGCACGCCGAGATCCGCGCGCACCTCCGGGTGCTGCTCCAGCCCCGCGAGGATGCGGCTCAGGGCGCGCGCCACGTGGGAGGGCTGGCGCGCCGAGAGCGGCTCGCTGAGGCCGAAGTCGCGCGCGAGCCGCCGGCCTTCCGCGCCCCGCGTCACGCGCAGCACGGCGCCGCGGATGGCGAGCGCGGTGCTGGCGGCGTCGGCCAGGAGCTCGGCCATTTCCGGCGCCCGGCCCCGGGCGGTGACGGCCGCCGCGGGCACTGCCTGCAGGTGGCTCTCGATGTCCTGCGCGAGCTGCAGCGCGGCCGCGCAGTACGCGCCGTTGAGCCCGCGCCGCGCCAGCTCCGCGGCGTGCCCGTCCACGGCCTCGACGACGGCGCGGGCGGCCTGCGCGTCGGCCAGGGGATCGGAGCGGAGCTTGGTGGCGCCTTCTGCGTTGCGAGACGCGCGCGCGATCAGATCGGTGCGCGCATCGCCTGCGGAGCGCGCGGATGGTTTGGCCGCCGATGCGGTGATTTTTCGGGCCATTGCGGCCCTCCGGTGTGGGACGCGAGGGAGGAGCGGCTTCGGACGAGTGCCGGAGGAAACTGTCCCGCAAACGGGGGCGGATCGCAACTGGGGGGACCGCCCCGCGTCGGGTCGCGGTCATCCGGGTGCGGCACGCTGCCGCAGCCGTGATCCGGACAGTCCTCCGCTCAGCGGAAGAAGCCGGGCCAGAACCGGTAGGTGCAGTCGCACTGGTGCCCCGCCGCGGTGCACGGCGCCTCCCTCTCGCGGGGGAGTTGCTGGACGACGGTCCCGTCGTAACCCACCGTGATGTTGTCGGTGGAGCACGAGCCTTCGCCGATCACGAAGCTGACCGTGCCACACTGCAGCCCCGACGGCGAGATGACGTCGATGTCCTGCTCGCAGGGTCCGCGCACGCCCCAGAGCGGCAGCCGCGCATACCCTGCGCCGCCGTGGATCATGTGGAGCGTAACGTCGGGGTGCGGCGCCAGCCACGAAGGCGGAGCGGAAAGCGACGTCGCGAGCGGCTCGAACTGGCCCAGCCAGGCGCGCCTCCCCGCCGGGAAGCCGAGGAGGAAGAGCCCGCTGCCGACGCGATCCCACAGCGAGGTGGGGAAGGCGCCGCCGGACACCGCCTGGAACTCCTGTCCCGCGTTGCCGTCGTGATCGAACCATTCTCCGGCCCAGGCGGCATTGCCGAAGCGGCCGAGCGACGTCATCCAGAGCGCGAGCACGTTGCCTTGCCGGTCGACGCCGACGACGACATGTCCCGCCTCCGCGGCCCGGAACGGCTCGGGCAGCGCGCGCGTCCAGCGGACGTTCCCGGAGGCGTCGATGGCGTCGAGCAGCACGGTGGTCGGGTCGTTCTGGCTGGAGAGCCGCGCGTGGATCATCCCGCCGGTGGGGTCGTTCGCCTGCACGCCGTTGCTGGTCCCGGAGACCGGGCTTCCGTTGACGCGATTCCCGGTGGGGCCCACCACCACGTAATCCTGGAAGCAGTCCGCGCCCTGGCACTCGCCGCCCATGAATCCGCTGGCCTGGCCGATGAGCACGAGCCGGGTGCCGCCGAACGACCCCACCGCGGAGGCGGTCGCCGGGTCGATGAAGGTGTAGCGGCTGTCATGCGGCTGGAAGGAGTCCTGCCAGGAGACCGCGATGTGGCCGGTGCCGTCGGTCTCGCCGGCGATGCAGAGGCCCTGGTTCAGGTCCTGGTTGACCAGCTTGAACTGTGAGGGTGCGCCCGGCGCCGCCGGCATCAGGCCGTCGCAGTCGGAGGCGGCGGTCCCGCCATCCGCGTTGCCGGAGCCGGCGTCGGCGCTTCCGCCGCCCGAGCCGGTGCCGCCGCCCGAGCCCGTGCCGGCATCCACCGCGCCGCCGCCGCCACCTCCGGCGCCGCCACCGGTTCCGGCATCCACCGCACCGCCGCCTGTGCCGGCATCGATTCCTCCGCCCGTCCCCGCATCGACTCCGCCAGGGCCGGCATCGCTGGCGGGCGGCGGGCTCCCGCCCGCGGATGGGCCGGCACCGCCCGCGCCGCTCGAGGTGGTGCCGCACGCCAGGACGAACACCGCCGCGACGAAGAGAATGCTCGAGCGCATGGAGAGCCCTCCGCCGCTCAAGCTAGGAGTCTGGTCTCCCCGGTGCGAGAGTCGAGCGCCTGCCCGGCGGCCCACCGGCAGCGCTCCCGATCCCCGCCATTCCGCGATAACGTTCCCGCGTGCTCCACGTCGCCAACGGAGACCACGCGCTCGGCGTCCTGCGCGCCGCCGGACTGCCGGGCGAGGTGGTGGCATGGTCGGACGTGCTCGACCAGGGCCCGGTGCGAGGCATGCCCGGCACGCCGGAGCTCCGCGATGCGCGCGCGCGGTGGCTCGCGGCCAATGGCGCCGGGACCTTGCAGCAGGTGCAGGCGCAGCTCGAGGCATGGGACAGGGCGCTGCTCACTGCGTCCGACGAGACGGTGCTCTGGTTCGAGGCGGACCTCACCTGCCAGCTCGCCCTGCTCCACCATCTGGTGCTGGTGGATGCGAGCGCGGTGGTGACGCAGGACCCGGTGCCGTTCCAGAAGGAATTCTCCAGCCTGCTCCAGGAGAGGCGCCGCTACGACCGCGCCCAGGCGCGCGAGGCGTGGGACGCGATCTCGGCGCCCGACCCGCGCGGCATCGCCGCGCTTCATCTCTCCGGCCTGCCGCCACAGATGGGGCCTGCCCTGCGCAGGCTGCTCGAGGAGCTTCCGGAGATGCAAAGCGGCCTCTCCCGCACCGAGCGGGCCATCCTCGAGGAGGAGGCGTCGTTCCCGCGGGTGCAGGGCCGCGAAGAGGTGCCCTGGATCACCGATCTCTTCTTCGCCAACGTGGTCTCCGCCCTGCACGATGCGGGCATGTTCGAGGAGCCCGCCCGCACCGACTGCCTCGAAGGGCGCCTCGACTACCGCACCCGGGCCGCGGACCGCTGGGTGGGCGGCGTGCTGCTGCAGGGCGCCCGGTGCTTCCGCCGCGACGGCGAGCGCGTGGTCGCGCCGGGCTGACGCGGCGCCGCGGGTGCCGGGGGCCTTCCGCGCCTCCTCCGCCGTGGTATGGCTCAGGCATGGACGAGACCCGAAGCGCGGCACTGCGGCGCCAGCAGAAGGAATTGCTCTTCCCCAACGTCGGCACCTACTACCAGGAGCCCCTGGTGCTGGAGTCGGGCAAGGGCATGTTCGTCAAGGACGTGGAGGGCCGCGAATACCTCGACTTCTTCGGCGGCATCCTCACCGTCAGCGTGGGCCACTGCCATCCGCGGGTGACCGAGGCCGCCATCGCGCAGCAGCGCAAGCTGGTGCACGTCTCGACGCTCTACCCCACCGTGCCACAGCTCGAGCTCGCGGCGAAGGTCGTGCAGCTCAAGCCGATGAAGGACCCCGCCAAGGTCTTCTTCACCAACTCCGGCACCGAGGCCAACGAGACGGCGGTGACGCTCGCCAAGGAGGCCACCGGCCGCCACGAGCTGGTGGTGCTGCGCCACAACTACGCGGGCCGCGGGACCCTGGCCCTGAGCATGATGGGCAACAAGCACTACCGGCCGCGCACGCAGAGCGAAGTGCCGGGCATCCGCTTCGCCCACGCGCCCTACTGCTACCGCTGCGACTTCGGGCTCAAGTACCCCGACTGCGGCGTCGCCTGCGCGAAGGATCTGAAGTCGCTGATCGAGACCACCACCGACGGCGAGATCGCCGCCTTCATGGCCGAGCCCATCCTCGGCGTGGGCGGCTTCATCACGCCGCCGAAGGAGTATTTCGAGATCGCCGTGCCCATCGCGCGCAACCACGGCGGGCTCTTCATCGCCGACGAGGTGCAGACCGCCTGGGGACGCACCGGCGGCAAGTGGTGGGGCGTGCAGCAGTACGGCGTCGAGCCGGACATCCTCACCAGCGCAAAGGGCATGGCGAACGGCCAGCCCATCGGCCTCACCATGGCCCGCGCCCAGGTGGCGGACAAGGGCCAGTTCGCCAACATCTCCACCTTCGGCGCCAGCCCCATCAGCATGGCGGCCGCCTCCGCCACGCTCTCGGTCATCGAGGAGGAGAAGCTCCTCTTCAACACGCAGATGATGGGCCAGGCGCTGCGCGAGGGGCTGATGTCGTTGCAGGAGCGCTTCCCCGGCATCGGCGACGTGCGCGGCATGGGGCTCATGCAGGGCGTGGAGCTGGTCAAGGATCGGACCAGCAAGGAGCCGGACCCGCAGGGCACGAACCGCCTGATGGAGGCCACGAGAAAGCGCGGCCTGCTCATCGGCAAGGGCGGGCTCTACGGCAATGCGCTGCGCATCGCGCCGCCCATGGTGGTGAACAAGTCGCAGGTGGACGAGGCGCTGCGCCTGCTCGCGGAGTCGCTCTCGGAGGCGCTCCATCCATGAAGCGCGCCCTGCTCCTCGCGCTCGTGCTCGCGAGCTGCAAGAAGCAGGCGCGTCCGCCGTCGCTGGGCGAGGCCATCTCCGTCGAGCAGCCCGGAGGCTCCGCCTCGCAGCTCTTCAGCCAGGGCAGCGAGATTCCCACCAGCGCAACCGAGAGCTTCACCACCGCGAAGGACGGCGAGAGCCGCCTCTTCGTCCACGTCCTGCGGGGAGCAGGGCGCACCGCGGCCGCGCTGCACAGCGATGCGTGGTGGGAGATCGACGGCATCGCCCCCGCCCCCGCGGGAGAAGCGCAGGTGATGGTGACCTTCGAGGTGGACGCCCAGGGCCAGCTCGGAGTGGAGGCGCGCGAGGAGGACCGGCGGCTCACGGCAAAGAAGGTGCCGGCGCCCGCAGGCGTGGCCCCCGCGCCGCTCACCGAGCCCGACGACGACGAGGATCTGGACCTGGAAGACGACTCGCCCGAATAGCTCCGTGTGGTTCCCGATGCGAGGCGGCCGGGCAAGGCAGTAGAATCGTCGAGCAGATGCCGAACCTCATCGCCCTGGCCATCCCCTTCTTCTTCCTCCTCATCGGCGTGGAGCTGTGGGCGGCGCGGCGCAGGGGCGTGAAGCTGTACCGGTTCGCCGATGCGCTGGTGGACCTGTCGTGCGGGATGACGCAGCAAATCCTGCTGGTCTTCCAGATCGCCGCGCTCACCGCGGGCTACGTCTGGCTCTACCAGCACCGGCTCTTCAGCTTCCGCGACGGCTCGCCCTGGCCGTGGATCATCGCCTTCTTCGCGGTGGATTTCGTCTACTACTGGTGGCACCGGCTCTCGCACGAGGTGAACTTCCTCTGGGCGGTGCACGTGGTGCATCACCAGAGCGAGGACTACAACCTCGCGGTGGCGCTGCGGCAGGCGGTGTTCTCGGTGTGGACCATCTGGCCCTTCCACCTGCCGCTCGCGCTCCTCGGCATTCCGCCGGTCACCTTCCTGGTGGTGGACTCGCTCTCCACCCTCTACCAGTTCTGGATCCACACCGAGCTGATCGGCAAGCTCGGCTTCTTCGAGCGCGTCTTCAACACGCCTTCGCAGCACCGCGTGCACCACGCCATCAATCCGCGCTACCTGGACAAGAACTACGCCGCAACCCTCTGCATCTGGGACCGGCTCTTCGGCACCTTCGAGGAGGAGCGCGAGCAGCCGGTGTATGGCCTGGTCAAGCCGCTGGGCAGCTTCGACCCGATGTGGGCGCAGGTGCACTACTTCGTCGCGCTGGCCCGGCGCATGCGCGAGCTGCGCGGCCTGGACAGGCTGCGGGTCTGGCTGAAGGGACCGGAGTGGGGCTATCCGCCGGCGCCGGAGATCACCCGCGCCCAGCAGCGGAAGCACGGGGTGGAGCTTTCCCGGCGCGAGATCTCCTGGCTCGCGGCGACGCTGGTGCTTGCGGTGACGGCGAGCTTCCTCTTGCTCTGGTTTCAGTTCTCGCTCTTGCCCTGGAAGCGCGCGGCGCTGGCAGTCGGAACGCTGCTGCTCATCGCGAGCTGGGGCTTTCTCCTCGACCGCCGGCTGATCTGGAGCAGGAGCAATAGCGCGCAGAGCGCCGCGCCCGGGCCGGTCTGAGACTGCGAGCAGCCGCAGCCGCCCGCGCCGGCTCCGCCCTTCGGGTAGATGGCGCAGATGCCGTTGATGTCGTCCTGCCCGAGCGTGCGCTTGGAAGTCTCGCCGAGCGGGGCGGTGGCGAACATGGTCGCGCTCGGGTCCATCACGTGGTCGAGCCCCAGCGTGTGCCCCGCCTCGTGCGTCATGGTGTTCTGGATGTCGAACTGCACGCAGCCGGTATCGGTGGGGCCGGCGCACTTCGGACCGTCGATGGCGGTGAAGATGAAGCGCGAGCCGTCCGAATGCGGCGCGCCGTTGAACTCGGTGTCGGTGTCGAGGATCTCGCCTGTGTCGCGGTTGGTGGTGGTGGTGGTGGTGGCGATCACGCCCGCCTTGAGGTTCTCGTCGAAGCAGTCGTAGAGATTGTCGCAACCGCCTGAGACGCCCAAGCAGGGATCGCCGGCCGGCGCCACCTGCTGGCACGACTGGCTGCG
>DATDMU010000158.1:0-10226 GCA_036518615.1 Myxococcales bacterium
TCCCGAACGTGCCGTATCGTCACGAGATCGTCTCCAGCGAGCCGCTCAAGCCGTTTCTCGGGCCGCTGGTCACGATGCTGGACAGCGGCCTGTACTTCTCGCAGTCGATGCGGGGGGAGATCGTCGGCGGCATGGGCGACCCTGGCGAGCAGCCTGGCCTGAACCAGACCTCGTCGCTGCGCTTTTTGACCCGCTACGGCCGCGCGCTGACCGGGTTGATGCCGGTGGTGGGCGCGGTGAAGCTCCTGCGGCAATGGGCGGGCTGCTACGACGTCACGCCCGACCACTCGCCGGTGCTGGGCGAGACGCCCGGAGTCGCCGGCCTGTTGCAGATGAGCGGGTTCGTGGGCCACGGCTTCATGATGGCTCCCGCGGTGGGGCGGCGCATGGCGGCCTGGATGGGCGGCGCGCCCGACGAAATCTTCGAGCGCTTCAACCTGCGCCGCTTCGCAGAAGGCAAGCTCATCCACGAAACCTTCATCATCGGCTGATCGCCCAGCGCGGCGGGCGGACCTCGGGCGCCGCTCCACTCCCCCACCGACTCCTCGCGGATCGAAAAAAAAGACTTATTTTTTTTGAGACTCGGAGCGATCTGGGTGGGGGGGCCGGGAATGGGCGCCTCGAAACAGGACGGTTGTGCTACTTCGGAGCCATGGCCACCGACAAGAGGCTGGGATTCATCGGCGCCGGCAACATGGGGGAGGCGCTCTTCAAGGGCCTGCTCAAGACCGGAGCGGCGCGCCCCGAGCAGATCATGGTGAGCGCGCGGCGCCCCGAGCGCGTGCAGGAGCTGGTCAAGACCTACGGCGTCCGCGGCGGCAGCAACGCGGAGGTGGCGCGGGAGAGCGACGTGGTGGTGCTCTGCGTGAAGCCGCAGATCCTCGACCAGGTGCTGCGCGGCATCTCTCCCGACATCTCGCGCGAGAAGCTGATCGTCAGCGTGGCCGCCGGCGTCCCCATCGCCGCCATCGAGCGGCGGCTGCACTCCGCCATGCGCATCGTGCGCGCCATGCCCAATACCCCCGCCACCGTGGGGGCCGGCGCCACCGCGCTGGCGCTGGGCGAGCACGCCACCGAGGCCGACCTCGCCACCGCGCGCACCATCTTCGACAGCGTGGGCCAGACCGTACTGCTGGAGGAGGCGCAGCTCGACGCGGTGACCGGCCTCTCCGGAAGCGGTCCGGCGTACATCTTCCTCATCATCGAGGCGCTCGCGGACGCGGGGGTGAAGGTGGGCCTCTCCCGCCGCGCCTCCATGCAGCTCGCGGCCCAGACCGTGCTCGGCAGCGCCAAGCTGCTCATCGAGAGCGGCCAGCATCCCGGCATGCTCAAGGACGGCGTGACCAGCCCGGGCGGCACCGCCATCGCCGGCCTGCACACGCTGGAGGCGGGCGGCCTGCGCAACGTGCTGATGAACGCCGTCGAGGCGGCGACGCGAAGGTCGCGTGAGCTGGGCGAGGAGTTCCTCCGCAAGCTGTAGCAGGGTCCGGGAGGCGCAGCGCTCGAGCGGCCTGCCGGACGGGGGTGGAGGCCGGCGTGACGGCAAGCCGGCCTCCGCCCGCTCAGTGCTGGTACCAGACGCCCGCGCGCGGCACGCCGGTGCCGGTATCCGCGCCGCCCACCACCAGCACGTGCGGATTGCCCGAGCCGTCCACGAACAGCGTCGCCGCGTGGTTGAAGAAGTCATAGCCCGAGGTCGCGCTCGACACGGTGTGGCTGCCGGTCGCGCCGTTGAAGCTTCCGATGGAGCCGTCGGAGTTGATGGCCGCGTACGACTGCTCGCTGGAGCCGGTGGACGCGCCGCTGTAGAGGCCGCCCGAGACGAGCAGGTAGCTGCCCGCCGCCACCGCGCTGAACTTCTCCCGCGCCTTGCCCATCGACGCCGCGTTGGTGTTCCAGGTCAGCCCGGAGAGGCTGCCGGAGCGGATGTTGATCGCGTTCGCGTAGACGGCGCCCTGCGTGGCTGCGCTCTGCGCGTTGGTCACCGGATCCACGGCCGCGGTGGTGCCGCCGAGGACGTAGAGGAACGCGCCGGAGCTGACCAGCTGGTGGTATGCGACCGCCGCGGGCAGGTCGGGCAGGGTCTGCCACGGCCCGAGGGTGCCGTCCGCGGCGATCTTCGCCGAGTAGACCCTGGAGACGGGCGTGCCGGTCGCGTCGTTGCCGCCCGCGAGGTAGATGCGCCCGTGGAAGATCACCGCGCTGGCGGCGAAGAGCTTCTGCGGCAGGGGCGTGGTGCTGCTCCACGCGCCCGGCGTGCCCGCGGGGGCCACCGTTCCGTCGGCGGCGATGGGCGCAAAGTAGACGGTGTCGGTGGCGGCGCCGGTTCCGTCGAGGCCGCCCAGCACGTAGAGGGCGCCGTTGCCGGCGACGAGGGAGTTGAAGGGGCTCGCTGCCACCCCCGCGGCGAAGCCGCGCTTGTCGGGCAGCGGCGCGGTCGCGGTCCAGGAGGCGTTGGCCAGCGCGCCGGTGGCGGCGTCCACCTGGTTGAAGGAGACCGAGTCCACGTTGGCGGCCTTGCCGCCCGCGGTCGAGCTGGAAGCGGTGTTGCCGCCCAGCGCGTAGAGGAAGCTCGTCGAGCCCACCGGGAGCAGCGCCACCGGAAAGCCCTGCTGGGCCGCGGGCAGGCTGGAGGTGGCGCTCCACTGGATGGTGGAGGGACTGAAGCTCACGGCGGCGGTGACGAGGAAGCTGACCGGCGCGCTGGTGCCGGACGGCGTGGTGACGGTCAGGCCGTAGGCGGTCCCCGCCGCGAGCGTGCCCGGCACGGTGCCGACGATGAGGATGTCCTGCCAGTCGGAGCCGGCGTAGTTCACCGCGGCCGACGCGACCACCGCGTTGCTGGACGCGTCGCGGAAGTCCACCGAGTATCCGGCGGCGGGCGCCGCGGAGAGGTCGCCGAAGGCGTGGCCGTCGAGGATGAAGACGCTGTTCGCGGTTCCGCTCCCGGCGCGGCCGCCGTTGACGTCGTTGACCGCCGGCGCGGTCATGGTGAACGCGCGCGCCGAGGTGGCGGGCCGGGCCCCCGGGTTGGTCACGGTCACGTCGAGGGCGGTGCCGGCCGCCGCGAGGGCGGCGCCCATGTCGGGGACGACCACGTCGAGGCTGGTGGGGGAGTACGAAAGCACCGTCGCCGCGACCGCGGCTCCACCCGAAGACGGCTTGAAGGTCACCTCGGGGTTGACCGCGCTGGCGCCCGAGCCGGACTGCGCGAACGCCGGCCCGTCGATGGTGACGATGGTGCCCACCGTACCGGTGGCCGGCGTCACCGCCGAGACCACCGCCGGCGGCGCCTTCTGCTGGTTGCCGCCGCACGCCGCCGCCAGCGCTGCCGCGGCGAACGCGGCGATCCTCTTCGTCGAAGACATGAACCCTCCTGGATGTGGAGGGCAGACGCCCTGCGCTCGCGCGCAGTTAAAGCGGCGGATGTGCGGCCCTGTGCCGCGCGCGGGACCCCGCGGCGCCGGTCACTGCACCCGCACGGTCACGTCGGCGGAGAGGCCGGGCCGCAGCGTCACGCCCGCGGGCACGTCGACCCAGGCGATGCGGACCGGCACCCGCTGGACCACCTTGACGAAGTTGCCCGAGGCGTTATCGGGCGGCAGGAGCGAGAAGCGCGAGCCGGTGCCGCCCGCCAGGCTCTCCACCTTGCCCTCCAGCTTCTTGCCCGGGAACGCGTCGATCTCGATCTCCACGCGCTGTCCGGCCTTCATCTCGCCGATCTGCGTCTCCTTGAAGTTGGCGACGACGTAGGTCCGGTCCGGCACCAGCTCCGCGAGCGGCTGTCCGGGCTGCACCATCTGCCCTTCGCGCGCCGTGAGCCGCGTCACCTGGCCGTCCTCCTGCGCATACAGCTTCGTGTAGGAGAGCTGCAGCCGCGCCAGCGCCAGCGCCGCCTCCGCGCTCTTCTGCCGGGCGTGGGCGAGACGCGCGTTGGCCTGCGCCGCCGCCACCGCCGCCTCCACCGGCGAGCTCTGGGACAGCCGGCCGCGCGCCTCGCCGATGCGGCTCTGCGCGGCGTCGAGAGCCGCCTGCGCCTGGGCGAGCGCGGCGCGGGCGACGTCATGAGCCGCCTGGTCCTCGTCGAGCTTCTGCTGCGGCACCACGTTGGCGGCGCGCAGCTCCTTGCTGCGCGAAAGCTCCAGCGCAGCCTTGTGTTCCTCGGCCTGCGCGCGCACGAGGCCGGCCCGCGCCGTGGCCACCTCCGCCGAGCTGCCGGACACTCCGGCGCGCGCGCTGGTGAAGCCGCCGCGAGCGCCCGCCGCCGCCACCTGGGCCTGCGCATCCGCGGCTGCGGCCTGGGCGGCGGCGGTGTCCACTTCGGCCTGGGCCTGCTGCGCCCGCGCGGCGTAGTCGGCGTCGTCCAGCTCGAGGATCAGGTCGCCCTTCTTCACGTGCGCGTTGTCCTGCGCGGCCACCCGCTTGACCTGTCCTGCCACCCGCGTCGAGAGCGGCACCACGTCCGCCTCCACCTGCGCGTCGTCGGTGCTCTCCTTGCCGTGCGTGGCCCAGGCGTAGCCGCCGATGCCGAGCAGGACCGCCAGCGAGACGAGGCCGAGGATGAGCCATCGCTTGCGCGGCCGCGTCCTCGCGGGGGCCACCACGCGGACGTTGTCATGGGATTCCTGCCGGGGTTCCTGCTGCTGCTTTGCGGGTTCCATGTTCTTCACATCTCCAGATGCACTTCGGCCTTCTCCATCCCCGCCTCGGCGCTGCGGTCCACCTTGAGGAAGAGCAGGAGGGGAAGGATGGCCATGAAACAGATTCCTGCGAGGAGGAACATCTTCTCGAACGAGAGCACCATCGCCTGCTGCGCCACCTGGCCGGCCAGCGCGGCGGGAGCGGCGGCCTGCGCGCTGGCGGGGTCGAGCCCGCGGCCCACCAGCGCCTGCTGGATCTGCTGCAGCCGCAGCAGGGCGTCGGGGCTGGTGCCGGACAGGTGGGCGCCGATGCTGGCGCGGGCGCGGGTGGCGTTGCGGTTGAGCAGGGTGGCGAAGATGGCCAGCCCCACAGACCCGCCGATCTGGCGGAGCAGCGAGTTGAGGCCGGTGGCGTCGGTGAGCTTGCTGCGCTCGATGCGCGAGAGCGCCACCGTGGTGAGCGGCACGAAGAGCAGCGAGAACCCGATGCCCTGCCAGACCAGCGACGAGACGATCTGCGCGGTGCCGGTCTCCAGCGTGAAGTGGCTCATCTGGTACGCCCCGATGCTGAAGGCGACCACCCCGATGCCCACCAGCAGGCGCGGCGAGACCTTGTTGTAGATGCGGCCCACCAGCGGCGTGACCGCGATCATCACCAGCGTGCGCGGCATCATGTTGAGGCCGCTCTGGGTGGCGGTGAAGCCGAGCATCTCCTGCATGAAGACGGGCAGGAGGAACATGTTCGCCATCAGCATGGCGAACATCACCGAGCCGATCAGCGTGCCGGAGGCGAAGACCGGATCCCTGAAGAGCGAAAGGTTCACCGCCGGGACGCGGGCGGACAGTTCGCGCAGCACGAAGGCCACCAGCGCGATGGCGGCGACGATGGCGCAGGCGGTGATCAGCTTCGACTCGAACCAGGAGTCGCGGTCGCCTTCCTCGAGCAGGTACTGCAGGGTGGAGAGGCCCACCGAGAGCAGCGCGATGCCCTGCCAGTCCACGTGCTTCTTCTGCTCCGCGGCCGCGGCGAGGTTGGCGGCGCGGATGTCCTCGGGCTCGTGGACGAAGCGCCAGACCATGAAGAGCCCGAGCAGGCCGACGGGCAGGTTGATGTAGAAGATCCACGGCCAGTTGGCGTTGTCGACGATGATCCCGCCCAGGGTGGGGCCGAAGGCCGGGCCCAGCATGACCGCCATGCCGAAGAGCGCCATGGCCATTCCCTGCTCCCTGGGCGGGAAGGTCTGGCGGAGGATGGCCTGCTCGGTGGGCTGGAGCGCGCCCGCGCCGAGGCCCTGGATGACGCGGAAGAAGACCAGCGTCCAGAGCGAGCGGGCCATGCCGCACAGCGCGCTGCCGATCAGGAACACCGCCAGCGAGGCGATGTAGAGGCGCTTCTGCCCGACCAGCCTGCCGAGGAACGCGGTCAGCGGCATCACCAGCACGGTCGCGACCACGAAGCCGGTGGAGATCCAGGTGATCTCCTCCAGCGTGGCGCCCACCGTTCCGCGGATGTGGGTGAGGGCGACGTTGACGATGGAGGCATCGATGGCGCCCATCAGGGTGCCGAAGCTGACCGAGACGGTGACCAGCCACTTGTTGACCGGCTTGCGGGCGGCGGAAGGGTGGGCGAGCGCCAGCGGCGAGGGGAGCGCGAGCGTGGACATCAGACCGCCGCCCCGCGCAGGAAGAAGTCGCAGACCGCGTCGGCGCGCTCCGCCAGCGCGAGCTTGCCGGGATTGCGCAGCTCGTGGACGAGGACGCCGCGGACCGCGCTGAAGAGCATGGTGGGCCACAGCTCGCGGCCCGCCCGCCGCAAGGCGCGCTGCTGGATCCCCCGCTCCACCAGGCCGTCCACCCGCCTGCGCAGCTCCAGCATGGCGGGGCTCGGCTCCCGGGCGTGGGCGCTGTCGCTCTCCAGCATGATCGACAGGAAGGCTGCGTGGGTCTCGAAGTGCTCGAACACCGTGCGGGAGAAGCTGCGCAGCTGCACGGCGAACGGCTCGCCCTTCACCTCGGCGAAGGCGGCGTCGAGCTTTTGCGCGAGCTCCTGCCTGCGGCGCTCGACCAGGCCGGCGAGGAGCGCGGAGCGGTCGTGGAAATGGTTGTAGACGGTGCCCACCGCGACGCCGGCGCGGGCGGCGATCTCCTCCATGCGCGCGTCGCGCACTCCATGGGCGGCGAAGACCTGCTCCGCCGCGTCGGCGATGGCGCGGGCCGTCTCGCCGCGGAGCCTCTCCCGGAGGCGAGGTTCAGAATGTGAATCTCGATTCATTTCTTGAGACACCGATGTACTGGATGCCCGGCCTCGAATCAAGATGCTCAGGCGGGTGCGCCGAGCGCGGCGAGCAGCGTGGAAGCGCTCGCATGGTCGCCGGGTGCGGAAGAGACGTGCCGGAAGACCACCTCGCCGCCCGGCCGGACCACCAGCGCTCCGCCCTGCTGCCAGGCGTCGCCGAGGATGCGGCCCTGGCGGAAGCCGCGGCGCACCGCCCGGACGAAGTTGACCGCGCTCGTCGGACTGAGGGTCGCGGCGAAGGAGCGCTTGAGGCCGGCCGCGTCGTACGACTTGCGCCCAGGATCGGTGAGCACCGCCACCGTGGAGGGAAAGTCGTTGTGCCTCGCCCAGGACTTCGCCATCGCAGGCAGGCCGTTCCCGATCACCGCCAGCGTCGCGCCGGCCTTCTCGAACTCCCCTGCGTGCGGCCGCAACTCGGCTGCTTCCTCGCGGCAGAGCGCTCAACCATAGTGCCGCACGAAGACCAGCACCGCCGGCCTGTCGCGCCACAGATCTCCCAGCCGCACGTCGTTTCCCTCGACGTCCTTGACGGTGACCGAGGCGAGTGCGGCGGCGTCAGGCATCAGAAATCGTCCGGGGCGAGGGCTTCGCCGGCGGGGCCCTGCTCGTACGAGAGCACCAGCTGGTTCTCGACGATCTTCGCCTTGCTGCGCAGGTTCTCCACCCACTTCACGTACAGCTCCTGCTGCTTCTGGCTGGTGAGCCGCTCGCGCAACGAGGTCAGCTCCGCCGGCTCCATCTTCGAGGTGTCGGCGCGCTCGCGCGACTTGATCCGGAAGACGTACCAGGTGTCGCCTTCGTCCACCGGCGCCTGGGGCAGGGCGCCGGCCTTCGTCTGGGCGAACACCGCCTCGGACAGCTTCGGCGCCTGGCCGATGCCCGGGATGTACCCGCCCATGGGATGGAAGGTGTCGGTCTCGGAAGTCTGCGGCGTGGTGAAGGAGGAGAAGTCGAACTGGCCCGGCTCGGTCTTCTTCTGCGGGAAGAGGTCCTTCAGCTCCTTGCCCGAGCGCAGCTGCGCCAGCGTCTCCTCCGCCTTCTGCTTCGCCAGCTCCTTCGCCTTCTGCCCCTTCACCATCTCCAGCGCCACCTGCTTGCGCACCTCGTCGAGCGTCTGCTGGCGGGCGGGTCGCTCTTCTTCCGCCTTGAGCAGGTGGAAGCCGGAGCGGTCCTTGAAGACCTGGCTCACCTGCCCCGGCTTGAGCTTCTGCGCCTCGTCCTCCAGGGTCCTGCCGTAGGGCGACTGGCCGCGGGCGACGAAGCCCAGCTCGCCGCCGTTCGCCTTGGTGGCGGCGTCCTCGCTGCGCGCCTTGGCCACCTCGGCGAAGTCCTTGCCGCCCTTCACCTCGGCGGCGGCGGCGTCGATCTTCTCCCGCGCGGCCTTCTCCTGCTCGGCGCTGGCGTTGGGGGGCACGGGAACGCTGATGGCGCGCACCTTCACCGCGGCGGGCTGCGTGTAGCGGGTGGCCTTCTCCTCTTCGTACTTCTTCGCGATCTCGTCGCCGTGCGCCTTGGCGAACTCCTCCGCCTCGGCGTCGCTGGCGGTCGCCTTGTCGCGGAACATGAAGGCGTTGAAGCGCACGTAGGTGATGGCGGCGCCCTCGTGCTGGGCCTGCCAGGCGGCCTTCACCTCGTCGTCGGAGACCTGCGCGCCGGCGATGGCGGCCTGGATCACCTTGCCGCGGAGCAGGTCGCGCCGGTACGCCTCCTCGAACCGCTTGATGCTCATCCCGTAGCCGTTCTCGACCAGGCGCTTGTAGTAGTCGAAGTCGAACTTCCCCTCCTGCTGGAAGTTGGGGTTCTTGGCGATGGCGTCGGCCACCTCGTCGTCGCTCACCTGGATGCCCAGGTCGTCCGCCTGCTGCGCGATCAGCTCCTGATCGACCAGGTTCTTGAGCGTCTCCTGCTTGAGGTTGTCCTGTTTGGCGTTGTCGGTGGTGTATTTCCCTCCACGCACCTGCGACATCTGACGGAAGCGGCTGGTGTAGGCCTGGGTGAAGTCGCTGGCGGTCACCATCTCGCCGTTGACGCGCGCCGCCCAGGTCTCGGGGGTGCGGGTGCGAAACCCCGACGACCCGCGGCCGAAGGAGAAGATGAAGGTGACGATGATCGCGCCGAAGATCAGCACGATCAGCGAGGACTTCGCGTTCGAGCGCATGACGTCGAGCATCGCCGCTGCCACTCCAGTGTCGGGACGCGCCGGCCGGCGATTGATCGCCGTCCCCACGGCCGCTTGGAAAGCTTGACACCCTAGGGAAGCCGGGCTTCAGATGCAAGCGGAAAAACCGGGAAGAGACGGGGGTCTTCCTGCGGTTCCAAGCCTGACGTGGGATCAATTCTCAAGCGCTTTCGCGAACCCATCTTCGTGGTCGCCCTGCTGGCGGTCCCTTTCGCCGTCTTCTTCGTCAAGGCGAAGAAGGGGCGCGAGCTGAACCCCGTGGACCGCTTCGTCATCGCCGTGAGCGCTCCGGTGGAGAAGGCCATCACCGTGGCGGCATTCGCGGTGGTGGACGCCTGGCAGGGCTACGTCGCGCTGCGGAACGTGCGCGAGGACAACCTGCAGCTCCGCCGCGACAACCTCCGCGCGAGGAGCATCGAGCAGCAGGCGGCCGAGGTGCGGCTGGAGAACGGCCGCCTGCGCCGGCTGCTCGACTTCGTCGACAAGCAACTGCCTACCCGCCTGCTCGTCGCCAGGGTGGTGGCGGTGGGCGCCTCGCCCCATTCGCACACGCTGCGCATCGCCCGCGGCAGCGAGGACGGGGTGGTGAAGGGCGCGCCGGTGATCTCGCCCGACGGAGTGGTGGGCATCGTCTCCCAGCTCACCGCCAGCTATGCCGACGTGCAGCTCATCGTCAGCCCCCTGAGCGCGGTCCCCGCCATCTCCCAGCGCACCCGCAGCCGCAGCACCGTGAAGGGCACCGGCGACATCACCCGCTGCAAGCTCACCTACGCGCTCAGGACCGACGATCTGGCGGAAGGCGACGTGCTCATCACCGCCGGCGGCCCGGGCTCGTTCCCGCAGGGCCTTCGCGTCGGTCACGTCACCAGCGTGGCCAAGAAGGCGCACGGGCTCTTCCTCGACGCGGAGGTGGTGCCGGCGGTGGACTTCTCCCGCCTCGACGAGGTGGAGGTGGTGCTGGAGGGCGAGCGGATCGCCCTGCCGCAGGACGTCGCCGCCGGCAGGGGAACTCCGGGGAGCGGACCGTGAGGCTGCGCAACCTGCTCATCCTCGCGGTGTGCGCGGGGCTCGCGGTGCTGGAATCGGTGATCCCCTTCCTCTTCCACCTGCG
>DATDMU010000159.1:0-37399 GCA_036518615.1 Myxococcales bacterium
ATCGGGCAGCTGACGGATCAACCCGAGGCGCGTCTCCATGGTTGGTTTCCATCCAGCTCCGCACATCGCGGAGCGAGGAGGATTCCATCATGACCACGGCCTACCCGAAAGCACCGCTCGACCGCCGTTTTCTCGCCTCACTCCTGGACGCGGCCATCGCCTGCGCGCCGCTCGGCGTCGCCGCTGCGCTGGTCGCCGTCGCGGCCGCCGCGGCGTCCTGGGGAATCTCCGTCGCGGTGGGGTTCCTGGCGGGCGCGCCCGCGCTGGCGTGGGGCGCCTGGTACGGATTCGTCAAGGACGGCCAGGGCCGCGGACAGAGCATCGGAAAGAGGAAGCTCGGGCTGATGGTCGTGCACCTGCCCACGAACGCGCCCTGCAACCGGTCGCAATCGGCCCTGCGATCCCTGGTCCTGGGAGTGACGAACATGATCCCGTACCTCGGGTGGTTCGTCGAGCCGGTCGTCGCCGTGGCCGCGGAGGGCGGGCGGCGCCTGGGGGATCAGGCCGCCGGCACGCAGGTGATCGCCGTCGAGAGCTACCGGCCCGCGGCGTAGGGAGTTCGGCAGGGTCCCGGCCGCGTGCCCTGCGGCCGGAGGCGCTGGCACGCGCGTTGCTGATTCCCGGAGCATGGTGCGCGTCGAACTCTTGCTCGCGTGCGTTTGTGCATTTTCCTGCGGACGGGGGGCTATCGGCTCCGGCAAGCCCGCCGAGGCATCGGGTACGCCGGCGCCGCCGGCCGACCCGCCCGATGCCGCCGTCCTCTTGCCGCCGGATGCAGGAACCGTCTCAGCCGGTCTGGACGGCGGTCCGGCGGGCCCTCCGGCACCGTCTTTTCCCACCGATCCGCCGGATCCCGGCGATCTGTCGCTCCTCACCACGGCTCCGCCGACGCCGCAGGTGGCCGCGTCGTGCGACGCAGCGTCGGTGACCCCGGCGCCGCCAGGACACCACCCGGGGCCGTGTATGACTCTCGGCGTCGAAGGCGACCTGGCATCCACCGTGTTCTCCGTGCGCGATACGTACGCGGATGGCCGTCTCGCGACGGAGCAGCGCGAGGAATGGGCGAGCATCCCCAACGAGTCCGCATACGGGAGGACCGAACTCGAGAACAGCTACGACATGGATGGCCGGCTGCAGCGCATCACGAAGCGTTCCTGGGCATTTTCGCAGCCTCATACGGAATACGGGTCCACCAGTTGGGCACGGACCGACTACTGGTACGGAGACCGCGCGTTCTCGACGCAGAGAATCGGAACCACCCATCTCGGCGAGATCCCGGGGCCGCCGCCGCCGGTGGATGTCATCGAGCGGGACGATTTCGTCGTCGACGCATTGGGCAAATCCATCCAGACGCGACAGAGAAGGCCCGTCCTCGGTGGAGGCTTCGACGGACAGGTCACCTTTCATCCCAATGGCGCCGTCGCATTGGAGACCTTCAAGGGCAGCGATCAATGGTTTGCGTTCGACGGAAGCCGCCAGTTCGACGACGCGGGCCGGGTTCTGGTCGAGGACACGGCGTCGTTCCGCAGCGGCTACGGCACCGGCCGCGACCACGTCGAGAGTTCTTATGACGGCGGACGGCTCATCGAGCGCCGCATCGAGTCCGGCCACTATTCGGACTGGCAGGGCGAGCCGCTGCTGGACGGAACGCGGACCGTCGAGACGTACGTCTACGAGGCCATCGACGCAGCGAGCGGACGCGAGCCGCGGCTCTTGCGGATCGATTCCACGCGCAGCGACGGAACTTGCGTGATCAGCGACCCCGCGGGCGACAACCACTGGGTCAGCGACTGCACCTGGACCGACCGCCCGGGCCAACACACCGAATTCCGGTACGACGATTCCGGGAACCTGGTCGCGCGGATCGTGACAGACGCTTCAGGCAACGAGCTCTCGCGATGGACCGCCGTGGCCGACGCGAATGGGAACGTCCTCTGCGAGCAGCAGAGCATCAATGGCGTCCTCAGCTCGATCAGCCACTACGATTACGGTTGCTGGCGATAGGACGAGGACCCACCTCGAGTCGGCTTCGACTTCGCGGCGCCCGGCCGCGGCCGGCGGCGGCGGGCGAGGGCCATCAGCGCCGCGGCGACGGTGGCCAAGGGCTCCACGCCCGCGCTCGAGCAGCCGCCGGACGCCGCGACGCCGGGTGCCGCGCCTGCATCGGCGGACCCCGCCGCGGTTCCCGCGTCGCTGACCACCGCGTTGTCCACCGTCACCACGACGGGCGCACCTTCCGCGACCCCGCCTGCGGCGTCGGTGACCCGCGGCGAAAGCCGGTGCGTTCCGTCGCTGACCGCAGTCGTGTCCCAGGTGAACCGTGCCGGCGCGGTCGCCGCCCTGGCGACGCTACGTCCGTCGACCAGCAGCTCCACGCTCGCGGTCGTGGTCAGCGCGCTCACCTCGCCGGCGATCTCCACGGCGACCGATCCGGAGACCAGCGCGCCGTCCGCGGGGCTCGTCAGCGCGGCCTTCGGCGCACGAAGGACACTCACCCGAAAGCCGACCGGGCTCTCCATCGGAGGAGCCGTCAGCGTGACGGTGCAGTCCGCCGATGCGTCGGCGGCGTTTGCGTCGGCGGAGAGCGTGAGGATGGCGCGCTCGCCGGGCAGCACCGCGGAGGGAGCGATCTTCGCCTGGACTCCGGCAGGAAGCCCTGAGATGGCAACGCCGATGCGACCGGCAAACCACGCGAGCGGCAGGAGGCGGACCGCGGTGTCAGCGCTCGTGCCCGCAGCGAGCAGGAATCTGTCGGTGGACAAGGTGGCCGCGGGCGGAGGCCGCTCGATCGACCAGGTCAATGGAGTGGAAACCTGACCGCCCGCGAACGCTGCCGTCAAGGTCAGCGGATAGTCGCCGTTCGCCGCGGTGCCGGGCTCGAGCGTGAGCGTCGCCGTGGCGGCGGTACCGGGAAGCGAAACCGCCGCCGGCGCGAAGGCCACATCGGATCCGGCAGGCGCGCCGGCAACGGACAGCGACACCTCCCCCGAGTACCCATTCTCCGGCACCAGCGCGACCGCGACGCTCCCGGGAAACCCGTCGCTCTCCAGCGACGGCGAGGCGAGCGCCACCTCGACTCCGGGCGGTCCCGGCGCGATCCGCAGGGAGATCTCCGCGCCCGGGACGTCGGGCGCAGGCGTGCGGGAATGGAGGCAGGCGATCGAAGTGGCGTCGCCGGGCAGCGTCTCCGGCATCGACGGATACCCGTAAAAAGCGCTCTCGTCCTCGAGCGTGGTCGCAGCCGCCGGTCCCAGGCCGGCGGAAAGCCGCCACATGCGCGTCTGGTAGCCGCCCGCCGTGACGTGGTTGTCGAGGATGAACAGCTCCCCGCCCACCAGCGAGGATGCAGGCTGGAGCGCCCAGTCTCCGGCGCTGTCGTCCACTTCCACGCGAGCGTGGAATCGTTCGCCGTCGAAATGGCGGTACCACAGCCGCAGCTCGTTCTGGTCCTTGTAGACGAGGTGCAGCCCGCCCTCGCCGTCCGCGACGGCGCTCATGGCGGCGCCGTGATAGATGCCGTCCGCCGGCAGGCGCGGAAAGGCGTCGCGCGGAGCGCTCCAGAAATCCTCCGGGTCGAGGTCGTCGCGAACGAGAAAGCGCGTGGCGATGACGGTGCCGTTCTGGTTGGCCGAATAGTCGTTCCAGAGCAGGAGCAGGCGCGTTCCCAGGCTGATGAGGCGGCCTCCGGCGCGGCACAGCGTCTGCGCCAGCGTCTGCGGCGCCGAGAACGTGAGCCCTCCGTCGCCGCTGACCGCGACGACCACGTCGTTCGCGTAGTTGTCGCCGTTGGCGGTTTCGAAGCACATCGCGCAGCGGGCTTCGCCCAGCGGATCGCAGGCGGCCGGGCCGCGGCGGAACGCCTGCACCCAGATGCGGCCCGCCCCGTCGATGGCGAGCTCGGCGCGGTGGTACGCGGACCCGGCGGGAGGGTCGAAGACGACCACCGGCGGCTCGGCGGTCCAGCCTCCCTGACCGTCGGAACGCCACCACTGGAAGTAGACCTTTCGGCCCGGGTCGAGCGCCGCGTCGGGCGCGATGGACGGCGCATCGAACGAACGCACCAGCGCGACGTCGTCGCCGACGGCGATCAGGTCCGCGGTCTGACGCGCCGCGGGATCGGCGTCGAGAGTGTCCAGCAATGACCAGGTGCGGCCGTCGTCGGCGCTCTGGTAGAGGACGAGGCCGGACGGAGCGCCCCCGCGGTCGCGCTGCAGCGCGAGCACATAGGTGCCGGAAGCGGTTCGCACCAGGTGGCGCGCCGCCGGCGGCGAAAGGGCATTGGCGCCGCCGACCGCCGCGACCGTGGTCCGGCCGAGCAACTGCGCGCGCGCCGCCGGCGGCAAGACCAGCAAGAGCGCGGCGATCGCCCGTTTCAACCGACCTCCAAAGTTGCATTCCCAGGCAGCCGGGCGAAAGCTAGGAAGGCCGCGGAGCGGCGGCAAGGCCGCTGTCGCCATCCTTTGGTTTACAATTGGATTGCTTTTACCGGGGCGCTCGCGGCGGTGCGCCGTCTTCCAGGGCGGAGTAGACGAGCGTGCGCAGCTCGCGCCGGATCGGGTACGTGCTCGAGGGCATGAGCTGCGTCATGAAGATGGCGATCAGGTCCTCTGCCGGATCGACCCAGAACGCGGTCGAGGCCATGCCGCCCCAGGCGAACTCGCCCGCAGATCCGGGGATGAGCGTCCGCGCCGGATCGAGCGTGACCGAAAAGCCCAGCCCGAACCCGACGCCGTTGTAGGTGGCCTCGCTGAAGAGCGAGCGGGAGAGGGCAGGCAGGTCCTTTCCCTCCGGCAGGTGGTTCATGGTCATGAGCTCCAGCGTCTTGCGCGAGAGGAGGCGGACGCCGTCCAGCGCGCCGCCGCCCAGGAGCATGCGGCAGAAGCGCAGGTAGTCGGCGGCGGTGGAGACCAGGCCTCCTCCGCCCGAGAACATCGTCGGCGGGCGCAGGTACGGGCTCCTCGCCGGATCGTCCTGGAGCTTCATCTTGCCGCCGGCGGTGGCCACGTAGCACGCGGCGAGGCGCTGCTCGCTGCCGGCCTTGACGTGGAAGCCGGTGTCGTTCATGCCCAGCGGCCCGAGCACGCGCGAGCGCAGGAACTCGGGGAAGGCGACGCCGGAGAGCTTGCCGACGAGGTATCCGAGCACGTCGGTGGAGACGGAGTAGTTCCAGGCGCTGCCCGGCGAGAACTCGAGCGGCACGGTGGCGAGCTTTTCGATCATGTCGTCGAGCGTGCCCTGCTTGTCGCCTTCGCCGATGTCGAGCTTTCGATAGGCGGCGTCGACGTTCGTCATCTGCTGGAAGCCGTAGGTGAGGCCGCTGGTGTGGCGGAGCAGGTCGACCACCAGCATCGGCCTGTCCGGCCGCCGGGTGCGGAAGGTGCCGAGGTACCCTCCTTGATAAACGCCCAGGTCCTTCCACTCCGGGATCAGGGCGTGGACGGGAGTGTCGAGCGCCACCAGGCCCTGCTCGACCAGCATCATGAAGGCCACGCTGGTCAGCGGCTTGGTCATCGAATAGATGCGGAAGATGGTGTCCTCCCGCACCGGCGTTCCGCGCTCCACGTCGGCGAGGCCGAGCGCGCGCAGATGGGCGATCCGGCCGCGGCGGTAGAGGAGCATGAGCGCGCCCGGGATCCTGCCGGCGTCGACGTAGCGCGACTTCACGAATGCGTCGAGGAGGTCGAGGCGCGCGGCGGAGAAGCCGGCGGCTGCTGGATTGGCGTCGGTCATGGACGCGTTTCTAGCCCGGATCGTCAGCGCCGCGCGCGTCCCGTTCGCGGGCGAAGGCGACGAACCAGTCCAGCGAGGCGGGGTTGGCCATGGCGTCGCGGCTGGCGGCCCGCTCGACCGGATGGCCGAGGAGGATCTTCTTCACCGGCACCTCCATCTTCTTGCCCGAGAGCGTGCGCGGCACCTCGCGAATGGCGAAGACGCCGTCCGGCACGTGCCGCGGCGAGAGCCGGGTGCGGATCGCCTGGACGAGCCGCGAGCGCAGGTCGTCGGGCACCGCCGCGCCGCCGTCGCGCAGGACGACGAAGAGCGCCAGGAACGACTCGCGGCCGAGGTACTCGAGGTCGACCACCAGCGAATCGACCACCTCCGGGAACTCCTCGACCACCCGGTACAGCTCGCTCGTCCCCATCCGGATGCCGTGGCGGTTGATGGTGGAGTCGGAGCGGCCGTAGATGACGCCGGTGACCGACTCCGGGCGGGGAATCAGGCGCAGCCAGTCGCCGTGGCGCCAGAGGCCGGGATACATCTCGAAATAGCTTTCCTGGTAGCGCTTGCCGTCTTCGTCTCCCCAGAAGCAGAGCGGCATCGAGGGCATCGGTTCGGTCACGACCAGCTCCCCCACCTCGTCGATCCGCTCGCGCCCCTCGTCGTCGAGCGCGTGCACTGCGACGCCGAGTCCGCGGCATTGCATCTCGCCCGCGTAGACGGGCAGGGTGGGAGAGGAAGTCAGGAAGGCCGCTCCGGGATCGGTGCCGCCGGAGATCGACGCAAGCAGCACGTCGGCGCCGACGTGATCGTAGACCCACCGGTACGCGTCGGGCGTCAGCGGCGATCCGGTCGAGCCCAGCGTGCGGACCGCCGAGAGATCGTGCTCCTCGCGCGGCGAGATGCCGGCCTTGATGCACGCGGACAGGTACGCGGGGCTGGTGCCGACGAAGGTCGCGCGCTCGCGGGCGGCGAAGCGGAACAGACCGCCGGGCTCGGGATGGCCGGGATTCCTGTCGAGCTGCAGGATGGTGCAGCCGGACGCGAGCGTCGCCACCCACAGGTTCCACATGATCCAGTTGGTGGAAGAGAACCAGAGGAAGCGGTCGCCCTCGCCCACGTCGAGGTGCAGGGCGTCGGTCTTGAGATTCTCGAGGATGGTGCCGCCGTGGCCGTGGACGATGGGCTTGGGCATTCCGCTGGTGCCGGAGGAGTAGACGACCCAGAGCGGGTGCCCGAAGGGGACCGGCGTGAATTCGGGCGGCGCCGGCTCGGCGACCGCTTCGGCGAAGGGCAGCGCGCGGCGGGCCACGTCCACCGAGGCTCCGCTGTCGAGGTGGGGGACGAGGACCAGCGCCTCCACGCTGGGCAGCTCGCGGACGATCTCGCGGACGACGTCGCGGCGGTCGAAGGCCTTGCCGCCGTAGCGGTATCCGTCCACGGCGAAGAGAATCCGGGGGGCGATCTGGCTGAAGCGGTCGAGGACGCCGAGCGGGCCCATGTCCGGCGCGGCGCTGGACCAGACCGCGCCGATGCTGGTTGCGGCGAGCATCGCGACCACCGATTCGGGCACGTTGGGGAGATAGGCGGCGACGCGATCGCCCGGGCCGACGCCCAGCCGCCGCAGCGTCGCGGCCAGGGCGCCCACCTGCGCGGCGAGCTCGCTCCAGGAAAGCTCGAGGCGCGGGCGCGACTCGGACTCGAAGACCAGCGCGGTGCGGGAAGCCCAGGCCGGATCCCGCGCGCGCCAGAGCGACTGCCCGGCGTAGTTGACGGTGGCGCCCTCGAACCAGCGCGCGCCCGGCATCACGCGGCGGTCGAGCACGCGGTCGTACGGCCGGTGCGCGATCACTCCGCAGAAGTCCCAGATGGACGCCCAGAACGCTTCCAGCTCGGTGACCGACCAGCGCCAGAGCGCCTCGTAGCCGTCGAAGCGCAGGCCGCGTTCGGCCGAAAGCCAGCGCAGGTAGCGGGTGATGCCGGCGCGCTCGACCCGCTCGGCCGACGGCGTCCACAGGCGGTCCGCACTCACGTGTGCCTCCTCTCCGCAATGCTACCGGAGTTTGCGCCGGCGCAGGAACGGCGCCGCGCGCTGATCGGCGGGAGGCTGCGCACCGCGCCGGTGCAGCCTGGCCGGCAGTGGCCGATTGCCGCACCGCCTGCGATCGGCTTGCCTCATTCGATTCGCGGATTTGAATGAACAGGAATTGCTTTCCGGCAATACAGGGGGAACTCATGGCCTTCGTCGTTCCGACGCTCAAGCCGCATCTCTATGGTCGCTACAACTTCGGGGCGTGCAAGATCCCGGTGGAGATCTCCGATCCGGGCGGCGTTCCCGGCACCGGCGTCGTCTACGTGCGCGGCGCGATCTCGGCCGATCCGATGTACGCGCCCCCGACCCCGCTGCCGCCCACCAAGATGGTGACCGTCTTCACCTTGCCCGCCGGGATGCGCCCCGCAAGCGACCGCTGGTTCAACATCTTCGGCAGCTCCTACCTCTCGATGTTCGACGCGAGGCCCTTGCTCTGCGTCGTCCACCCCAGCGGCGACGTGGCGGTGAAGGCGGACTCCGGATTCGGGGTGGATGGCGGCCTCTTCTTCGACGGAGTGACCTTCGTGGCCGAGCACTGAGGGCGCGGTCATTCGACGATCCGCCCGGTCAACAGGGCGAAGAACCGGGAGGGACCGCTGAAGGCCCACCCGACGTGGACGCCGCAGCTCGCGCAGAGGGCGTACCTCCACTCGTGGCCGGGAAACCACGTCCAGTACGACGTCGCGTCGCCGGTCACGGCGCATCCGGCCGCCTCGCGAAACGCCGCGATCCGGTAGACCACGCCCGCCGGGTTCACGAAGGTGCTCGTCTCCAGCGACAGCCGGTCGCGCTCGCGGGCGAGGACGCCGCCACACGCGCGGCAGCGGACCACCCGCTCTTCGGCAAGGACCGTCTCGCCGCGGGAGCCCGTCTCGCCGGCGGGCGGCGCAGGCGGCGGCGGAGGCGCGCCCTCCTTGGCCGCGAGCGGCGCGCGCGTACGACGAGTCCGTGCCGTTGCGCCGATCCGAGCGACGTTGCCGGGCATCGGCCGGCCAGCTTGCGGCTTCCGCGGCGGAAATGGAACCCTCGCGCGGCAGGGAACGCTGCTTCGACCCTCCGCCATGCGGCCGCCTGGACCCAGCTGCGAGGTGCGGCGTATGTCCCACCTTTCGCCCCTCAATCTGTTGGGAACCAATCCAATCGGCTCGAGCCGGGTTTTGCCTCTGATAAGAATGCGGTGATCTCCGTTTTAGCCGCCAATGAGGGCGGCTTCCCCCGGAGGTCATGTGAGACATTACCGTGCATTGGCCAGGTCTGCGCTCGCGATCTCGGCGTCGTTGCTCGCGGCCTGCAGCGCCGCGGCTCCCGACGCGGTCAATCCCTTCCCGAGCAGGAGCTCCGCGTTCACCGTCTTTCCCAACTTCACCTATGGGGGCGGCCCGCTGCTGCACAACACCCAGATCTCGGTGGTGTCGTGGAATTCAGCCGTCCAGTTCTCGGGCTCGCTGCCCGGCTTTTACTCCACCATCAACAGCAGTCCCTACGTGACCTGGCTCAACGAATACTCCGCGGGCGGCGCGGGCAGCCTGGTCGCCGCGGTGGTCGACCCCAATCCGCCCGCCAGCAATCCGGTGCAGCAGTTCCAGATCGAGCAGGAGCTGACCAACCTGGTCTCGCAGGGCGCGCTCCCGCCTCCGGGAGCGAACAGCCTCTACATGGTGCACTTCCCGCCGGGCGTGCAGATCCTGGCGGGCGGCTGGTTCTCCTGCGTCGACGCGAGCGACGGGTTCTGCGGCTTCCATTCGAGCTTCTCCAGCCCGTACGGGACCATGTATTACGGCGTCATCGCGGACGTGGGCCCTTGCGGGAGCCGCTGCGGTCCTTCCGACGCCTTCGGCAACACCACCACCACCGCCGGACATGAGCTGCTCGAGGCGATTACGGATCCACTCAACAACAGCGGCTGGACCGATCCCAACAACGGCGAGATCGCCGACGCCTGCCAGGGCACGGTCGGCAACATCTCCGGGTACACCGTGCACAGGGGGTGGTCGGTGGCGCAGGAGGCGTGCGTGGTGGACAACCCCTGCCAGTCGTGCCCGGGCGGGTACAGCTGCCATTGCGGCGACTTCGTCTGCAGGTCGTCCATCGGCCAGTGCCCCTGAGCGCCGAGGGCGCTGCGCATCGCGTCTGCCTGCAATGGAGGCCAATGCGCAGCGCCTTGCCTCGTCAGCCCTCAGATGGACGAGAGCGAGACGGAGATGATGTCCGATCCGCCCCGGATGCGCTCGAGGACGGCCGCCTCCGGCTCCTTGTTGAGCTGGATCCGCGCGCAGGCCGCCTCGGCCCCCTCGAAGACCACGTTGTCGGTCTGCTCCACGTTGATGCCGGCGGAGCGCAGCTCGCCAAAGACGTGGGCGAGGACGCCGACGCGGTCGAAGTGGCGGACGGAGAGGAGGTGCGTCGCGGGCGTGCGCTGGGAGAGGTTGACGGCGTTGGGGACGATGCCGGTCGTCAGGTAGCTGCGGACGATCCGCACCGTCTCGGCGGCGATGGCGTTCTGCGCCTGCTCGGTCGAGGCGCCCACGTGGTGCGTCCCGATCACCGCCGGCAGTTTCGCGATCGGGTCCTCGAAGGCGCCGGTGCCGCCGGACGGCTCCTTCTCGAAGACGTCGAGCGCAGCGCGCAGCCCCTTCTCCGCGATGGCCGCAGCGAGCGCGGACTCCTCGACCAGCTCGCCGCGGCTGGTGTTGACGAAGAAGGCGCCGGGCTTCATCGCGGCGAAGAGATCGGCGCCGAACAGGCCCCGCGTCTCCCTGGTCAGCGCCAGATGCACCGTCAGCACGTCGGCATCCGCGGCGAGGGCGCGGAGCGACGGTGCGCGCCGGACTCCAAGCTCGGCCGCTCGCCCCTCGTCGAGCGATCGGCTCCAGGCCACCACCGGCATCGCGAATCCCTTCGCGCGAGCGATGACTTCGCGGCCGATCGATCCCGTTCCGGCGACGCCGAGCGTCCGCCCGGCGAGCCCTCTGGCCTTGCCGAACTCGGACTTGTTCCAGACGCCGGCCTTGAGCCCGGCGGTCTGCTCGGGAATGCGGCGGTCCAGCGCGAGGATGAGGCCCCAGGTCAACTCCGCCACCGCGACGGCGTTCTTTCCCGGGCAGTTGGAGACGGCGATGGCGCGGGCGGAGGCGGTCTTCAGATCGATGGTGTTCACGCCCGCGCCTGCCCGGACGATGAGGGAGAGCCCGGTTGCCGCCTGCATCTCGGCGGCGGTCACCTTCGTGGACCGGACCACCAGCACGTCGGCGCCGGTTTCCGCGAGCCGCCGCCCCAGCGACTCTCCCTCGAGCTTCGGCTCGTAGAGCACCTCGCAGCCGAGCCCGGTCAGGCCGGCCAGCCCCGCTTCCTCGAACTTGTCGGCGACGAGAACCTTCATCGTGCTCCTCCGGTGCGCGGTCCGGCACAGCCTCGCACGGGCGCGTCGAGAAGGGGTGGCGAAGGCATGGCAAATGACCTATCTCTTCCGGCCGTGGCCACCTCGTATCCGGTGCACAAGATCAAGTTCCTCCTCCTGGAGAACATCCACGAGACCGCGCGCGAGGCCATCGCCGGCGAGGGCTTCCACCTCGAACGCCTCTCCGGCTCGCTGGGCGAGGACGAGCTGGTCGCCCGCATTCGCGACGTGCACGTGCTCGGCATCCGCAGCAAGACCCGGGTGACCGCCCGCGTCCTCGCCGAGGCGCGGCGGCTGCTGGCAGTGGGGTGCTTCTGCATCGGCACGAATCAGGTCGATCTCGCGGCGGCGAATCTGAAGGGCATCCCGGTGTTCAACGCGCCGTTCTCCAACACGCGCAGCGTGGCGGAGCTGATCATCGCCGAGGTGATCGCGCTCGCGCGCAAGCTCGGCGATCGGTCGCGCGAGGTGCACGACGGCATCTGGCGCAAGGCCGCGGCGGGCTCCTTCGAGGTGCGGGGCAAGACGCTCGGCATCGTGGGATACGGCCACATCGGCTCGCAGGTGGGGGTCCTCGCCGAGGCGCTGGGGATGCGGGTGCAGTTCTTCGACATCGCAAGCAAGCTGGCGATGGGCAACAACACCCGCTGCTCCTCGCTCGACGAGCTGCTCCGCGCCGCCGATTTCGTCACCCTGCACGTTCCCGCCACCCCGCAGACGAAGGAGATGTTCGGCGCCGCCCAGCTCGCCGCGATGCGGAAGGGCTCCTACCTGCTCAACGCCAGCCGGGGAAGCGTGGTGGTCCTGCCCGCGCTGGCGGAGGCGATCCGCGCGGGCCATCTGGCGGGCGCGGCGGTGGACGTCTATCCGGAGGAACCGGAATCGGACCGCGACGGCTTCGTCACGCCGCTGCGCGGCCTGCCCAACGTCATCCTCACGCCGCACGTCGCCGGCTCGACCACCGAGGCGCAGGCGGCCATCGGCCGCGAGGTGGCGGGCACGCTGATCAAGTTCGTGAACGCCGGCGCCACCACCGGCGCGGTCAATTTTCCCCAGGTGGAGCTGCCCAAGACCGAGGGGCTGCACCGGATCCTCAACACCCATCGCAACGTCCCCGGCGTGCTTCGCGACGTCAACCGCATCGTCAGCGAGCGCGAGGCCAACATCCGGGCGCAGGTGCTCGCCACCGATGCGGCCATCGGCTACCTGATCATGGACCTGGAGCAGGACGTCTCCGACGAGGTGCGCGCCGCCATCGCCGCGCTGGAGACCAGCATCAAGACGCGCATCCTCTATTGAGGCGCGAGCGGCTTCAGAAGCGGGCGCCGAACAACAGTCCCCCGCCGGCGCCGGGAGAGGCGAAGGGCGTGACGCCGAAGCGCAGAGCGGTCTGCACCTCGCGCCGCGGCCCGTGCTCCAGCCTGCGGACGAGGCTGGTGTTGTACTCGTCGGCGAGGCGGCGCACCTCCGACGCCTCCACCGGATGCTCGTTGAGGGCGAACCCGGTGGTCATCAGCACGGCGCTGCTGGCGAAGAGCACGATCGGCAGCACCACGTTGGGCCCCTTGAAGCACTCGGTCGCGAACCTCGGATCGCCGGGCGGAATGTTGCAGGGTCCGCCCGCGAGGTCGGCGATGATGGAGACCATTCCGCCGACACCCGCCGCAAGACCGCCGACCACCAGCGTGGTCTTGAGGGCGCGGCGGTTCTTGTACCAGGTGGCGAGGTCCTTGCGCCCGGCGAGCTCGTAGAACGCGTCCTCGTCCAGCTTCTTGCGGAACTTGCCCTGGTACACCTCGAAGGTGTCCACCACCCGCGCGTAGTTGTGGCCGACGGTAATGACGGTCTTGTCGCCGACGCGGACGTAGTTCTCCTGGTACTCGGCCAGCGCCTCCGGCGAGAGCCCCTCCAGGCCCTCGGGCTGGTCCTCGTCGACGTGGCCCTTGCCCGCCACCGCGGGGGCGGAGACGGCCTGCAGATCCGACCAGGCGACGTGCTTCTCCTCTCCGGCGGCCACGGTGACGCGCGCCGCGAAGGCACGCGTTCCGCGCCAGACCCTGAGCGCGTATTCCCCCGGCGCCAGCGCCACGCGGCGCGCCGCATCCGAGGTCAGCTCCGCCAGCACCTGGTCGCGGCGCACGAGCACGATCAGCGCGCGCTCGAAGTCCGGGGGCAGCTCGATGGACGCCGAAGGCCGCGCCACCTCGGTGAGCACCAGCTCGCCCTTTCCCGCCAGCCGGTATTCGTAGCCCGGATGCTGCCGCACCCCGCTCGACGAGGTGGCCGTCAGCGTGTGGCTGAACGCGTACTGATACGCCTCGGAGAGGGTGATGCGCCCGTCGCCGGACGCGTCCGCGGCGCCGCGCAGCCCGGAGACGAAATGGTGGGTGAAGATGGAGCCGCGGATCTCGCGCGATTCCAGCGCCAGCTCGTCGGCGGCGCTGGAGGTGAGGGTGGCCTCGCCTTCCGCGTCGAGTTGGTCGGAGAGCTTGATCTCGAAGGCGGGTCCGCGCGTCGCGCCCTTTCCCTGCACCAAGGCGCCGCTCTTGCAGCCGTCGGCCACCAGCACGCGCACGTCGGCTTTGGTGTCGCGCAACCAGTCGCGCAGCTCCGAGTAGAGAACCCGATCCGGGCCGAGCTCCAGCGCGTCGGCGTCGGAATGGCCGGAATAGTAGAAGAGCAGCACGGTGCGGTCGTCGGGGTTGCTGCGGTAGCCGGCCACCAGCGCGGTCATGCGCGCGACGGCCTCCTGCAGCTCCTTCCTGCCCCGCCCGCGCAGCACCAGCAGATCCGAGGGGGGCACGTCGCCGAGCTGCGCCAGCACGTCGGCCACCTTGCTGGCGTCGTCCTCCGCGTAGTGCAGCGGCTTGTCGAGCGGTCCGCCTGCGTTGTTGCCCACCACCAGCGCCATCCGCCGCGTCGCCGCCTGCGCCGGCAGGCAGAACGCCGCCGCAATGACGGCGAAAAAGGCGAGGCGAATCCTGGAAGCCGAGGTCGTCATCGAGGTCTCCTTGCGATCCCGAACCGACGAACCAACCCGTCAGCAGGCCGAACTGGTCAAAAGAAGATCAGCGGTCTTCTTTTTCGATCAATACAGTGGCCTGGACCAAGGGGAGGTCGAGGCGCCGGATGCGCCGGATTGCCGCAGGCCCCTGGGAAGCCACCTCCAGCAACGCGCGGCGCACCGCCGCATCCTCGAGCGGCTGGTTGGAGAAGAGGGCAAAGAACCGCTCCGGCCCCGGCGCGTCGTCGAGCACCAGGCTGTCCGGCAGGATGTCCCCCGCGTCCTTTTCGAGCTGGACATTGCGGTAATAGAGATTCGCCTGCCCGCGGCCGTCGGCGGAGCCGACGCAGACGTAGCGCCCCGGACCGGGATGGACGGCGAAGCGGATCCGATCCCCTGCGCGCATCACGGTGCCGTCGCGGACCGCGAAGAGCGTCTTGCCGTGAAGGCCGAACACCTGAAGGACGCCTGCGCCCTTGAACCCGCGCTCGTCGGCATCCGGACGGCGCTGCACCATCACCAGCACGAGCACGGCGGCGGCCGCCGCCACGATCGGCGCCATCCACAGGCGCCACGGCACCGCGCGCCGGCGCCGCCGCTCCACCGCGGGCAGCGTCCGCGCGAACACGCGGGCGTGGAAGCTCGCCGCCGAGCCGCGCGCCTGCCGCAGCTCTTCCGCGCAGCGCGCGCAGGCGGCCGCGTGCTCTTCCAGCCGGCGCGCCTCGTCCGGCGATGCCTCGCCGAGCAGCACGCGCGCGATGTCCACTGCGGATGCGTGCGTCCCGCCTGCGCTCATTGCAGCCTCCCCAGGATCTTGCGCGCCTTGTCGTTGAAGTCGGCAAGGCGGTTGGCCACGGTGCGCCGCGAAACGCCGAGCATGCGCGCGGCCGCCACGTGATCGAGCCCGTCGACGTAGTGCACCCAGGCCACCGCCCGCAGCTTGTCCCCGACGCGGCCGATGATGCGGGCGACGAGATCGCGATCGGCCAGGGCCTCGTCGAACGGGACGCCCGCGGGCAAGTCGGGCAGCTCGTCGGTCGGTTCCGGCCTGCGCCTGCGGTTGCGCACCTCGTTCAGGCAGTGGTTGGTGGCGATGCGCCAGATCCAGCGCAGCGCCTCCTCGCTGTCGGGAGCCTTTTCCAGGTGGCGCAGCACGCGCACGAAGGTCTCCTGCGTGACGTCCTCCGCCGCCGCCTCGTCGCCGAGCATCCTGAGGCAGCGCCAGTAGATGACCGGGCCGTACCGGCGGTAGAGGGCGGAGATGCGGTCATCGGTCACGCTGCCGACTCAACCCCGGCCGGCGGGGAAGTGGCAAAAAAAACGCCGGCGCGGGCCGCGCGCACCGTCCGCGGCGATTCTTCCCGCGCCCGACGGCTGGCGATGATAGAGCGGCTCGCGGCACCGGCGGGTCCGGTGGAGACGCGTTCATGGGAAAGCTGATCGCCGGGTTCCTGATCGGGGTCGTGCTCGTGCTCGGGGCGGAGTACCTGTTCCTCACACAGGGCGGGATGCCGGTCTCGGCCCGGAGCGGCCCGTTGCCGCTGGAGAAGTTCCTGACCAGCCGCGCGCTGCACACCGCGATGGCGAAGGAGGCCGGCAGGCCTTCTCCCATTCCGCCCACCGAAGCGAACCTGATCAGCGGCGCGAAGATCTACCTGGACAACTGCGAGGGCTGCCACGGCGCGCCGGACCAGAGGACGCCGGGCGCGATCGCGCGCGGCATGTTTCCGCGGCCGCCGCAGCTGATGCCGCCGCACAAGGGAGTCACCGACGATCCCGTCGGCGAGACGTACTGGAAGGTCAAGAACGGGATCCGGCTCACCGGGATGCCGGGGTTCGAGGGGTCGCTGACGGACGAGCAGCTCTGGCAGGTCAGCCTGCTGCTCCTCAAGGCCGATCAGCTTCCCGCGAAGGCGAAGGCGGCGATGCGCTGAGGCCTCGCCGCCCGACGGCGCGCTTCGAGCCCGTGACCGCACTAGGCGATCCGCACCAGCCGCGCGGCGAAGGCGGCGCGGGCGGCGCGGCGGAGCGCCTTGCCCGACGACCCGACGGGGAGCTCGTCCGGCGCGCAGAAGGCGAACGCGCGGGGGAGCTTGTAGCCGGCGAGCCGCCCGCGCAGAGCGAGACGCAGCGCGCTGGCGTCGGGACGGCCAGCCCCGCGCGGCGCGATCACCGCTGCCACGATCTGGCCCCAGTCGTCGTCGGGCACGCCGAAGACGATGGCGCCGGCAACCTCGGGCAGGGCGGCGAGCGTCCGCTCCACTTCCGCGGGATGGACGTTGAGGCCGCCGGTGATGATGGTGTCGTGCTTGCGATCGACCAGCGTGATCCAGCCGCCCGGATCGATGCTGCCGAGATCGCCGACGGAGACGTGGCCGTCGCGCGCCTCGAGCGGAGCGAGCGCGTCGCCGGCCTCGGTGAGATAACCGCTCATCACCGCCGGCGAGCGGACGAACAGCTCGCCGTCGTGCACCCGGACCGACACGCCCGCAGGCGGCCGGCCGACCGATCCCGGATGCGCGGCGTGCTCCTCGGGTCCGATCACGCTGACCGTGCCGGTCTCCGAGGAGCCGTAGAATTCGTAGAGCCGCCCGGGGCCGAGCCAGGCCGCGAACGCGGCCTTCTGCGCGGGCGGGAAGGGAGCGCCGGCGACGATGACGGCGCGCAGCGAGTCGAGATGCGGCGGCTCGAGAGCCAGGAGCCGATGCGCCTGGGTGGGCACGAGGAAGACGAGGCTGGCGCGATGCCGGCGCACGTCGTCGACGAACGACTCCGGGCTGAAGCGCGGCGCGATCACCGTGCGCGCACCGGCGGCGCGCGCGGCGCGCAGGAAGATGCCCGGCGCCGAATGCGCGAGCGGACAGACGATCAGGTGCGTGTCGGCGGAGGTGATGCGGTAGCTCGAGCGCAGCTCGTCCGCCCGCGCCCGCTCCTGCTCCGCGGTGCGCCAGCAGCCCTTGGGCCGGCCGGTAGTCCCGGAAGTGTAGAGGAGCGTCGCGCCGGTGCGCGCGTGGTCGAGCGGGATGGCGGGCGCGAGCGCGTCGTCGAGCTCGACGAGGGGCACGCCCGCCGGAGCGGCGCCGCGGTGCTCCGCGTCCACGAGCAGCGCGCGCGGCCGCGCGTGTCCGGCGATCCAGGCGATCTCCGCGGGCGCCAGCCGCGGGTTGACCGGCACGAGGACCAGCTCCGCCGCCGTCGCTGCATCGCGCGCCGCGACGAATGCGCTGCCGTTGCCCGCCAGCGCCGCGACCCGATCGCCCGCGTGCAGGCCGAGCGCGGCGAGCCTCGCCACCACCGCCGCGCACCTTCGCGCGCAAGAGTCCTCGTCGAGGATCGCGGTCACGTCGGCGAAGATAGCGCATGCCCTGCGTCAAGGCCGCGGCACCTCCGCGCGAAAGCTGTGCCGCGCGCCACGACGAACAGCGAAGCGTGCCGGCGGGCAGCCGCCCGGCCGGCGGCGTCGTGCTATGGCTGCGCGGAGATGGGTACCGCCACATCGTGGATCGCGATACAGGGCGCCTCGCTCGAGGAGATCGAGCGCGAGCTCGACGTCGTTCCCGTCCGCGGAGACGCCGGGAAGATCGCGCACGGCGACATCGCCTGCGAGGCCGCGGTGCTCGCGGGCGGCTGGGTCCTCGTGGTCGAGCCAATGAAAAGGAACGGCAACGTCGCCGATGCGCGCCGGCTGGCGAGATTGTCGCGCAACCGTCGCCTCGTCGCGTGCGACGAGGAATCCCACGTCATGTACTCCGGCGCCTCCGAGTGGCGCGACGGCAGCGAGGTCTGGGCCGTCGTCCACGCGTCCGAAGAGGCTTCGGACGACCTCGAGGTGCGTGGAACGCCGATCGACGGCTGGGAGAGGATCAGGGACGAGCTGGTTGCAGCGCAGGCGCAGGACGGCGAGGTGGACTACATCTACGAGATCCCCCTGGTCATTGCCCAACGCGTGGTCGGCTTCCGCACCGGCGAGGACGGGCTCGACGCGGAGTTCGTGGCGCTCACCCGGCGGGGGCAGAGGGCTTCGGGGAAGCCATGGTGGAAATTCTGGTGACCGCCGCGCCGTTCGTCACATTCGCGGCTGGAGGCCGAGTCTGTAGTGGGAATGCAGGCGCGCTGGGCGGGGACAGGTTGGGAAAGGTCTCTTCGAACGCGCTGCCAATCGGCAGGAAGCCGCCCTTCTCCAGCACCCGCTGCGACGCCCGATGCTGCGCGTGGCGGGTCCGCCATTCCGCTTCCGAGGACCCGACGAACGCGCGCGTCTGCTCGACGATCTCGTGCCGGCGCCAGGCGAGGAACTTCGTCACTTCGGCGTCCGACGCGGATCGCGCGGAGATGGCCGGCGCCATCCGCCCCGCCCTGGCGTTGACACTGCAGCGGGCCGCGTCTAAGCAGGCCGCATGACCTCGCGCCCCGAAGAGAATGCCGCCCGCGCCTCCTTCACCAACATGGCCGACGGCACCGCGGCGGACTGGAAGGCCATCTCCTCGCACTTCTTGCCCTACGCATCCGCGCTCCCCGATCGCATCCTCGGGCACCTGCGCCTTCTGGAAGGGGATTGCGGCGGGTTCGCGGTGGACCGCCTCACCCATTCGCTGCAGACCGCCACCCGGGCGCACCGCGACGGGCGCGACGAGGAATACGTGGTCTGCGCGCTCCTGCACGACATCGGCGACACGCTCGGCTCGTACAACCATGCGGACATCGCCGCCGCCATCGTGAAGCCCTTCGTCTCCGAGGAGAACCACTGGATGGTGGAGAAGCACGGCATCTTCCAGGGCTACTATTTCTTTCATTACATCGGGGGCGACCGGAACCTGCGCGAGCAGTACCGCGGCCACCCCTGTTTCGAGCGGACCGCGGAGTTCTGCGCCAGGTACGACGGCCCTGCCTTCGATCCGCGGGCGGAGACGCTGCCCCTCGCGTTCTTCGAACCGATGCTCCGCCGCGTGTTCGCGCAGCCGAAACGGTCGCTGTACGCGCGCGCCGCGGAGGCGAGCGGCCCGGTCCGCTGACGGCAGCCAGCCGCCTGGGCTAGGCTCCCTGGCATGGGCAGCGACCCCGCGGACGACTACTACGCGCTCCTCGGCATCGACGCGAGCACGGGCCTTGCGCAACTGCGCCGCGTCTGGCGCCGCCTCGCGCTGCGCTGGCATCCGGACCGCGCCGGTCCGGAGGCGACGATCACCTTCCAGAAGATCGCGGCGGCATATGCCGTGCTCTCCGATCCGCTGGCGCGCGCCGAGTACGATCGCCGCCGCAGGCTGGCGGGTGGTTCCCAGGCACATGCCGCCGGCGCGGCGAAGCCTCCCGCTGCTCCGCGCCGCCGCGCGCCGGGCGTGATGCTCTCGCGGCTCAGCGGGCCGCTCAACGCGCTCTTGACCTGCGGCGTGGCGCGCCGGGCAGAGGGCGGCGTCATCGAGCTCTTCCTCAATGCGGAGGAGGCCGCGCAGGGCGGCATGGTGGCCATTTCCATGCAGGTCAAGGTCGGCTGCCCGGAGTGCATCGCGGGCGCGCCGACGTGCGGCCGGTGCCGCGGCAAAGGCGCCGTCGCCGAGCTGTTCAGCGCCTGGCTCGCGGTGCCGCCCGGCATCGGCGATGGAGCCATGCTCGCGCCGTCCGAGATGCTCCGCGGGATGGTGCGGCCGATCTCCTTCCGGATGCGGGTCCGCAGCGCGCGCTAGCGATCACTGCAGGCCGGGCGCTTCCTGCTGCGGCGCGCTGCCGATCAGCTCGCGTTCTTCAGCCTCCATCGCCGCGAGCATGCGCAAGGCAAGGCGGCGGCTGGCGGTGGCCGACTGCCTCGGCGGCCGGGCTCGCAGACGATCCAGGACCTCCAGAACCTTGCAATGGTCCGCGTACATCCGCTCCCGCCGTTCAGGGCCGCAGGTGGCGCGGAAGAGCGGCGCGAGCACCTCCTCTTCCTGGCGCAGATGCACTTCGAGCACGTCGTGCAGCGTTCGCTGGGCATCGCGCAATTGTTGCGCCGCCGGCTCGCCCCGGAGGATCCGTTCCGAGGCATGCACCAGGCGCCCGAGCAGCGCCCGCAGCACTTCGTGCTGGAACAGGACCTGGATTCGAACGGATTCCGGCAACGGTCGCACAGGCGAGTCTCCTCCCCCGCCTGCGTACATTCACGAATCATTCCGATCCGATGGCGTTGCGCTTGCACTGGGTTGGCAAAGGCCATGCTCGACTGCGGCTGCAACGCAATTCATCAACGGCAGCGCATCGTGCTGACCGGCGGCCCCGGTGCGGGAAAGACGGCGGTGCTGGAGCTTGCCCGCAGCATGCTCTGCAGGCACGTGCGCGTGCTGCAGGAATCGGCCAGCATCCTCTTCGGCGGCGGCTTTCCACGGGTGGCGACGCTCGCGGGGCGCGAGGCCGCCCAGCTCGCGATCTTCGCCGTCCAGCGGCAGGTCGAGGCGGTCGAGGAGGCGCAGGACCCGCCGGCGGTGGCGCTGTGCGATCGCGGCACCGTGGATGCGCTCGCGTACTGGCCGGGCCCTCCGGAAGAGTTCTGGAAGAGGGTGCGCAGCTCGAAGGAGGCGGAGCTCGCGCGCTATGCAGCGGTCATCCACATGCGGCCGCCCGGCGGAGGGCGCGGCTGGGACAACCGCAACCCCCTTCGGCCGGAGACGGCGGCCCAGGCGGCGGAGCTGGACAGGCGCATCGCGCTGGCCTGGGAAGGCCATCCGCGGCGCCGCTTCGTCGAGAGCTCGCCCGACTTCCTCGCCAAGGTGCGCCGCGCCATCGACGCCATCAGCCTGGAGCTTCCGGCCTGCTGCCGCCCCTCCTTCGACGCGCCCGCGGGAGGCCAGGCAAGATGACCGGGAGCGAGACTCCACGGCGCGCTCTCGACGAGCTTTTGGGCCAGCTCTTCCCCGGCTCGCGGGTCGAGGCGCTGCAGCCGCTCGCGCCGGACACCGGCGGCGACGACACGCACAAGGTCGAAGGCTACGGGCGCCCGCTGCGCGTCACCGTGAGCGGGCCGCATGGCGAGCGGCGCGTGCTGGTCTTTCGCACCGCCACCTCCAACATCTTCGGCCACGACCGCCGCAGCGACCGCGCCGAAGGGATGCTGCTCTCCTTCGACAGCTTCGGCGGCATTCCCGATCACGTGCGGGCCCTCGACGTGGGCGCCATCGCGCGTTCCGGCCGGCTGCTCTCGGTGCGCGAGGGGGGCGAGTTCTACCTGCTCACCACCTTCGCGGAAGGCACGATGTACGCGGAGGACCTGCGCCGCATCGCCGGCGAAGGCGTGGCCAGCGACGCGGACCTCGCGCGCTGCGTGGCGCTCGCGCGCTGGCTGGTGTCGCTGCACGCGCGGCGCATCGCGGACCCTGCGGCCTATACGCGCGCGGTGCGCGACCTGCTCGGCCACGGCGAAGGCATCTTCGGCATGACCGACGGCTACGGGCCGGCGGTTCCCGGCGCTCCTCCGGCCCGGCTGCGCGCCATCGAGGAGCGCTGCCTCGAGTTCCGCTGGCGCCTGCGCGGGCGCGAGGGCAGGCTCGCGCGCACGCACGGCGACTTCCATCCCTTCAACGTGGTGATGGGAGAGGGCGCGCGCTTCACGCTCCTCGACGCCAGCCGCGGCTGCAAGGGCGACCCGGCCGACGACGTGACCGCCATGGCGGTGAACTTCGTCTTCTTCGCCATCGACCGGCGCAGCTCCTGGGAGCGCGGGCTGGGGCGGCTCTGGCGGCTCTTCTGGGAGACCTACCTGCGCGAGAGCGGCGACGACGGCCTGCTCGAGGTGGCGCCCCCGTGGCTTGCCTGGCGCTGCCTCGTGGTCGCGAGCCCGCGCTTCTATCCCAACCTGCCGGAAGCGGCGCGGGACGCGATCCTCGGCCTCGCCGAGCGGGCCCTGCGGGCGCCGCGATTCGATCCCGCATGGGCGGAGGACCTCTTCCGCTGAAGGCGCCGCGCGGCGGAGCAGCCGGGTTTCGCAGCCGCTCCGCCCGGGATGCAGCGGACCTACGCCGGCGGCGCCGCCGAACGCGCCTTGCGACGGGTCGGCGCCTTGCCCATCTTCTCCAGCCTGTGGCCCAGCTTCACCAGCTCGCGGCCGAGCTGCTTGAACTGGTGCTGCCCGGTGGAGCGCGCGCCGCCCACCAGCTCCTGGAACTCCGCCTTCGCCATCTCCCGGATCTTCACCGCCTCGGCGCCGATCTCCTTCGCCGCGGTGTTGGTCAGCTTCCGCGTCTTCGCCAGGGCGCGCCTGATCGTCCTCTTGTCGTTCGCAATCATGCCGTCTCCTCTCGAGGGTCGGTCGGACCCTTCTTCACGCGCATGCATCGATCGGACCGGGCTTGCGGATCGCTCCCGGTCTCAGTTGGCGGCACGGTTTGCGCCCCTCGCAGGCCCGCGCAGGACCGCGCCGGAGAGCAGCGCGCGCAGCACGTCCACGTAGGAGAGGATGCCGGTGATGCGTCCCTCCGCATCCACCACCGGCAGCGCGCCGATGCCCTTCTGCACGAAGGCGACGGCGGCCTCGGCGACAGGAGCGGACTCGCTGAGCACGATGGGCTCCCTGGACATCACCTCGCGCACCTTGAGCAGGCGCAGGCGGGGACCCGCCGCGTCGCTCGCCGAGAGCAGCGAAGTGCCGAGCGCGAGGCGGAGGTCGCGATCGCTCAGCATCCCCAGCACGCGCCGTTCCGCGTCGACGACGGGCGCATGCCGCACCTGGCGCCTGCCGATGTGCGCGATGGCGTCGAGGAGGAAGTCGTCCGGCGAGACCGTGCCCGGGTCGCGGGTCATCAGCACGCCGACCGGAGTCTGCAGATCCTGCGCCGCGCCGGGCGCTCCGTGCAACGCCACCAGGTCGGTGGCGGTGATCATCCCGACCAGCTTGCCGCGCTCCAGCACCGGCAGGCATCCCAGGCGCGCGCCCACCATGCGGCGCGCGGCCTCCGCCACGTCGTCGTCGGGGCCGGCCACCTGGGCGGGCGCCGTCATCACCTCCGCCACCGTGGGGTTGGCGGTCCGGTTGGCCAGGAGGTCCCGCTCGCTCACCACCCCGACCACCCTGTCGTCCCGCATGACCGGAAGGTGGCGGATCTCTCCCCAGGCCATCAACTGCAGGGCCAGCATCACGTCGTCGGTGTCCCGCACCGTCACCGGCATCCTCGACATCAGCTCCCGGACCTGCATCCGGCACCTCCTGCGCGCGCGCCGCGCAAACCGGTCAGGAGCGCGGCGAGCTTGCGTTTCGCCTCTCCGCGTCGCGGAGGCGGTCGAGCGCGTCCTGCCATCGCATCACCCACAGACCCGCCGCGGCGCACTCGCGCAGCGCGGCCCCCGCGGCGACCGCGTCCCGCTGCGTCTCTTCGGTGAGGTGCTCGGCGGCACGGATGAGGATGGCTTCCACGCGCTCGAGCTCCGCGAGCGCCAGCTCCGGCGTCAATCCCGCCGTGGGCAGGCGGTGCAGCAGATGGTTGCGTCTGGTCAGCATCGGACTCCTCGCGTGCGCAGACAGCGCCCCTGAAGCGATGAAACCCCGCGGGCGGCGCCGTGGCCGTCCGCGGGGTCCCGGACTTCGACTTTCTACGGCGCGGCCACGTGCAACCTGCGCACGTCCGCTCCCTTGCCGAGGCCGTGGCAGACGTCGCACGTCTCGGTGGCCCCCACCGTGTTCTGCTGCATGTGGCCCTGCGCCGCCGCGGAGTCATGGCAGGAGGCGCACACCGCGGTGGTCCTGGGCGTCAGCACGTCCGCGCCCTTCTGCACGCAGCCTTCGACGCTGCAGTCGAACCACTTGCTGGTGGTGGTGGGATTGACCGCCGCGTTGAGCGGCAGGCCCCACACCGAGCTGCTGGGGTTGCTGGGCGTCACGTGGCACTGGTCGCAGTCGAGCAGCTCGCCAGGATAGGTGGCGCGCTCGAGCGCGCTGCCCGAGTTGCTGTAGTACTTCCAGTTGAAGGGATCCTTCGAGGCGGCGCCGAGGTGCAGCTTGTGCACCATCACCGACATCTGGATGGACTGGTCGAGGCGGGTGTCGGTACCGGTGACCGGCAGGATGCGGGTGGTGCGCTGGTTGGTGGTCACCGCGTCGTGGCAGAACGCGCACTCCTGCACGTTGTTGCGGCTGCCGGCGTGGTGGAAGCCGAAGCCCTCCTCGAGGTTCGGCTGGCCGTGGCAGGCGAAGCACTTCGCGTCGTCCACGATCTTGCGCCGGGTGAGCGGCTTGTTGGTGCCCGAGTTCTGGTTGTCCAGGCGCCAGAAGAAGACCGGGCTGGTGATGCCGCGCAGCTCGACCACGAAGGGCTCGAACTCGTCACCTTCCGCCGTCTCGATGGCGAAGGCGAAGGTCTGCGAGGGCGGGAACGGCGTGCCGTTTCTGTCGGCAGCGGGCACCGCGCTCGGCGCGGTCCACCTGAACTGGCCGGGCGTGCCCGTCGAGACCGGCAGGACGGCGCTCGGGGCCACCGGCGCCCAACCCGGGATGTTCCAGCGCTGCGAGGAGAGGACGCTCACGTACTCGACGGCCTTCGCGCCGGCGAGCGAGGTGGCCCAGGAGACGCGGATGGTCTGCAGCGGCAGCGCGAGCAGGTCGCGCGGCGCGTCCGGCCCGCCGTTGTAGCTGGTGGTGATGGTGAAGGTGAAGGTCGGGACGCGGTTGGCGTCGAAGCTGACGGCGTCGATCTTCGTCTTCACGATCGGGTTCTTGCCCGAGTCGACCGCCTTGTTTGGCGGCGTGTTGGCCAGGTTCCAGAAGGCGGGCTTCGTCTCGTGCCGGCTCTCCATCTCCACCGCGTCGTGGCAGACCGTGCACTTGGAGTCGGCGGTCTTGCCGAGGACGTGGTTGCACGGCGTGGTGTCGGGCCACTGCCCCTGCACGTTGCAGGTGGTGGGCGCGCTGCCGTCGAACTTGAGGTAGCTGTGGCAGCCGGTGCAGGCGGCCGCGTTGGCATTGGAGAACGCCTGCGACCCGTGCTGCGCGTCGCCGTGGCAGGTGGCGCAGTCGTTCAGCGGCTTGGGATAGGTCACTTCGGAGAAGTCGCCGTCCGCGCCCAGGTTCTGGCGGGAGTGGATGGCGTGGGCGAAGAAGGGCAGATCGAAGTTGCCCAGGGCCTGGTTGTGGCACACCGCGCAGAGCTTCACGTCGCGCCGGCCGCCGCCGTGGATGGCGAGCGGGTTGTGGCACTGGTTGCACGCCTCGGTGGTCACAACCTCACGGGTCACCGCGACCGCGTTGCCGTTGGGTACGAAGTCCCGGGTGACGTTCTTGACGAACCGGGTGGAGGAGTCGAGCGGGTCGAGCTGCCGCGAGACCTGCACGAACAGCGTGTGGGTCTTCGCCATGTCCGCCGCGGCGATCTTCACCGTATCGGGGAATGCATAGATGTAATGGCCGGAGCGCGGCGCCACCTCGGTGACGGTGCCGGTGCCGGCATTGGCGGTGTTCATCATGGTCGGGCTGCCGCTGGTGGACTTGGTGATCGTCCTGTACTGCTGCACCGGGCCGCCGGCTTCCGGCGTCTCCAGCATGGCGAGGCCGAACCGCGGCGCGGCGACGCCGGCGCTGTAGAGGCCCTTGTTGTCGATCGCCTGCTTCTGGTCGTCGGCCATGTTGAAATCGACCTTGACGGTGCCATCCGCGGCGACCGCGATGCTGTTGATGGTGAGGACGACGCCGGTGCTGATGCCGACGCCGTTCTGGCCCGGCGCTCCGGGCGTTCCGGGGTCTCCCTGCACGCCGGGTTCGCCCTGCACGCCGGGGTCGCCCTTCACGCCGGGATCTCCAGCCACACCGGGCGCGCCATTCGCTCCATTCGTTCCGTTGGCGCCGTCCTTGCCGGCACATGACCACGCCATCGCAGCGAGCAACGCCGCGAACACCGCGGGCAGCCGCGCACGTCCGTTCATCGTCATAGACAATCCCCTCGGCCCTGAACCGGGTCGCGTCGTCGGGCTCATCCGCCCTTCGCGCCGGCCAGTTTCAAGATGCGTGCCCTGCCGGATGGCGCCCGCGCCCGGGGGCGAGGATCGCTCGTGCACGGCGCATCGACTGCGCGGACGCGCGCTCTGCGCGGCTCGGGATCGAGTGCGCCGGATTTGCGAAGAGCGCTCACTGGCTCCGACACTGTGGGAACGCACCCGTCCGCGCGAGCGGGCCAGGCAATCGCGGTGACTGCACGCCCGGTTTGCGCGCGGCCTCTTGCGCCGTTGCAGGGGGTCCGGGGTTCGCAATGCGATGCGGCGTGCCCCGCGGGGATCGAACGGAATGCGCGAACGCGCCTTTCGCACGCAACACATGCTGGGGGTCCGCAGCCGGACGCGCGGCTACCTGCAGATGCACTCGGCCAGATACTGCCCCCAGGTGCTGTCCCAGAGGACGCAGCCTTGCGCCGTCTCCGCGCTCGCCGGGCAGACGCTGGGCAATCCGTCGTGACACGAGACCTTGCAGGCCTCGCACGACCAGCGGTCGGCGTCGCTGTTGCCGAACTGATCGCCGCAGCGCGAGTTGCCGTTCATGCAGCCCCAGGTCTGGCACGCTTCGAAGGTGCCGTAGTCGCGGATGGCCGCGGCGCGCGTGCACGCGGTGGGCGAGACGCAGTCGTACGCCCAGGCGGTGCGCACCAGGTACGTGCAGACGCCGCCGCCGGGGCAGCCCGGCGTGGGGCCCGCATCGGCCTCGCCTCCGTCCAGCGGGCCCGCGTCGGCCGCGCCGCCATCGGGCGTTCCGCCGTCTTGCCTGCCCGCGTCCGCCACGCCGCCGCGATCGGCGCTCGAATCCGGCGGGACCCCGGGACCCGAGGACCGCCCGCCACAGCCGGCCGCGACGAGCATCGAGACCATCAGCAACGCAAGCACGCGCCGCATGGAAACCCTCCTGACGTACGCCGGCCGGCCCCCGAACAGAGGAGCCGGCCGGCCGTCGTTTCCCTCGCTCGGTTCGTCCTACCTCGCGGCGCCGCCGAGGACCGCGGCCGTGGTCGCCGAGAGAACCTCGAACGCGAAGGTCGGGTTGTGGATGCCGCGCGAGCCGTCCAGCGTCACCAGCGAGTAGTTCCAGTTCGCCTTGGCGGTCACGCCGTTCTTCACGTCGAACGCCTTCGTGGTGGCGGCAGCGTCCGTGTAGAAGTTACCCAGGCCGGCGTTCGAGTTCCCGGCCAGCGTCGTGGTGGTTCCCGAGGCCTTGTTCGGATCCTCGATGGGCTTGCTGAAGGTCAGGTTGAACCCGACCAGACGCCCGGTGACGAATTCCGCAGTTGCGGGCGCGGGGATCGGGACGGTGCGCGCGGAGCCCTTGTAGTACAGTCCGCTTTCGCTGTTCAGCGCCGCGGCGAGCTCGGACAACGCCCTCGCCGACATGGCGCCGAGCAACTCCTGCGCGGCATCGTCGAACTCCGCCTGCAGCGCCTCGCCGTCCACAGGCGTGGTCGCGCTGCCGTGGCACTTGCCGCACGAGGTCGCGTCGATGCGCCAGGTGTGGTTCGTGTTCGTGCCGGTGAGGCCTGCGGGGAAGGTCTTCATGTGGCAGCCGACGCAGCTGTCCTTGACCGCGAGGTGCGCCGAAGGATTGCTGGGGCTGACGAAGAAGGCATTCCTGCCTGCGACCACGTCGCCCTGGCTGGCCTCGTGCGGCGCTCCGATGGAGGTCGCCGGCTTCGCGCCCGGCAGGTCGCTGGAGTAGTAGGTGCCGTTGAGCTGGTCGCCGCGCGCGCCGTTGCGAGAGTTGTGGCACACGAAGCAGACGGCGCCCGTGCCCACTCCCGCCACCTTGAAGCCGGACGGCAGCATGGGGGTCTCGCCCTCGACGCGGATGCCGGTGGTGTGCGCGTCATGGCAGGCCGCGCAGGTGATGGGCTGCACCTTGTCGGCGGTGAGGCCCAGGCCCTTGAGGAACGAGACGGCGTGCGCCTTTTCCTCATCCGTGCTCCCGGTACCGAACGTCGGGAGGCTGGGATCGCCGATCGGGCCCCAGTACGCGGGGATCGGCTTGCCGCTCGAGTCCTTGAGCTGGCCGGTGAGCTGCTTCACGTACTGCACGAAGCCCTGCGCCGCGTGGCAGCGGCCGCAGCTCGCGTCGGGGTCCTTGCCGTTGTTGGTGTGCAGCGCGGCCTCGCCGATGGCCACCTCGAGGTTGGCGTGCTTCGACTGCCTCCAGAGGTTGACGCGGTCGTGGTTGCCGGGGTTGTCATGGCACACGGCGCAGGCGGCCACGTTGAACTCGCCCACCGGCTTGGTGAAGCTGCCGTCCGGCAGCCGCGCCTTGGTGATGGCGGTCGCGTGCAGGCCGATGGGCCCGTGGCAGCTCTCGCACTGCATTCCGGCGAAAGCCTTGACGCTGTCGGGGATGGCGTTCCACGCGGTCAGCACCGGCGCCGCCGTGACCTGATCGTAGTTCACCGTGGTCACGACGCCGCTGCTGTTCACGATCTGCTGCGAGGTCGCGCCGACCAGGGTGGTGAAGATGCTGGAGAGGGCGGGGAACTTGTATGCCGCGCTCGACATCCGGTCGATCATGCCGCTGTTGCGCGCCAGCAGGTTGTAGCCGGTGGTGTGGCAGCCGGTGCACGACTGGCCGTAGTGCGTGCCCTCGGCGCCCTTCATGCCGAACTCGTACGTCGTCATCCGGCCCGGGTTGTTCCAGAACACCGTCGGGTTCGCGGTGGGCGCGGGAACGTTCACGCCGTTCGCGTCCTTGTTCCACACCAGCGTGTCGCCCTCGTAGTGCATGTACTTGAAGAAGTGGTTGCCGTGCGCCGAGTTGTTCCAGGCCTTGAACTTGGCGGCCACGTTCTCGGCGAGCCCGTTGAAGAAGTGGCAGCCGCCGCAGTCGGGCGAGGCGCTGTTGTATGGATTCGCCTGCATCACCACCGTGTTCTCGCCGGCGGTGATGGTGTAGTTGCCGTTCACGTCGGGGATGAACCAGGGATTCGGGCTCGAGGCCTCCTCCAGCGTGGCGGCCGAGGTCTCAGGAGCCACCAGCCTGGCGGCGGTCGCGTTGCCGGGAAGGTTGGCGATGACGATCTGGCCGGTGCCGCCCAGCGTGCTGCCCTGGGCGAGGGTGGCGGGCGGAATCGCCACCGTGGCCGACTTGGCGAAGCCCACCTTGTCCGTCACGGTGACGGTGAAGTTGTAGGTGATCGTCGCCAGCTGCTTGGCGCTGACGGGGACGAAGCCGAACTGCGGGCTGGGGATGTACGCCAGCGACCCCGTGGCGAAGTCGCTGACCTTGCCCAGGCGGAACGTCTTGCTGCTGTCGACCGCGAGGATCGACGCGAGCGTGCCGGTGGTGAAGTTCGGCGCCGCGACGTTGTCGGCGCTCAGGGTGACCGCGGTCGGGTTCGCCGCCGACGGCACCCATTTGTAGGTGTACGGAGGGGTGCCGCCGGAGACGGTCACGCCCAGCGTCACCTGCTTGCCGAAACCGGCCGGCGCGGAGGCGACAGGGGCCACCAGCACGATGGGGTTCGTCGCGGTGAGCACGCGGCTCACCAGCGTGTTCTTCGTCGCCTGCACGGAGACGCCGTCGACCTGGAGGCTGGAGAAGGCATTGCCGGTGAACTTGACCGAGTAGACGCCGATGGGGACATCGGCCAGCTCGAAGGCGCCGGCTGCGTCGGTGACCGCGGTGACCGTGGCAGGAATGGTGGCCACGTTGACGTTGCTCGCGGGCAGCTCGGTCGAGCCGGGCTTGTAGGTGAGCACGCCGCTGATGGTGCCGGTGCTGATGCCGGGAGCGCCTGCGGGACCCGTGGGTCCCGCCGAGCCGGTGTCGCCGGGCGCACCCGGTGTGCCGGCGGGTCCCTTGTCGCCGGCGCAGCCGGCGGCGGCGAAGATCGCCGCGCAAATCAGAGCACTGATGCGAGTCCCTTGAGTCATGGCGTGCCTCCGATGGGAGATCGAAGCCGCGCCACTACAAGAGTCGTGCCGCGCGCCGGCGCAAAGCCGTCAGCCGCATTTCACTCTGCGGGAGCGCGCGCCGAAGCATCTGCGCACGCACTTTCGCGTGGACGCAAAGGGAAGGGCGAAAAAATCTCTAGCCGGAACGACGCCGCTGCAATTCGGCGTCACCGCGTGCGCAATCCAGTCGCACGGGTTGCCGGAGATGCTACCGGCTCTTCCCGTCGAAGTGCTGCACGTTCAGCGTGGTCGCGTCCACGTCGTCGAGACAGCGGGTGTTGATGGCGACCATCGGTCCGGAGGGGCCCTTGCCGCGCGCGAACGAGCGCACGCCGCACACCTTGCAGAAGAGGTGATGGATGTTCTTCCTGTTGAATTGGTAATCGGTCAGCGATTCCTCTCCTTTCTCCAGCGCGAACGATTCCGCGGGCACGAACGAGAGCAGGGTGCCGGTGCGCGAGCAGATGGAGCAGTTGCACTGGATCACCGGCTTGGAGAGATCGATGTCGACGCGATAGCGGACGGCTCCGCAGTGGCAGCCGCCGTGATGGGTCTCGGGCATGTGGCCTCCGGCGCGAATCTGCCGCGGCATCCTGGCGCGATCCGCGGCAGCCCGCCAGGGTCAGCGCCGTTCTGCGAATCCATTCTGCTGAACCCTCGTGCCGGGTGGCTCCCGGAACGCCACCGGACCGCATCCGCTCACATTGCGTGGATCGCCCGTCCGTCTACTATCCGACGACCGTTCCATTCCTTCGAGAAGGAAGACAACCATGAAGAAGATCGTCCTCGTGTTTCCGGCCGTCGCCCTTCTTGCCGGCTGCGGCAGCAGCGGAAACGCGGCGCTGTCCAAGACGTTCAGCTACGGCGCGCCGCAGGCGCCGAGCGCAGCGGAGCAGGCGGCCGCGACTTCCGCGCAGAGCTCGCTCTCGGATGCGGCTGCGTTCAGCGCTGCCCCCGACGGGACCAGGGGCTCCTCGGTGGTGGCGTTCGTCGACCAGCTCGCTTCGGCAGCGCTCGGAGCGGCGCCGGTGGGCATCGCCGCGCCCGCGCCCGCCGCGACCCGCGCCATGGTGAGCTCGGCGTTCACCAGCGACTGCACGAAGGTCGCCGGCGATACCGTCACCTTCACCAACTGCGTCGAGACGGATTCCGGCTTCACCCTCACCCTCAGCGGCAGCATCACCGCCAACGCCGGCACGGTCTCCTGGAACATCTCCGGGGGCTTCTCGGGCTCCAATACCGGCGTCAGCATCAACCTGACCGTGCACCAGGCGGGCTCCATGACCGTGACCGCGAGCACCATCAAGGGCCACGGCACGTCGGACTTTGCGGGCAACGCCTCGGGCAACGGCCAGAGCGCGAGCTTCGGCCTCTCCACCGCGGCGGTGGTGGATCTCGCCTACCAGGCCGCTCCCGCGTACTGCGTGACCTCCGGCACCATGGAGGTGAAGCGCGTCTGGACGGAGCGGCCGCAGGGCGCCACCGGGCCCGACTTCGCGGACGCCGGAGTGAAGCTCTCCTGGACGGGCTGCGAGACGTACACCGTCGCGCACTCGCAGTAGGCCGGCAGCGCGGTCATGGCGAAAGGCCGGCGTGCGCCCGAGGCGCCGGCCTTTCCACTGAGCAGAGCGCGGACGCCAGCGGCCGCCCCATCTCCCGCAGCCACCGGCAGTTCGCCGCCAGCGCCTTTCGCAGCGTCGGTTCGGCGCGATAGCGCACGTGGTGGTCGGCGCAGGTCTGCTCCACGATGCGCGAGAGCGCCGGGTAATGCACGTGGCAGACGCGGGGAAAGAGGTGGTGCTCCACCTGGAAGTTCAGGCCGCCCAGGTACCACGAGAGCAGGCGGTTGCCGCGGGCGAAGTCGACGGTGGTGCGAACCTGGTGGACCGCCCAGTCTTCGCGCATGACCTGCCCCGGCTCCACGCCCACGAACTCGGCGCCGTCGAGGCAATGGGCGAGCTGGAACACCCAGCCGAGGACGTTGCCCAGCGTGAACGAAGCCACGAGCCAGAGCGGAACCAGCCACCAGGTCGGATGCAGCAGCGCCGGGACGACGAACGCCCAGGCGAAGAAAGCGGCCTTGCCCACCAGCGCCGTGAGGAGCGCCTTCCCGCGCGCGGGCGGAAAGCTCTGCGAGCCGACGCGCCCGGTCACGAAGCCGCGGAAGTCGTCGACGAAGAACCACTTCAAGGGAAAGAAGCCGTAGAGCAGGAACACGTAGAGGTGCTGGAACCGGTGGAAGAACATCCGCCGCTGCCAGGGGGCGAAGCGCAGGTACGGCGTGCCCGCCTCGATGTCGTCGTCGAGTCCTTCGATGTTGGTGTAGGTGTGGTGCAGGATGTTGTGCTTCTGCCGCCAGAGGTGCGAGCTGGCGCCGAGCAGGTCGAGGGTGAAGCCGAGCACGCGGTTGACGTCCCGGCTGCGCGAGTAGCTGCCGTGGTTGGCGTCGTGCATGACGCAGAAGCCGACCCCCGCCATGGCGAGTCCGATGGAGACGGCGAGCGATGCCGCGACCATCCCGCCCACCGGCGCGAACATGGCGACCGCCCACGTCGCCGCCATCCACGAGAGCATCACCGCGGTCTTCACCCGCATGCGCCATCCGCCGTCGGCGGAGCGATGCGCGAAATAGGCCTCGACGCGGCCCTTCAGGTCGGAATGGAACGGACCGGCTGCAGGAAAGTGAACTCGAGCTTTGGACATGTGCGGCTATCTGTAGGCCGCCCAGGTCACCGCCCGGTCACGCCGGCAAGAGAATCGCACCGCGCCGCTCGCACCGCATCTTCCGCCCGCCTTGCGTGTCGGGTATCGGTCGGCACCCCGAACCGAAGAGCGCGTGCGCTCTTCCCGGTCGTGCTAGAGAGCAACCATGACCGAGGCCGACAGCATCTCTCAATTGCTTTCGCGGGGGCCGGACACGTCGAATGCGATCGGCGCGCCGGACTGCACCCCGCTCACCTACAGCGGCCTCAGGGCGCTGGCTGCGCGGACCATCGAGGACCTGAACGCCATCGGCATCGGCCGCGGCGACCGCGTGGCCTTCGTCCTCAACAACGGCCCGGAGCTGGCCGCCGCCTTCGTCTGCATCGCCGGCGCCACCGGCGCCGCGCCGCTCAACCCCGGCTATCACGTGGAGGAGTTCGAGTTCTATCTCGGCGATCTGAAGCCGAAGGCGCTGGTGATCGAGGCGGGCATGGCCTCGCCATCGCGGCTGGTCGCGGCCAAGCTCGGGATTCCCGTCGTGGAGCTGCATCCGCGCCGCGCCGAAGGGGCAGGGAGCTTCCGCCTGGAGCCTCCCGCGGGCCTGGCCGCGGCGGCGCGCTCGCCCGGCGCTGCCAGCGGCGACGACGTCGCGCTCCTCCTGCACACCAGCGGAACCACCTCGCGTCCCAAGCTGGTGCCGCTCACGCAGCGCAACGTCACCGCCTCGGCGCGGAACATCGGCAATACGCTTCAGCTCTCGCCCGCCGATACCTGTCTCAACATCATGCCGCTCTTCCACGTGCACGGGCTGATGGCGGGCGTGCTCTCCTCCCTCGGCGCCGGGGCCCAGGTCTGCTGCACCCCCGGTTTCAACGCGCTGCGCTTCTTCCACTGGCTCGAGGAGGTTCACCCCACCTGGACCACGGGCGTCCCCACCATGCACCGCGCCATCCTCGGGCGGGCCGAGCGCAACAAGGAGATCCTGGCGCGGCGGCGGCTGCGCTTCATCCGCTCCTCCTCGGCGCAGCTCCGCCCGCGGCTGATGGAGCAGATCGAAGAGGCCTTCCAGGCGCCGGTGATCGAGGCGTACGGAATGACCGAGGCGGCGCACCAGATGGCCTCGAACCCGCTGCCGCCGCGCACGCGCAAGCCCGGCTCGGTGGGAATGGCGGCGGGTCCGGAGATCGCCATCATGGACGCGCAGGGCAGGCTCTTGCCGCGCGGCGAGAGCGGCGAGATCGTCATCCGCGGTCCCAACGTCACCTCCGGCTACGTGGAGAACCCGGAGGCCAACGCCAAGGCCTTCACCAACGGCTGGTTCCGCACCGGCGACCAGGGCAACCTCGACGAGGATGGCTATCTGCGCATCAACGGCCGCCTCAAGGAGATGATCAACCGCGGCGGCGAGAAGATCTCGCCGCTGGAGGTGGACGTGGTGCTGATGGAGCATCCGGCGGTGCAGGTGGCGCTGACTTTTGGCATGCCGCACGAGACGCTGGGCGAGGAGGTGGCCGCCGCGGTGGTCCTCAAGGAGGGCAAGACCGCCACCGAGCGCGAGCTGCGCGGCTTTGCCGAGAAGCACCTCGTGCACTACAAGGTGCCGCACCACATCGTCTTCGTCTCCGAGTTGCCGCGCGGACCTACCGGCAAGCTCCAGCGCATCGGGCTCGCCGCCAGGCTGGGGCTGGTCAAATGAAAGTCTGCGTCTTCGGCGCCGGCGCCATCGGCGGGTTCATGGCGGCAAAGCTGTCGGCCGCGGGCGCCGAGGTGAGCTGCGTCGCGCGCGGGCCGCACCTCGCGGCGCTCAAGGCCAACGGCCTCACCCTGCGCAGCGGCGGCGAGACGCTGGTGGTCCATCCCCGCTGCACCGACGATGCGCGCGAGCTGGGGCCGCAGGATACGGTCGTCATCGCGGTCAAGGCGCACTCGATTCCCGCGGCGGCCCCGTCCATCCGTCACCTGCTCGGCGAGAACACCACGCTGGTGCCCGCCATCAACGGCGTGCCCTGGTGGTACTTCTACAAGTCGGGCGGGCCACTGGAGGGCACGCGGCTGCAGAGCGTGGATCCGGGAGGCACGCTCTGGGACCTGCTGCCGCCGAGCAAGGTGGTGGGCTGCATCGTCTATCCGGCCACCGACGTGGTGGCGCCGGGGGTGATCGAGCACACCTACTCGAACCGCTTCGATCTGGGCGAGCCCGACGGCTCGAAGAGCGAGCGGGCGCAGCGCATCTCGCAGCTGATGATCAAGGCGGGGCTGCGCGCGCCGGTGCGCCCCCGCATCCGCGAGAACCTCTGGGTCAAGCTCTGGGGCAACCTCTCCTTCAACATGATCTGCGCGCTGACCCGCTCTCCCCTCGACGTGGTGATCGCCAACTCCGAGACGAAGGCGCTGGCGCGCACCATGATGGTGGAGGGGCAGGCGGTGGCGGAGAAGCTGGGCGTCACCCTGCCGCTCGACGTGGACGCGCGCATCGCCGGCGCGGCGGAGGTGGGCGCGCACAAGCCCTCCACGCTCATCGACCTGGAGCGCGGCCGGCCCATGGAGGTGGACGCGCTGCTCGGCGCGGTGGTGGAGATGGCGCGCCTCACCGGGGTGCGCACGCCCACCTGCGAGGCGGTGCTGGCGCTGGTGCGGCAGCTCGCGCGCAGCGCCGGGTGCTACGCGGCGCCCGCGAAGGGGTGACCGCGGCCCTCGCCGCGAGGGGTCAGAACTCGTAGCCGAGCAGCGCGCCGACGCCCCAGTTGCCCATGCCCGCGGCGGTGCCGTCCGCCCTGGCGAGCAGGTCCTCGTTGAAGGTGGCGCGGTACGTGAAGCGGCCCTCGAGGAAGACGTTGTTCCAGCTCGCCGAGAGCCCGGCGCCGAAGGGAACCACCAGGACGTCGTCGGAGGTGCGCAGCGCCGATCCTTGCGGGACGATCCCGTCGATGCCCATGCGCGTCCAGCCCAGCCCGCCGAAGGCGAACGGCTCGAAGAGCCAGCTCCCGGTCACGTACGGGAGCTGCGCGCGCAGCGCGCCCTCGACGCCGTGCGCGAAGACGTGGGGCTTGTCCGCGTTCGCGGTGGTCACGCCGGGCATGCTGACGTTGCGCCGCGAGCCCACGTAGGCGAGCTCGCCGGCCAGAAACAGGCGCGTGCCGATGGTGGAACGGACCTCCCAGCTGCCGCCCACGTCCACCGCCGCATTCATCTCGCTGCCGGTGAAGCTGGTCACTCCGCCGCCGATGCCGAGCGTCATGCCAATCCGCGTGAAGGGCGCCCTGGAGGGCGCGCTCGTCTCCGCCGCGACGGGATCGGCGCGGGTTGCGCCTGCCGCGGCGAGGATGATGCCGAACAGGATGGTGTGCAGGTTCATGTGCGCAGTCCTCCTCGGACACCTCGTCCGGATGCCCTGAGGCGATTGCGAAGCGCGTGCCGCGGCCCGCGAAGGAGCTTCGCGGCCGGTCGCTGGGGCGGCCCGAGAGATGGGCGCAAGATGCCGCGGATCGAGGCAGAACGTGCGCGCACGGCCGCGTAGCCGCTGCGCGCCGCCGCGCAATCAGGGCGCCGGCTGCAGCGCCTCGCCGATCTCCGCCTCGCGCACGTGCTGCGCGCGATGGTCCTTGGCGATGAGCAGGTAGATCGAGGGCACGAAGAAGAGCGTGAAGGCGGTGCCGACCGCCATGCCCGCGACCAGCACGAGGCCGATGCTGTTGCGCGCCGCCGCTCCGGGGCCCGTCACCAGGGTGAGCGGGAAGTGGCCGCAGACGGTGGCCACGCTCGTCATCAGCACGGGCCGGAGCCGCGTCATCGCGGCGTTGCGGACCGCATCCATCTTGCTCTGCCCCTGCTCCTGCAGCTTGTTGGCGAACTCGACGATGAGGATGCCGTTCTTGGCGATGAGGCCGACCAGCGTCACCAGCCCGACCTGCGAGTAGACGTTGAGCGTGGTGGTCCAGCCGTCGGTGAAGAAGTGGAGGTTCGGATTCGGCATCTTGAGGAAGGTCATCAGGAGCGCGCCGAACATGGCCAGCGGCACCGAGCCGGCGAGGATCACGAAGGGGTCGCGGAAGCTGTTGAACTGCGCCGCCAGCACCAGGAAGATGAGCACCACCGCGAGCAGGAAGGCGGGCAGGAACTTGTCGCCCTCGGTGCGCAGCTGCCGCGACTCGCCGGTGTAGTCCACCGCATATCCCTTGGGCAGGATCTTCGCCGCCTCGTCCTCGAGATAGCGCAGCGCCTGATCGAGCGGCACCATGGCGACGCCGCTGATCTTCACCGCATTGAGCTGCTGGAAGCGGTTGAGCGCGCGCGGCGTCACGCTGTCGCGCAGCTTCGCGATGGTGCTGAGCGCGACCAGCTGGCCGTTGGGGCCGGTGACGTGGACCTGCTCGAGCTGCTCGGGGTTCATGCGCTCGGTGCGCAGGAGCTGGGGAATGACCTTGTAGCTGCGCCCGGCCACGCTGAAGCGGTTGACGAAGTTGCCCCCCATGGCCGCCGCCAGGTCCTGCCCCACCGTGGCGAGGTTCAGCCCCAGCTCCGCCGCCTTGTCGCGGTCGATGACGACCTCCGACTGGGGCTGATCGATCTTGGTGTCGATGATCGGCGGGAAGGCGAACTTCTGGCTCTGCGCCGCCGCCTGCTGCAG
>DATDMU010000160.1:0-3458 GCA_036518615.1 Myxococcales bacterium
CTCCACGATCCCCGCGCTCTCTTCCAGTTCAAAGACAACAACGTCATCGTCCCCATCTACGTCGTCGAGGAGATCGACAAGTTCAAGCGCGACCTCTCCGAGCTGGGGCGCAACGCCCGCCAGGTCTCCCGCGATCTCGACGCCTTCCGCGAGGAGAACGGCTCGCTCACCGAGGGCGTTCCGCTGGACGGCGGCGGCACCTTGCGGGTGCTCTTCACCCAGCGCGAGCTGCCCCGCGAGATGATGAACCAGCACGTGGCCGACAACCGCATCCTCGCGCTGGCCATGGACGTGAAGGAGCGCGAGCCCAATCTGCGCTGCGTCTTCGTGACCAAGGACATCAACCTGCGCATCCGCGCCGACGCGCTGGGCCTCGTCACCGAGGACTACGAGAACGACAAGATCGAGAACCCCGAGGTCTACATGGGGGTGCGCGAGCTGGAGGTGGGCAAGAGCGACATCGACGCCTTCTACTCGCACGGCGAGCTCTCCCCGCCCCACGGCATCAACGGCGTCTATCCCAACGAGTTCGCGCTGCTCAAGGACCGCGAGGCGCCCAACCACACCGCGCTCTCCAAGTACAACGCCGGCAAGGGCCGCTTCGTGCCGCTGCTCAAGAGCCTCAAGGAAGGCGCCTGGGGGCTGCGGCCGCGCAACAAGGAGCAGAGCTTCGCGCTCGACCTCCTGCTCAACGACGAGATCAAGCTCGTCACCATCGTGGGCAAGGCGGGCACCGGCAAGACGCTGCTCGCCATCGCCGCCGGCCTGCAGAAGACGATGGAGGAGCAGGTCTACCAGAAGATGCTGGTGAGCCGGCCCGTCTTTCCCCTCGGCAAGGACATCGGCTTCCTTCCCGGGACGGTGGAGGAGAAGCTGAACCCGTGGATGCAGCCCATCTACGACAACGTCGAGTTCCTCATGGGCCTCTCGCGCGCCGACAAGAAGGCGGGGCGCAGCTACAAGGAGCTGATCGACCTGGGGCTCGTGGCCATCGAGCCGCTCACCTACATCCGCGGCCGCAGCATTCCCAACCAGTACATCATCGTCGACGAGGCGCAGAACCTCACCCCGCACGAGGTGAAGACCATCGTCACGCGCGTGGGCGACAACACCAAGATCGTGCTCACCGGCGACCCGTACCAGATCGACAACCCCTACGTGGACTCCACCTCCAACGGGCTCGTCCACGTGGTCAACAAGTTCAAGCACGAGCGCCTGGCAGGCCACATCACCCTCACCAAGGGCGAGCGCTCGGCCTTGGCAGAGCTCGCGTCGAACGTGCTGTAGCCAGAAGGCTGGCTCCGGGCCAGCATTCGGGCCTGTGGGAGCGTGTGGATTCCTGCCGGCGCGGCCGTCTGAGGCCGATCTGCGAGGGCACGGCGCTTGAAAGGAAGCCCGGCAAATGCCGGTGCCGAGCTGCGTCTTTCCCGTCCGCTACGTAGCGGAGGGAGTGGCCGTACAGACCACCTCCTGCGACCTCACGGCGCTCGGCATCGCCGTGCGCTCGCTCCGTCCGCCGCCGGTGGGCGTGCGCGTTTCGATGGCGCTGTACCTGCCGGACGCCGAGGTGCCCGAGGTGGCGGTCGGCCGCGTCGCGCGCACGCGCGAGGGCCTGCCGGCGGACGCGGGGTTCTGGGCGGATTTCGTGGTGGTGGACGCGCAGGCGCGCATCCGCATCTCCAACCTGCTCGCGGGGCGCAACCAGCCCGAGGGCCAGCACCGCGCCTTCCCCAGGCGGCCGGTGCTGCTCACCGTGCGCCTGCACAGCGAGCGCGGGGTCGTCACCGAGCGCGCCATCAACCTGAGCCGCGGCGGCATCTTCATCCACACCCGGAATCCGCCGCCGGTCGCCGCCGCGGTGGAGGTGGAGCTGGAGCTGCCCGACGGCCGGCCGCCCGTCACCAGCCGGGGCGTAGTGGTGCACCGCAGGCTGCCGGCTGCAGGACGGCTTCCCGGCGCGGGCGTGCAATTCGCCGACGCGAGCGACGCCTTCCGCGACCGCGTGGATCGCTACATGGACGCGCTGATCAAGGCATGATCGGCGGAGCGCGGCAGCGCCCGGTGATGCGGGCGCGCGCGGAAGTCGAGCAGCTCGAGCGGGCGCTCGGCCATCTGCAGCACCACCTCGCGGCGGTATCCCTCGGCGTCTCCGCCCACCCGGAACGGCATCTCGCGGTCGAAGCGGATGCGTACCTTCTCGCAGTGGAAGTCGTACACGCCGGCGGGCGGCGTTCCGCCCTTCCAGAGGTTGCGCAGGTTGGCGAGGATGCGCGGCACGGCGATGGCGGTGAGGCGGAGCTGGAATCGGCCCGGGGCGGCCAACGCCCAGGGGAAGATGCGGAATCCGAAGCCGTAGTTCGGCACGGTGCCCGCAGCGGCGATCTTGCACGGTCCGCTGTAGATGATCTCGCCGCGCGAGATCTCGCGGCCGGCGGGCTTGCCGTCGGGGCCGATGCGCCGGGCGGGCGCGCCCAGGTTCACCACCTCCACGTTGGGAACGCCGCGCGACAGCACGTAGGCGGGAAGCGTCTTGCCGACGATGGAGCAGAAGTAGCCGAGCCCGCCCGGACCGACCGTCTCCTTCATGCCGACGTAGTCGTTGAGCAGCCGCGCGTCGATGCCCAGGCCGGCGAAGGGCGCGCGCTTGCCTTCGTGCGAGAGAAGGTGCAGCGGGCGCGAGACCGAGACTTCGCCGGACCGGGCGCGGAGGATGTCCTCCACCACGCCGAGGCGGCGGCCGGTGGCGCCCGCGAAGTCGGCCACGGCGTTGCCGGTGCCGAGCTTGAGCACGCCGATGCGGGGCAGCCTGACCGCGTGCGCAGGCAGCGGCGCGAGCTTGAATGCCCCGTGCCTGCCGGTGGCGGGCGGGCGGCGCGCCTCTTCGAAGAGGCAGTTCACGTAGCCCATGAAGGTGCCGTCGCCGCCGCCGGTGAGCACCGTGCGGTAGCCCTTGTCGAGCACCGTGGAGGCGATGGAGCGCGCGTCTTCGAAGGAGCGCGAATAGTACAGGTCCTCGGGCGGAACGAAGTTCTCCAGCTCGCGCTTGAGCCCTTCGGACACGTTCCTGGCGTTCGCGTTGAGGAGGACGGCCACCTTCTCGACGCGGGTCAGTCGCTCGACGTTTCCCATTGAACTCCGTAACCAAGCAAACGGGAGGCCGGGTGCCGCTGCGCCGCGTCACGTTCGCAAAGATCAAACAATCCACGCACTTGGTTTTATGCCGGGTATCCGCTACACCTACACCGCGCCGCGTACTCATGGTGGCGGTGCGAAGTTTCCTACGCAGCTCACCTTTGCTCTTGGCGCGACGGTTCACAGGGCGTAGACAGAGCGCTCCATCGGAGGGTGCATGAAGGTCTTCCTCACGGGCGGCAGCGGGTACATCGGTTCGGCGGTTGCGCTGGCCCTGAAGAAGGCGGGGCACGACGTGCTCGCGCTCGTGCGGTCCGAGGCGAAGG
>DATDMU010000161.1:0-2203 GCA_036518615.1 Myxococcales bacterium
CACCGGTGCCCGACCTGGTCCGCTGGAAGCGCCTCGGCTTCTCGGACCGGCGCATCGGCCGGCTCACCGGCCGCGCGGAGGCGGACGTCGCCGCGCAGCGCGAGGCCATGGGCCTGCACCCCGTCTTCAAGCGCGTGGACACCTGCGCCGCGGAGTTCGAGGCGAACACCCCGTACCTCTATTCCTCCTACGAGGACGAGGACGAAGTGCGCCCCGACGACCGCAGGAAGGTGCTCATCCTCGGATCGGGACCCAACCGCATCGGTCAGGGAGTGGAGTTCGACTATTGCTGCGTGCAGGCCTCCTATGCGCTCAGGGCAGCCGGTTACGAGACCCTGATGGTGAACTGCAATCCCGAGACGGTGTCCACCGACTACGACACCAGCGACCGACTCTACTTCGAGCCCCTGACATTGGAGGACGTGCTCGCCATCGCGCGGCGGGAGAGGCCCATCGGGGCCATCGTGCAGTTCGGCGGGCAGACGCCGTTGAAGCTGGCGCGCGGCCTGGAAAAGGCGGGCATCCACATCCTCGGCACCAGCGTGGACGCAATCGACGCGGCCGAGGACCGCGAACTCTGGTCGAAGGTGGTGGAAGATCTGAAATTGAAGCAGCCCGAGAACGGCATGGCCCGCAGCTTCGAGGAGGCGCTGGGGACGGCGCGCCGCATCGGCTACCCGGTGATGGTGCGGCCGAGCTTCGTGCTCGGCGGCCGCGCCATGGAGGTGGTCTACGACGACGCCGGCCTCGAGCATTACTCGCGCGAGGCGGTGCAGGCCTCCGAGGAGCGGCCCATCCTCATCGACCGCTTCCTCAAGGACGCGACCGAGGTGGACGTGGACTGCGTCGGCGACGGCAAGGAGTACGTGGTCGCCGGCGTGATGGAGCACATCGAGGAGGCCGGCATCCACTCCGGCGACTCCGCCTGCGCCCTGCCGCCGTTCTCGCTGCCGAAGGACGTGGTGGCGGAGATCTCCCGGCAGGCGCTTGCGCTGGCGCGCCGGCTCTCGGTGGTGGGCTGCATGAACGTGCAGTTCGCGGTGCAGGGAAAGAGCATCTACGTGCTGGAGGCGAACCCGCGGGCGTCGCGGACGGTGCCCTTCGTGGGCAAGGCCACCGGCGTTCCCTGGGCGCGCATCGCGGCGCTCTGCACGGTGGGCAAGTCGCTGGCCGAGCAGGGCGTGCGCGGGACGCTGGTCCCCAGGCACCTCAGCGTCAAGGAGGCCGTCTTCCCTTTTCACCGCTTCTCCAAGGCCGACACCATCCTCGGCCCGGAGATGCGCTCCACCGGCGAGGTGATGGGCCTCGACGACTCGTTCCCCCGCGCCTTCGCCAAGGCGCAGATCGCCGCCGGCAACGCGCTGCCGCTCTCGGGCCGCGTCTTCATCTCGGTGCGCGACGACGACAAGCCCGGCGCGGCGGAGCTCGGGGCGCGCCTGGTCAAGCTGGGCTTCGACATCGTCGCGACCCGCGGCACGGCGGAGTTCTTCCAGGCCCGCGGCGTTCCCTGCACGCTGGTCTACAAGGTGGCCGAAGGCCGGCCGCACGTGGTGGACAAGCTCATCGACCGCGAGATCGACCTGGTCTTCAACACCACCAGCGGCAAGAAGGCCATCGACGACAGCTACAGCATCCGCCGGCAGACGCTGATGCACGGGCTCCCGTACTTCACCGCGCTCACCAGTTGCCGCGCGGCGGTGGCCGCCATCGAGGCGCTGCGCGAGGGGCCGCTCACGGTGAAGAGCTTGCAGGAGTACCAGCAGTCCTCATCTTGAGAGGCATGCAGAGCTTCTCCTGGCTGGCAGCCCTCGCCCTCTCCCTCGCAGTGCCTGCGCCGAGCGATCCGTCGCCGGCGAAGGAGCCGTCGGCCCCCACGAAGCACGGCGAGGACCGTCCGGCGCATGAAAGCCCCTACTCGGCGTTCGGCGCGCCGCACGCGAAGCGCGCTCCGGCGAAGAAGCGCTCGGGCCCCCGTGTGCACTGCAACGACGGCACCATCCAGACCGTCGGCCAGAAGGGCGACCGCTCGGCCGTGTGCAGCGAGCACGGCGGCGTGAAGGAGAAGGCGCACTAGCACCGCCCCGCCCGCAGCCGGCGACTGGTTTCCCGGTTGAACCGAATGTCAGCGAGTGAACACTCGCCGCCATCGCCGGTGCACCGCCTGGCACCGTTTGCCGCCGGCAGTCCACGTCCCGGCGCGGGG
>DATDMU010000162.1:0-2031 GCA_036518615.1 Myxococcales bacterium
TTCCTCTTCGCCGGCATCGCGCGGCCGGACAGCTTCGTCGAGACGGTGCGCGGTCTCGGCGCGCAGATCGCCGGCACGCGCTGGTTTCGCGACCACCATCCCTTCTCCGCGCGCGAGCTGGCGGAGTTGCGCGCGCAGGCGGCGGGCGCCACGCTGGTCACCACGGAGAAGGACCTGGCGCGCATCGAGCAGCCGCAGGGAATCGTGGAGGTGAAGGTGGAGCTGCGCGTCCTGCGCGGCGAGGAGGCGCTGGAGCGCGCGCTGGGAGCGATTCTGTGAGGCGCGTCCTGCTGGCCTTCGGCGAATTCCTCGGCACGCTGGCGTGGCTCCTGCGCATCCGCCGGGAGGTCGCGCTGGACGGCCTGCGCCGCGCCTTTCCCGCGCTGTCGGAATCGGAGCGGCGCTCGCTGGGGAGGGCGTCGTACCGGCAGCTCGGCCGCAGCCTGGCGGAGATCCTGGTGCCGTTCAGCGAGGCCGAGCTGGACCGGCACGTGCGCTTCGAAGGCTGGGACATCTACGAGAAGGCGCTGGCGCAGGGCAGGGGGGTCGTCTGCGCTGTGGCGCACTTCGGCAACTTCGAGCTGCTCGCGCGAACGGTGGGGCGGCGCGGCGTGAAGCTCTCGATCATCGTGCGCAACCTCGGCGACGCCTTCGGCCGCTGGCTCTTCTCGCGGCGTTCGCGGACGGGCGTGCGCAACCTTCCCGACCGCGGCTCCAGCAAGGAGGCGCTGGCGCTCCTGCGCCGCGGCGAGGTGCTCGCCATCGCGGTGGACCAGAACATGCGCCCGAGCCGCGGCATCTTCGTGGACTTCTTCGGCTCGAAGGCCTGCACCACGCCCGCCGTCGCCGTGTTCGCGCTGCGCGCCGGAGCGCCCGCCATCGCGGCCTTTCCCCTGCGCCAGCCGGACGGATCGCACCTCGTCAAGGTGCGGGGACCGTTCTCCACGCAGCTCGCGGGGCACGCGGCGGTGGAGGACCTGACGCAGCAAATCACGCGGGCGGTGGAGGAGGAAGTGCGGGCGCGGCCGGATCACTGGTTCTGGGTGCACCGGAGGTGGAAGACGAGGCCGGAGGGTTGAGGGAACGGGTTTGGGTTTAGGTTTAGGGTTCGGGGTCCTCGATGAATCACGACTTGCAGCAGCTTCTGGCGGCGTTTCCGAAGGCGCGGGTCGCCGTGGTGGGCGATCTGGTCGCCGACGAGTTCGTCTATGGGGAGACCGAGCGCATCAGCCGCGAGGCGCCGGTCCTGATCGTGCGCTACGAGTCGGCGGAGCTGAAGCCCGGCTGCGGCGCCAACGCGATCATGAACCTCTGCGCGCTGGGAGCGCGGGTGCAGGCGGTGGGGCTGCTCGGCAACGACGAGATCGGCCGCCGCCTGCGGACGATGCTTCGCGACGCGGGCGCGGGCGACTCCGGCATCCTCTCCGTGGACGGCCCCACCTCCACCAAGACCCGCGTGCTCGCCGGCGGCAAGAACACCCGCCGCCAGCAGATGCTGCGCATCGACCGCGACGGTCCGCCCGCTCCGGGGCCCGCGCTGGCGCAGAAGCTCGTCCGCGCGCTGGCCCAGGCGGCCGCCAGGGCCGACGCGATCCTCGTCTCCGATTACGGCCTCGGGCTCCTCTCGCCTCCGCTGGTGGAGGCGGTGCGCTCGCTCGCGGCGCACGGCAAGACCGTCTGCGTGGACGCGCGCTTCGGACTCGGCAAGTATCGCGGGGTGACGGTGGCCAAGCCCAACGAGGTGGAGCTGGAGCAGGCGGTGGGGCATCCCATCGGCGACGATCCGGTGGCGCTGGAGGAGGCGGGCCGCGAGCTGCTCAAGTCGCTGCGCCTGCAGTCGCTCCTGATCACCCGCGGCCGCAGCGGAATGGCGCTCCTGCGTCCGGGGGAACCCACCGCGCTGGTGCCGGTCCACGGCTCGGCCGACGCGGTGGACGTGACCGGCGCAGGCGATACGGTAGCGGCCGCGAACACCGCCGCGCTCGCGGCAGGGGCGGACCCGGTGCAGGCCATGCGCCTCGCCAACGTGGC
>DATDMU010000163.1:0-7524 GCA_036518615.1 Myxococcales bacterium
CGATCCTGCACAACGGCGAGAGCTGGGCTACCAGCTCACCAGCGGCGGGAGGCTCATGAAGATGGCGTCCACGTTGCCGCCGCTGCGCAGGCCGAAGAGCGTGCCGCGGTCGTAGATGAGGTTGAACTCCACGTACCGCCCCCGCCAGCGGAGCTGCGCCGCGCGGTCCGCCTCGGTGAATGGCGTCGCCCGCCGCCTCTCCACGAGCGGCGCGTACGCGGGCAGGAACGCCTCGCCCACCTGCCGCACGAACGGCTCGTGCTCCTTGCCGCGCAGGTAGTCGAAGAAGATGCCCCCCGCCCCGCGCTCGCTCTGACGGTGCGCGATGAAGAAGTACTCGCGCGCCCATTGCGAGAAGCGCGCGTAGCGGTCGGGGCCGCAGGTCCGCTGCAGAACCCCGTGGAAGTGCGCCGTGTCCTCCGCGAAGGGCGCGAAGGGCGTCAGGTCCATGCCGCCGCCGAACCAGCACACCTCGCCCGCCTCGAGGTAGCGCACGTTCATGTGCGCGACCGGCACGAAGGGATTGCGGGGATGGATGACGAGAGAGACGCCGGTGGCGAAGAACGGCTTGCCGGCGATCTCGTCGGCCCCGGGCGGCTGGATCTCGGCGCCGCGCGCGGAGAGCGCCGCTTCCGGAGGCGCGGCGGGAAAGCGATCGCCGTGCACGGCGGAGAAGTTGCAGCCCGCCTTCTCGAACAGCTCCGCGCGCAGCTCGCTCATCTCGCCGCCGCCGCCCCCGGACCGTTCCCAGGCGGTGCGGCGGAACCGGGCGCCGCCACCTTCCAGTTCCTGGAGGCGCGCGACGATCCGGTCGCGCAGTTCGCGAAAGCGCCCCTCCATCTCCGCGCGGAAGGATGTCATGCTCCGCCCTCGCCTCGCCGCCGCGGCCGATGTCCGCCCAATCGAGACCCCTGCGCCATCCTCGGCCCCACTTCCAACAAGCGATTTTCCCACCAACCAGAACCACCAACCAGAACTAGAACGAGAACCAGAACGTTTGAAAAAACCGTTCTCGTTCTGGTTCTCGTTCTCGGGCGGCCTCGCGCCGGCCTGCGGCCGTCACTGCGGCCGCAGTCGTTCTGGGGTGTCGGTCGTGGGTAGACGCGGCCGCGCTACTTCTTGCCGGCGGCCACCGCGGCGCTCACCTCGGCGGCGAAGTCCTTGGTCTCCTTCTTCAGCCCCTCGCCGAGCACGTAGCAGGTGTAGCGGCGCACCTGCATGTTCTCGCCGATCACCGCGATGGCCGCGTTGATCTCGTCCTGCACGGTGCGCTTGCCGTCGGGGTCGCGGAAGAAGGCCTGCTCGAGCAGGCAGTTCTCCTTGAAGAACTTCTCCAGCTTGCCGGGGATGATCTTCTCCAGCATCGCCTCCGGCTTGCCCTGCTCGAGAAGCTGCGCGCGGGCCACCGACTTCTCCTGGTCGATGACGTCCTTGGGGACGTCTTCGCGGCGCAGGTAGGGCGCCTTGGTCCAGGCGATCTGCATGGCGATGTCCTTCACCAGCGCCTGGAACTTCTCGTTCTTGGCGGTGAAGTCGGTCTCGCAGTTCACCTCCACGAGGACGCCGATCTTGCCGCCCAGGTGGATGTAGCTGCCCACCGCGCCTTCGGTGGCGCTGCGCCCGGCCTTCTTGCCCGCCGTGGCGAGGCCCTTCTCGCGCAGCCAGGTGACCGCCTTGTCCAGATCGCCGCCGCTCTCGGTGAGCGCCTTCTTGCAGTCCATCATGCCCGCGCCGGTCTTCTCGCGCAGGTCCTTCACCATCGCCGAGGTCACTTCAGCCATTTGCCATTCACTCCTGGGGCTTCTCTTGCGCAGGGGCCGCTTCCGCGGGGGCAGCTTCCGTCTCCGACCCCAGGGTGGGCTTGTGCTCCACGATGGGCCCGGGGGACGCTTCCGCTTCCTGCCGGGGCGCCGGCCGGCGATCGCCGAAGCCGCCGCGCCCGCCGCGTCCGTCGCGCCTGCCACCGCGCGTGTCGCGCCTGCCGCGGCGCTCGGAGGCCTGGTCGCGATCCTCGCCTTCCTCGCCCTGCGCTTCCTGCGGCTCGCCGGCGTGGTGCGCCTGGTAGCGCGCCTTGCCCTCGATGGCCGCGTCCGCGATCTTGCCGCAGAAGAGGCGGATGGAGCGGATGGCGTCGTCGTTGCCCGGAATCACGTACTCGATGCCTTCCGGGTCGCAGTTGGTGTCGACGAGGCCCACGATGGGGATGCCGAGGCGGGTGGCCTCGTGGATGGCGATGTGCTCCTTGCGCGGGTCGATCACGAAGAGGCAGCCGGGAAGCCGGGTCATGTCCTGGATGCCGCCCAGGTTCTTCTTCAGCTTGTCCATCTCGTTCTGCAAGAGCGCGACTTCCTTCTTGGGCAGCTTCTCGAAGGTGCCGTCGGTCGACATCTTCTCCAGCGCCTTGAGGCGGTCGATGCCGCTCTTGATGGTCTTGAAGTTGGTCAGCGTCCCACCCAGCCACCGGTTGGTGACGTGGAACTGGCCGGAGCGCGTGGCCTCCTCGATGACCGCGTCCTGCGCCTGCTTCTTGGTGCCGACGAAGAGCACCGAGCCGCCGCGCGAGCAGACGTCGCTGACGAACTTGAAGGCCTCGCGCGCCAGCCGCACCGTCTTCTGCAGATCGACGATGTAGATGCCGTTGCGGGCGCCGAAGATGTACGGCTTCATCTTCGGGTTCCAGCGCTTGGTCTGGTGGCCGAAGTGGACGCCTGCCTCGAGCAGCTGGCGCATGGTGATGACGTGCGCCGGCTGCATCGCCTGCTGCATGACCTCGGGGGGCGGCGACGCGGTGACGGGGGTGGTGCTCTCGACGTTCTCGGACATCGTGTTTTTCTCCTCCACCTCCGTCGCGCCAGAACGGGCCCGGCATGGAGAGCCGCGGGAACCCCGCCCCGATCGGGAGGTGTGCGTGATTGTGTTGCGGAACTGCTGGACCTTCCCGGCGAAATCCCGAAAAGGGAGGCGCGATCTAACAGGATCGCGGGCTCCGTGCAAGTCGCTTGCCCACCGGAGCTGCTGGCCCTGGTTCGCGGGGTCGCCCGGAGCCAGCCGGCCGGCGGACCGCCTGCCACCCCGCCGGCCCTACCCTGCCGGGGGCACGGAGACCGCTCGCTTCATACCTTAGCGGGCAATGCGCGCCCTGAGCGAGCACGCCGTCTACGTCTTCCTGCTGCAGTTCGCGGTGATGCTGGCGCTGGCGCGCGGCTTCGGAGCCGTCGCGCGCAAGTTCCGCCAGCCCGGCGTGCTCGGCGAGCTGCTCGCGGGAGTCCTGCTCGGACCGGCGGTCTTCGGCCACCTCTGGCCGGCGGCGCACGCCGCCCTCTTTCCCTCGAACCAGGAGCAGGAGCACCTGCTCGAGATGCTCTCCTGGCTGGGGATGATCTTCCTCATCCTGCGCACCGGGCTGGAGCTGGATCTGCGCCTCCTGCGCCTGCTCGGACGCGCCGCGCTCCTCGCCAGCGCGGTGGGGATCGTGCTGCCCTTCGCCACCGGCTTCCTCCTCGGCCACGCCATGCCCGCCGGCCTGCTGGGGAAGGTGAACGATCGAAGCGTCTTCGCCCTCTTCCTCGCCACCGCAATGTCGATCTCTGCGGTCAAGGTCATCGCCAAGACGCTGCTCGACCTGAAGCTCACCCGCCGCGACGTCGGGGCCATCATCCTCGCCGCCTCCATCGCCGACGACACGGTGGGATGGGTCTTGCTCTCCATCGTCTCCAGCATCGCGATGTCGGGCGCGGTCTCGCCCGCGGCGGTGCTGCGCCCCCTGGGCGCCACGCTCCTCGTCATCGCCGGCGCGGCGCTGGTGGGCAGGCCGCTCGTCCGCCGCCTGATCAGCTGGATCGAGCGCGGCAGGGGAATCGAGCACTCCACCACCAGCGCGGTGGTGGTGCTCACCTTCGCGCTCGCCGCGCTGACCGAGAAGCTGGGGATCCACGCCGTCTTCGGCGCCTTCATCGCCGGCCTCCTCGTCACCTCCTCGCCGCGCATCCGCCAGTCCGCGCTCGATGCCCTGGACAGCGCCACCATGGGCGTGTTCGCGCCCATCTTCTTCGTCTACACCGGCCTGCGGGTCACCACGCTCTCGCTGCCGCCCCTGCCCATCACCGCCGGCATCCTCGGCCTCGCCATCGTGGGGAAAGTGGTGGGCGCCGGCCTCGGAGCAAAGCTCGGCGGACTGCGCGCGGCCTCGGCGCTGGCGGTGGGCATCGGCATGAGCTCGCGGGGGTCCATGGAGCTGGTGGTGGCGCGCATCGGCATGGACCTCGGCGTCCTCTCGCCCACCCTCTATGCGGCCATCGTTCTCATCCCCATCGTCACCAGCTTCACCACCCCGGTGCTCTTGCGGGCGGCGGTCCGCGCGGCCAAGCCGGACGAGGACGAGGCGGCGCGCCTCGACGAAGAGGAGGAGAAGGACAAGGCGGTGATCAAGCGCGAGGGCGCGCGCATCCTCGTCGCGCTCAGCGGAGGGCCGCGCTCGCTGCACGCCATGCGCCTGGCGGCGCCGCTCGCGCGCCTGCCCGGAGCCACCATGGTGGCGCTGTCGGTCGTGGCGCAGAAGACGGGGCGCGCGCTCGCCGGCCAGCGGCGGCGCCCGCTCACCGAGGAGATGACCCGGGAGACGGTGGCGAAGTTCGCGGCGGAGGAGCACGTGCCCGACCTGCAGGCGCGCATCGTCCGCGCGCTCTCTCCCGCCACCGCCATCCACGAGGAGGTGCAGCACGGCTACGACATGGTCTTCGTGGGTGCCGGCAGGCGGCGCACCGTCGCCAACCGGGTGCTCACCGCCGCGCTGCAGGAAGGCGGCGCCAGCGCGGTGCTGCTCTCGGGCGAGTCATTTCCCGTCGCCTTCCGCAAGATCCTCGTCGCGACCGACGGCGCCTATGCAGCCCGCGGCGCAACCGAGCTGGCGATGCTCTACGCCAAGGCGAACGGCGCGGAGCTGGCGGCGGTCAGCATCGTCGATCCGCAGCTCCGCGGTACCGAGGCGGGCGAGCAGAGCGAGTCGGTGGGCATGCGCGTGGTCACCGACGTGGCGGCGCTCGGCGCGCAGCACGGCGTCGCCGTGGACGCCCACGTGCGCTGGTCCACTTCCGCGGGCCGCACCATCGTCGAGGCCGCCCGCGAGGTCGGCGCCGACCTGATCGTGCTCGGCGCCATGCCGCAGCTCCTCGGCCGCCGCACCTTCCTCGGCAACACGGTGGAATACGTGCTGCGCAGCGCCCCCTGCCCGGTGGCGCTCTTCGTCCCGCGCGCGCCCAGGGCCGCCATGAAAGCAGCCTGACCTTGAATGCGTGGATCGACCATGGGATTTTCCCATCGTGCGCCGCGTCCGTCACGCCTTCGTCGCAGAGTTGAAGGACCTTCTTCCTCCGGCTCTGAAGAACTTCATCAAGAAGGCGAGGCGGGCGGGCCGGAGGTTTTCAGGGTCGTTCGGGAACGCCTACGAGCGGCACGCCCGGTCGATGGGACCTGAGAAATCGATCGGCGACGGCGATTTCGATCTGATCGGGCGGATAGAGCTGCGGCTCTTGCAGAAGGAAGGGCTGCAGCCGTCCGACACGGTGGTGGACTTTGGCTGCGGAACCGGACGGCTGGCGGTCCATCTCGTGCCGTTTCTGACCCAGGGCACCTACGTCGGGATCGACATTGCGCCGACGATGCTGAAGCACGCCCGGCGTCGCGTCGGCGAGGCGAAAAATTGCAGGTGGCTGCTACAAAAGGGGCATCGAATCGAGCTGCCTGACTCCTCTGCCGACGTGATGTGCGCGTATTCGGTGTTTACCCATCTCGAGCTGGAGGATTGTTACCGGTATCTCGTCGAGGCCGCGCGCGTCGTACGGCCCGGTGGCCTGTTCCTCTTCTCGTGCCTTCCGTTGTCTCTGGCGGTCGCGCGGGAGATCTTCCTGCAATCCGCCCGCAGCACGGCGAGCGAACGGCGCTGGCAGGTGCGAAACGTGGTCACGACCGAGGAGTCGATGGAAACCGTGGCGCGGTTGGCCGGCTGGAGCCCGACCCGCTGGTATCGCGGCGACAGGCCCGACATCGACCTGCCAGGGGTCGCCGCGGTCCAGAGTCTCGGGCAATCCGCATGCGTGTTGCGGCGCTGAAGGAGCATTGACCTTCAGCGCGTAGCGACCCGGGTCAAGCCTGGTCGGCCGGGGTGCCCTGCTCCATCGGCAGGTGGCACTTCTTGTACTTCTTGCCGCTCCCGCAGGGGCAGGGGTCGTTGCGGCCCACCCGCGGACCGGCGCGGACGATGGGCGCGGTCTGGTTCTGCACCACCGTTCCGCCCTGGCCGCCGGACGCGGTGGGCGCCTCGCCGTGGATCTCGATGGTCTGCTGCTGGCGGCGCTGCGGCAAGGGAGGCAGGGTGCCGGAGGCGCGCCCCTGCGCGGGCGCCTGGGTGGCTGCGGCCGGCTGGGGCTGCTGCTGCTGCACCGGCTCCACCCGCATGACCATGGCGATGGTGGACGCCGCGATGCGGCCCTTCATGATCTGGAAGAGCTCGAATCCCTCCTTCTTGTATTCGATCTTGGGATCCTTCTGCCCGTAGCCGCGCAGGTGGATGCCCTGGCGCAGGTGGTCCATCTGCAACAGATGGTCCTTCCAGAGCTGGTCGATGGTGTTGAGGTAGAGCCACTGGGTGTAGAGGCGGAAGTCGTCGCCCAGGACCTCGAACTTGGTCTTCAGCTTCTTCTCCACCACGCTGAAGACGTCGAGCTGCAGCTTCTCCTTGTCCGGGTGCGCGCCCTCGAAGCTCATGTCCACGTTGAACTGCTCGCGGACCCGCTGCTGCAGAGCCTTGGTGTCGAACTCGTCGTTCTTGCCGCGCGGCACCGCCTCGTCGACGATCTCGATGATCAGGTCCTCGATCAGGTCGTAGAGGTGCTCCTCCTGGTCCTTCCAGGAGACGACCTTCTCGTGCCGGGTCTTCTTCTTCGTCTTCGGATCCTCGGTGAACCAGACCAGCGGCACGCCCGCGCCCGCCGCCAGCACTTCCTTGCGCATGCCGTAGATGGTCTTGCGCTGCTGGTTCATCACGTCGTCGTACTCGAGCAGGTTCTTGCGGATGTCGAAGTTCTGTCCCTCCACCCGCTCCTGCGCGCCCTGGATGGCCTTGGTGAGCCAGGGGTGCTCGATGGGCTCGTTCTCCTGAACTCCAAATGTATCCATCAGTTTGGCGATGCGGTCGCTCGCGAAGATGCGCATCAGGTCGTCTTCGAGAGAGAGGTAGAACTTGGACGAGCCGGGGTCGCCCTGCCGCCCCGAGCGGCCACGAAGCTGGTTGTCGATGCGCCGCGACTCGTGCCGCTCGGTGCCGAGGATGTGCAGGCCGCCGAGGCCCACCACCTCGTCGTGCTCCTTCGCGCACTCCGCGCGGTACTTCTCCACCGCGGCGTCGTAGCGCTCCTTCCACGAGGCGTGCTCGGCGCGATAGACCTGCTCCACTTCGGCGGCCGTCACCGGCGGGAACTTGCCGTCGCCGTCGGCCTTGGCCTTCTCCACCCGCGCCTGCACCAGCCG
>DATDMU010000164.1:0-4317 GCA_036518615.1 Myxococcales bacterium
CGTCAAGGCGCTCGTCGGGCAGGTGCAGGCGCACCGCGACGAGGAGCACGAGCACGAGGAGTGGCTGGAGGAGCAGATCCGCGCTCTCGGCGGCGACGCCCGCGCGCTCTCCGAGCATGCGGTGCTGGCGCGGGCGGAAGCGGAAGGCGTGGAGCGCGTGATGCGCCGCGACGACAGCATTCCCCACGACTTCCACGCGCTGCTCACGGCGGAGCTGGCGGACAACGCGGGCTGGGACCTCCTGGTGCAGCTCGCCGACGAGTTCGGCGACTCCAAGGCGAAGAAGGAGTTCAAGAAGCGGCTGCACGAGGAGGAGGAGCACCTGCTCTTCGTGCGCAAGACGCTGCTCGAGCTGACCAAGGAGAGCGTCCGTTCGCCGGAAGTCGCAGCGGAGTAGCTACGTCCTCGCGCGCGCGCCGTCCGACGCCAGCGCCCACAGCTCGCGCCCCTTGAGCGTGCCCTGTGGCCCTCCCTCGCGCAGGATGCGAACGATGGCGTCGCAGAGGACCTCGACCGGCAGCGGCCGCAGATCGTCGGCGGGCCCGCGCAGTCCGGGCAGGTGCCCGACAGCATCGAGGAGCGCGCCGACGAGCGGAGGCGGCTTGCGCTGCGTGCCGTCGCTGGCCTCGGAGCCCGAGCGCGTGGAGTCGAGGAAGGACGGGCGCAGGACGGTGCGGACGAGGCCGCTCTTGCGCACCACCTCCTCCGCCTTGAACTTCCACCCCAGATAGCCGCTGCCCGCCCGCGCCCCCAGCGCCGAGAGCAGGACGAAGTGCCTCGGCGCCGGCGACGGAACGCGCTGCGCGGACTCGGCGAGCTGCACAACCGGCATGTAATCCGAGCTCTCGTACGTGTCGCCGGCGGCGAAGCGGCGGCGCATGGTGCCGACGAGGCAGACCACCGCCTGCGCGCGGGCCATGGCTCCGTCGAGCCGCTCCGCGTTGCCCAGGTCGGCGACGAGCGCCTCGGCGTCCCTGCCCAGCGGATGTCGCGTGGCCGTCTTGGGCCGGACGTGGGGGATGACGTCGAACCCCGCGGCGCGCAGGCGCGGCACGAGGGCAGTGCCGACGGCGCCGGTGGCTCCCGCGACGAGGACGGTGGGCATGGCGGCAGCGTATACACCGTTCGCTGCGGCCTTGCCGTCTATTGGCCGGGCGCCCAGCCAAAGGCGATTGCCGCAGACCGCCGCGTGAGCTGCGGCAGAAGACCCAGCCGCCCCAGCTCGAACCCGGGGGCGGCGTCCTTCACCAGGACGCCCCGGCGCGCCACCCGCTGCGCGAGCCGCAGCGTCTCGAGGCTGAGCGGCTCGTGGTCGGCGCGCGCCCGGAGCAGGTCGAAGAGCGGCGCCGCGTCGCCCGCCTGCCGGAACATGGGGTCGAGGAGCACCACGTCGAAGGCGCCCGCAGGCTGCTCGCGGAGGAACGCGCGGTGATCGGCGCGCAGCACGGTGACGAGCCGCGCCGGCTCCGCGCCGTGGCCCGGCAGCCTGCGCAGCCCAGCCTGCGTGAACGCGGCGAGAAGGCCGTCCTTCTCCAGCCCGAGCACGGGCGCGCCCGTGGCCTGCGCCGCGAGCAGCGCGTCGCCTCCGAGGCCGAGGGTGGCGTCGAGAACGCGATCGCCTTTGCGCAGGTCCGCGGCGGCCACCAGCGGGTCGATCTCGCCCTTGCGGGCGCGCAGCATGCGGAGGAAGGCCATTCCGGCGGTGGCGCGGAAGACGCGGCCAGACGCATGGAGATGGGCGCTCTGGGCGGCGAGCACCAGCACCGGCGCGCCGGCCGCGTCGGCCAGGACGCGCGAGAGCGTCCGCCCTGCCCGCGGCTCGGCGCGAAGGCCGAAGCGGGCCGAAAGCTCCTCGGCTTCGGCCGGGTCGCCGCTGGGCGCTGTGGTCACGATGCCCTGCACGCCCCCACTCTATCGCGCACGATTTGCGCGGCGCGCGCCCTCGGCACGCAATCCGTTCGCGCCTTGCGCGCAATCGTGTCGCAGCGCTCTGGCACCCCGAATGCTTTGCACCTCGCCATGCCTATCGCCGCGGACGTGACGAAACTGATCGGAAACACCCCCATGGTCCGGCTGCCGCGGCTCTGCGCGGGGCTGACCGCCGACGTGGTGGCCAAGCTGGAGAGCTTCAACCCCTGCTCCAGCGTGAAGGACCGCATCGGCCTGTCGATGATCGAGGCGGCCGAGCGCGCCGGGAAGATCGGGCCGGGCACGATTTTGCTCGAGCCCACCAGCGGCAACACCGGCATCGGCCTCGCCATGGTGGCGGCGTCGCGCGGGTACAAGCTGGTGCTCACCATGCCGGAGACCATGAGCGTGGAGCGGCGGAAGTTCCTGGCCGCGCTCGGCGCGAAGCTCGTGCTCACGCCCGGCGCGGAGGGCATGCCCGGCTCCATCCGCCGCGCGCAGGAACTGGCGGCGGCGGACTCGCGCTACTTCATCCTGCAGCAGTTCGAGAACCCGGCGAACCCCGAGGTGCACGAGCGCACCACCGCCGAGGAGATCTGGCGCGACACGGGCGGCGAGGTGGACGTGCTCGTCTCCGGCGTGGGCACGGGCGGCACACTGACCGGCGTGGCGCGCGTATTGAAGAAGCGCAATCCTGCCTTCCGCGCCATCGCGGTGGAGCCCACCGACTCTCCGGTCCTCTCGGGCGGAAAGCCGGGGCCGCACAAGATCCAGGGCATCGGCGCGGGGTTCGTGCCCGCCGTGCTCGACCGCGCGCTCATCGACGAGGTGATGCAGGTCGGCGCGGAAGACGCGGGACGCGCCGCGCGGCGGCTGGCGCGCGAGGAGGGCATCCTCGCGGGCGTCTCGGGCGGGGCGGCGCTGCATGCGGCGCTGGAGGTCGCGGCGCGGCCGCAGAGCGCGGCGAAGCGCATCGTGGTGGTGATTCCCGACACCGGCGAGCGCTACCTCAGCACCTGGCTCTTCGAGGAGAACGCGTGAACGACGTCATCGCCGAGCTTTCCCGGATGGCGGGGCCGCCGCGCAACCGCGAGCTGCCCTCGCGCCCGCTCCTGGTCGAGGCGGTGGATGCCTTGCGGTCCGCCTTCTTTCCCGGCTACTTCGACCCGGCGCCGACGGGAGTTGCGGCGCTGGTGGCGGAGAAGGTGGAGTTCGCCATGCGCGTGCTCACCGGGCAGATCGAGCACGCGGTGGGGTTCGCCTATCCGGACCGCGACGTCAACGGCCGCGCGGTGCACGCCGCGCAGGCTTTCCTGCGGCGGCTTCCCGCGGTGCGCGCGCTCGCGGCCACCGACGTGGAGGCGGCCTACGCCGGCGACCCGGCGCTGCGCAATCGAGACGAGGCCATCCTCTGCTATCCGGGGCTTCTGGCGGTGACCCGCCAGCGGCTCGCGCACGAGCTGTGGATGCTGGAGGTGCCGCTGTTGCCGCGCATCATCACCGAGGCGGCGCACTCGGATACGGGCATCGACATCCACCCCGGCGCGTCCATCGGCGAGTCGTTCTTCGTGGATCACGGCACGAGCGTGGTGATCGGCGAGACGGCGCGCATCGGCAAGCGCGTGCGCATCTACCAGGGCGTGACGCTGGGGGCGAAGAGCTTCCCGCTCGACGAGCAGGGGCGGCCGGTGAAGGGAGTGGACCGGCACCCGATCGTGGAGGACGACGTGGTCATCTACGCCGGCGCCACCATCCTGGGGCGGGTGAGCATCGGCCGCGGGTCGATGATCGGCGGCAACGTCTGGTTGACCCGCTCGGTGCCGCCGGGGAGCCGGATCACCCAGGTGGCCGCGGAGGGCGCCTCGTACGACGCCGGCGCAGGCATCTGAGCCTGGAGCGGCCGCGGCGAGCGAGCGCTCGGCCGGACTGCCGCGATCCGCGGAGCTTGACTTCACCTGCCCGCTCCCGTAGAACCCGCCCCCGCTCGCTGCCGCCTGGGCGGGTAGCTCAGCGGTAGAGCATCGGTCTTACACACCGAGGGTCGCAGGTTCGAAACCTGTCCCGCCCACTCTGTGGGGTGTAAGTTAAGCGGGTTATAACGCCGGCCTGTCACGCCGGAGGCCACGGGTTCGAGTCCCGTACACCCCGCCAATCAATTTGCCGGAATTGCCTGGAGAATTCTCGGGCGGTCCGGCGCGTTGCGTCTCGGAAATTCGCGACTGTGTCCAGATTGTGCCCAGCTTCGAGCCAGGCGCTGCGAATTTCTGCGAAGCGCTGCCAGTGGGCGCGAGCTGGTCGAGGCCGAAGCGGAGCCGGTTGACTCGGCCATGCTCGGAGCGAACCCCGTCTCGGTGCAGAAGCCGCTCGGCCACTCGCGACACCGAGATCACCGAACACCGCTGCGGGCAC
>DATDMU010000165.1:0-11263 GCA_036518615.1 Myxococcales bacterium
CAGCGGCGTGTTCTGCTTGTAGTACTTCACCATCTCCTCGATGAAGCCGATGGCGCTGGCGGCGCGGGAGGCGAGCGGTCCGGCGGAGATGGTGTTGACGCGCAGGCCGAACTTGCGGCCGGCCTCGAACGCGAGCGTGCGGGTGTCGCTCTCCAGCGCCGCCTTGGCGGAGGACATGCCGCCGCCGTATCCGGGCACAGCGCGCTCTCCGGCAAGGTAGGTGAGGGAGACCGCGCTGCCGCCCGGGCGCATCAGCGGCGCGAGGCGCTGCAGCATGCCCACCAGGGAGTAGGAGCTCACGCTGATGGCCGTGAGGTACCCGCCCCGCGAGGTTTCGAGCAGCGGCTTCTTCACCTCCGGCCCGTTGGCGAGCGAGTGGACCACGATGTCGAGGCACTTGTCGCCGAAGTCGCGCTTGAGGGCGTCGGCCAGGCCCTGGATGGAGAAGTCGCCGCGCTCGCTGTACCGCTTGCTCGTGCGCACCTCCTCGGGAGCATCGGCGAGCGTGTCGTAGGCGGCGTCCAGAGGGTAGATCTTCTCGAACTCGAGAAGGCCGCCGCCGCGCAGCTTGCGCGACTCGTCGATCTTCCCCCGGCGGAGCAGCGTCTCGAAGATGTTGAGCGCCGGCGGCCAGGTGCCTGCGCACACGGTGGCGCCAGCCTCCGCCATCGCCTTGGCGATGGCGAACCCGAACCCGGCATCGTCGGCCACGCCTGCCACCAGCGCGCGCTTTCCCGTCAGGTCGATTGCGAGCATCCGCGCGGTATCGCTTAACCGCGCAACTCCCGCAAGCGAGAGATCGGTGCGCCTTCCGCATTGCTGCACTTGCGCGCGCCTTGCCGGCGCTCGTCCGTGCGCTGCCCGGGAGCGAGCGGCGGGGCCCGCGGGGATTAAGATTGCCTCCATGGCACGCATCGGCGAGCGGACGTTGGCGGAAGCGGAGCAGGACGCGAACGAAGGCAAGGACGGCACGCGCTGCGCCTGCGGCTCGCAGCATTTCGTCCTCGAGGCCTACCTGGAGGTGGACCTCGGCCGCATCACGCCCGAGCCCATCGAGGTGGAGGCGCTCACCTGCCCGGAGTGCGGGCGCGAATACGAGCCGGTGCTCACCGCCGACGGCGGCGTCACCCGCGGCGAGTTCCGCGGTTACTTCGAGGAGGACGACTGATAGGCTGAGCGCCGTGCGCTCCCTCTGCTGGCTCGCGGCGGCCGCCTGTGCCCACGCCGCGCCCGCCGGACCGCCGGGATTCGCGCGCTCGAAGGACCGCGCCGCCGAGGTGTGCCTGCCGCCGGGAGAGAAGGCCTATCTCACCGGCCTGCGCTGTCCCGGCGGCGAGGCCGCGCAGGTCAAGCGCATGGGCCCCACCGGCAGCCGCAACGAACCGGTGGATCCGAACGATCCGCGCATCCTCTTGCAGATGGATCCGGAGCGGCCGCTGCAGCCGGGCGAGCCGGACCTGCACATCGTCGATGCCTTCGAGGCGCGTTGCCCCGGCGCCGTCTACACGCTCTTCCTCGACATGTACCACTGCCCCGCGCCGCCGCAGCCGCCGCCGGGCGGCTTCAGCCGATAGCCGCTGCCCGCCGAAGGCGGGCTCTGCGGCTACAACACGCGGAGCGTGACCCTGGGTGCCTCCGTGAATACGGAGACACCCTCATCCTATTCGGTCCGCCACTGGCCGAAGGGCGCGGGAGGCGGAGGAATGTCCTGCTCGCGGGTGCGGCCCAGGTTGAGCGCTTCCGCCGCGAGGCCGATGAGGGTGACCAGCTCGTGGTCGCGCCAGCCCTTGTCCGCCTCGCCGTGCAGGAAGCCGATGGCGCTCGCGCGGGTGCGCGCGCGATGGTACGGCCGGTCGGTGGTGATGGCGTCGTAGATGTCGGCGAGCTGGAGGATCTGGGCGGGCACCGGAAAGGCGCTCCCCTTGAGGCCGTCGGGATATCCGCTGCCGTCCAGCTTCTCGTGGTGCCAGCGGATGATCGGCAGCAGGTGGCGCAGGCTCTTGAGCGGCTCGCAGATGCGCTCGCCGATGATCGGATGCTTGTTCATCACGATCCGCTCCTTCGGCGTGAGCAGGCCGGCCTTGTTGATGATCTCGTTGGGGATGCCGATCTTGCCGATGTCGTGGAGCACGCCGCCCTGGCGCAGCGCCTCGCGCGTCTCCTCGTCGAGCCCGGCCATCCGACCCGCCTCCACCGCCAGCGCGCCCACCCGCTCGGTGTGGCCCTCGGTGTAGGCGTCCTTTGCCTCGACCGCGTTGGCCAGCGCGAAGATGACCTGCGAGGTGTCCTCCAGCCGGCCGGTGGCGAGGCGCGTCCGCAATGCCGCCCGCACCCTCGCGTGCAGCTCCGCGCGGGCGGGCGGAAACGCCATCACCTGGTCGGCGCCGGCGTCGAGCGCGGCGACGGTGGACTCCTCGCCGGGGTCGCAGCAGGCCAGCACCGGCAACAGGCGCGTCTGCGCCGCGCCCTTGATCCGCCTGCAGACGGCGTCGCCGACCCGCGAATGGGCGCGAAGATCGACGAAGGCGAGGGCCGCCCCCGAGGCGAGCAGCGCTCCCGCGGCTGCCATGGCCGATTCCGCTTCGACGATGGCGTATTCGCTGCCCAGCGCCTCGGCGAGAGCGCTGCGGAAGGGGACGTCGCCGGCCACCAGGACGGAAATCGCCATGCGGGCTGGAAGCGTAGCACGACCGCGAGGCGGGACCGAAAGAACGACGGCGCACAGCGGCGGCGGTGCGAGGGCGCCCTACCTCAGGAGCCGAGTCCGACCCAGCTCGAGCCGTCGGGATAGACCTCGCGCTTCCAGATCGGCGCGTCCTTCTTCAGCGCTTCGATGGCGTGGCGGCAGGCGTCGAATGCGTCGGCGCGGTGAGGGGCGGCGGCGGCGATGGCCACCGACACCTCGCCAGGCTCCAGCGCGCCGGTGCGGTGGTGGATGGCGACCCGCGCGCCCCACTTCTCCCGGGCGTGCGCGGCGATGGCGGCGAAGATGCGCAGCGCCATGTCCGGATAGGCCTCGTACTCGAGCCGCACCACCGCCTTGCCCCGGGTGCTGGCGCGCACGGTGCCGACGAAGCTGACGACGGCGCCGCAGTCGGCGCCGGCCACTTCGCGCAGCGGCGCCTCGCTCGCCACCGGCTCGGGTCCGATGCGATGCGGCCCGGCGCCGCCGGACACGGGCGGGATGAGCGCCAGCTCGCTGCCGTCGCGGAGCCTGCGGTCGAGACCGGCGAACTCCTGATCGACCGCGACGCGGAGCTTGTCGGCGACCGCCTGGAGGCCGGGATGGCGCCGGCAGGCCTCGGCCACGGCGTCGCCCGCGGTGGCGCCCTCGGCGAGATCGAGGACGTCGGACGAGGCGCCCGCCCGCTCCCGCGCCGCCGCGAAATAGAGGACCGTCACGCGCATGCAGGCTGGCAATCTAGCAGCGTTGACGCCCCGCAGGGGCCTCTCTATTGTGCGCGCCCCATGGCCGACGCGCACAACCTGACGATCGACGAGTGCCTCGCCCTCCTCAAGGACGCGTCGTTGCAGCCTGCCAGCATCGCCGAAGAGATGCAGTGCGCGGGCGTCGCGCGCCCCCTGCCCGAGCAGGTGGCGGCGGCGCGGGACACCCTCGCGAAGCTGCAGACCGAAGCCGTGGCGCAGACCGCCGGACTCGCCGGGCCGGACGCCGGGGCAGTCGCCGCCGAGATCGCCGCGCTGCCGCCGATGCTCGCGCTCGCGCTGGTGCACGCGGCAGGGCGCGGCGCGCGCCAGGAGGTGCTGGTGGAACTGGCCGGCTCGCGCGACCGGACGCTCGCCAAGGAGGCGAAGCGCGAGCTGCAGAAGCTCAAGCAGCGCGGGGTGCAGGTGCAGGAGCCGAGGCGGCAGGGCGAGTCGGTGCTGCGGCCGCTTCCCGAGGGCGAGGCTCCTTCCTGCCATGTGAGCAGCATCGACGCGTATGGCGAGCGCGCCATCTGGTGGACGCGCCCCGCGCGGCAGGGCGTGGAGCTGGTGCAGGTGGTGGTCTCCGACCAGAAGGGCATCCTCGCGGCGGAGGCGCTCCCGCTGTCGCGGCGAAGCTGGCGCGACTTCGAGAAGAAGCTTCCGCGCCAGGACGCGGTGGCGACCGCGGAGGTTTCCCGCGACCACGCCCGCCAGCTGATCGCGGAGGCGGAGGCCGTGGGAGCCCGCAACGGCTTCTCGCCGCCGCCGCGCTATGCCGACGCGCTGCGCGTGCTCGGTCCGGCGCCGGAGACGCCGCCGCCGTCGCCGGGGCTGGCCGTGCAGGTGGTGGAGGAGCCGGCGCGCGCCCGGGCCGGCGACACGCTCTTCGACGATCCGCTCTTCAGCTCGTGGATTCCGGACGAAGAGGAGCTGCGCCACTTCGCGCTGCGGGTGGACGAGGTGTCCACGAGCCAGCTCTACATCGACGACGCGCAGAGGCGGCAGGGCTTCGAGCACGCCGCGGACGAGGCGGCGGCGGCGTACTTCACCCCGCAGCGGCGCGCGCTCTACGCGCGCAGGCTCCTGGAGATGGCGCACGTGCTCGCATCGATCGGCCGGGAGGGCGTGGCGCAGGTCGCGGTGGCCGTCTCGCGCGCGCTGGAAAAGGACGCGAGCAACCCCTTCTGCCGCGCGCTCTTCACCCACGCGCTCCGCGGCCGCTACGGCGCCGACAAGCGCCAGCAGCAGCCGCCTGCCGGGTCGACGCGGCTGGTGACGCCGCCGTGAGCGCAAAGCAGCAGAAGAACCCGCTGCCCACCACCGACGCCGTGATCGCCGGCGAGGACGGCCGCGTGGTGCTCGTCCTGCGCAAGAACGAGCCGAAGGGCTGGGCGTTGCCCGGCGGCTTCGTGGACTGGGGCGAGGACCTGGGCTCGGCCTGCCGCCGCGAGGCGAAGGAGGAGACGAACCTCGAGGTGGAGCTCGTGGCGCAGCTCTTCACCTACTCCGACCCGCGCCGCGATCCGCGCAAGCACACCATCTCCACCGTCTACGCCTGCAGCGCGCGGGGCGGCACGCTGCAGGCCGGGGACGACGCAGCCGACGCGAAGTGGTTTGCCGAAGCAGAGGTGCCCTGGGACGCGCTCTGCTTCGACCACGCAGAGATCCTGCGCGACTACTTCGCCTGGGCCCGCACGCGACAGAGGCGGAGTCTGTGAGCCCGCGGCCGTTCACGTCGACGGTCGAAACCGCAGCGCTAGTGTGACGTCGGCTCGCCCGTCGTCGGGGGAGGGACGGGAAGGGTGGAGGGGCGGGCCAGGCTGCGGGAGCGCGCGTCGGCCTGCTGCCAGCGGTTGTAGAGCTCTACGGCGGTCGAGCGCCGCTTCGCCACTTCCTTCTGGAGATTCGCTTCCTGCGACTCCGCCTGCGCCACCCGCCCGTCGATGTCGCCGGCGTTGGCCGAGGCCGCCTGCGGGACGTTGTTCTCCTTCATCGCCCGGTACTTGGCCTGCTCGGTGAGCGCCTGGGTGGTGAGCAGGTGCGCCTCGGCGGCCTTCCGCTCCGCCTCCGCCACGCCGATCATCTGCTGGATGTACTGCAGCTTGAGGTCCGCGGCCTTGATGCGGTCCTGCGAGGCGGCGATGTCCTGCTCCACCGGCGCGAGCTGATCCGGCGACGCGTACTGCTTCTTGAGCAGATCGCGCTCGGCCACCGCGCGTTTGAGCTGCGCGTCGGCCACCGTGCGGTCGCTCTTCGCCACCTCCAGCCGCGCGCGCGCGTCGGCCTCGTTGGCTCGCGCCCGCGCCACCGCGTCCTGCGCGCGCCCCTGCTCGATGCGCGCGTCGTCCACCGGCTGCATCTGCTGCTCGTCGAGCCTCGCCAGGCCGGAATCGTCGAGCCGGCTCGCCTGCTGATGCGAGGCGCAGGCCACCGCCAGCGCAGCACCCGCGACAGTCACAAGTCTTCGCATTGCCTTGCCCCCTTGGTGTCCGAAAGAAAACGTAGTGACTGCGCGGCGAGGCGGCATCGGCTATGCTGCCGCCCCGCATGTCCATCGTCGTCGCAGTCGTCGGCCTCGGGCTCCTCATCGCAGCCCACGAAGCCGGGCACCTCCTGCTCGCACGCCTGATGGGCATGCGGGTGGAGACCTACTCGCTCGGATTCGGGCCGCGGATCTGGGGCTTCCGCCGAGGCGATACCGACTACCGCCTGAGCGCTCTGCCGCTCGGCGGGTACTGCAAGATCGCGGGGTTCACCCCGGACGATCCGGCGGCGCAGGATCCGGCGGACACGGGCTCGTACGTGAACAAGTCCGCCTGGCGGCGTTTCCTCGTCATCGCTGCCGGCCCCGGGGTGAACTACCTGATCGCGTTCGTGATCATCGCGCTGCTCTACATGTCCGCCGGCTTCGTCGACCTGACGACCATGCGGATCCAGGTGATCCCGGGCGGCCCCGCGGCGGCGGCGGGATTGCAGAGCGGAGACCAGGTCCTGGCGGTCGACGGCGCGAAGGTGGAGTCGTTCGACGACCTGCGGCACGAGCTGCAGAAGGCGCCGGCGAAGGCGGATCGAAAGCTCGACGTTCTGCGCGGCGGCGCGCGGCAGTCGTACGTGGTGCACCCCGACAAGGGAACCATCTCCGTGCGCCTGGATCAGTCGCTCATCCGCCTGCCGCCGAGCGCGGCGATTCCGCGAGCCGCGGCCGCGGTGTGGGAGCTGAACGCCCAGCAGCTCTCCGGCATCTGGGACCTCGTCCGCCGCCGCGGCGGCGCATCGCTCTCCGGCCCCATCGCCATCGTCAAGCAGGCGTCCGCCGAGGTGCAGCGCGGCATCGCCGATTTCGCGCAGGTGGTCGCCGTCATCTCGGTGGGGCTCGCGCTCTTCAACTTCCTGCCGGTGCCCGCGCTCGACGGCGGGCGGCTGGTGTTCCTCGGCATCGAGCTGATCACCCGGCGCAAGGTCAACGAGCGGATCGAGTCCACCGTCCACGTCATCGGCATGTTGCTCTTGCTCGGGCTCTTCCTGGCGGTGGTCGTCTTCGGCGACCTCGGCCTCGGCAAACGCCTCTTTTCCCACGGCTGAACCGGATCGAAGCGCGGCTGCGAAGGATGGATCGCATGGTGCTGAGGGTCGCCGTCATCGACGATCACCCCGTCTACCGGGCGGGGCTGCGCGCGGTCCTCTCCGGCCAGGGGGACGTGGAGGTCGTAGCCGAAGCCGCAGACGCGCAAGAGGGCTACGCCGCCGTGGACCGGACGCAGCCCGACCTGGTGCTCCTCGACGTGGCGCTCCCCGGAGCAGACGGCATCACCGCCGCGCGCGAGCTCCTGCGCCGGAACCCGCAGCGCCGGGTGCTCATGCTCAGCATGCGCGTCGAGGAGCACCTGGTCGCGGACGCCCTCGCCGCCGGCGCCCTCGGCTACGTGGGCAAGGACCAGCCGCTGGAGGAGCTGCTGGCCGCGCTGCGAACGGTGGCGGAGGGCCGGACGTACCTGCCGCCGGGCATCTCGGCGCAGGGAGTGGAGAGCCGGCTGCGGCGCCGCCGCGAAGGTCCGCTCGGCATGCTCTCCTCGCGCGAGCGCGAGGTCTTCGAGCTTCTCGTCCAGGGCCACACCAACGAGAGCGCCGCGGCGCAGCTCGGCATCAGCCGGCGCACGGTGGAGACGCACCGCTCGCGGATCCTCAAGAAGCTGCACGTGCACTCGGCGGTGGAGCTGATCCGCCTCGCGGCGCGGCACGGCCTTCTCGGCACCTGACCGGAAAGGGCGCGCCTCAGCCCACCGGCAGCCGCAGCGTGAAGACGGCGCCTCCGCCCGGCGCGTTGGCCGCGGAGATGGAGCCGCCGATGCGCTCCAGCTCGGCGCGGACCAGGGCCAGGCCGAGCCCGCCGCGCGCGCCCTTGGTGCTGAAGTCGGGCTCGAAGACGTGGGGCAGATGTTCCGGTGGAATGCCGCGGCCCTCGTCGCTCACCGCCACGATCACGGTGCGTCCCGAGCGGCGCGCGGCGATGCGGGCGCGTCCGGCGGCGTCGCGGGCGTTGAGCAGCAGGTTGAGGAACACGTGCCTGAGCGCGGGCGGGCACCCCTTCACGCGCGGCAGCGTCGTGGGAAGGCGCAGCTCGATGGGCACCAGCGCCAGCGCGGCGGCGTCTTCCACCACCTCGCGCAGATTCGAGGTGCGGGCGGTGCGCCCGACCCCTCCGCGCGCCGTATCCTGAAGGCGCCCGAGCGCTGCCAGCGCATCGTCGAGCGCACGCTCGATGAGGCGCAGCTCGCCCAGAAGCGAAGGTCCGCTGGCCTGTTGCAGCAACCTGACGCGCAGCGCAACACCCCCCAGCGCATTGCGCACGTCGTGGGCGGTGGCCGCCGCCAGCTTGCCGATGGCGGCAAGACGGCCGGCGGGAATCCCGGATGTCGCTTCTAAGCCCTTCGTCCTACGAGGCACGCGATCCGCTTACCGTTTGGGCGGAATCGCGGCAACGGAAATCGACGGCAGCTCCCGCGTCCGCCGTGGTAGAGAGACCTACCCATGCCCAAGACCCGCAAGACGCTCGGCCGGAAGCGCAGCAAGCCGGCGGCGAAGGCGGCTGCGCCGGCGAAAAAGGCGGGGCTGCAGCTCAGCGACGACGACCGCGACCTCATCCGCCGGCTGGCGGAGCGCACGTCGCTCACGGCGCGCGAGGTGGTGGAGCGGGCGCTCGCCGGGTATGCCGCCGCGGTGGCGCCGGGAATGCCGCTCCACCCCAAGCCTCCGGTGAAGGGAAAGAAAGGGCAGCCTCCGCCCCAGAAGCTGTACCTCTCGGTCGACGGCAAGCCGGAGATCGAGGTGGACAAGGGGGAGTTCGTGCTCGGCAGCGGCGAGGACACCGATCTGCGTCTCGATCTGCCCCTGATCTCGCCGCGGCACGCTCGCATCCTCTGGAAGGAAGGCCGCCACGTTTTCGAGGACTTGCGTTCCGCGCGCGGATCGTTCCGGCTCGGCCAGCCGGTGGACGTGCGCCTGATCGAGACCGGCGACGAGATCGACCTGGGCGGCTTCTTGCCCATCCGTTTCCGGCTGGGCGAGGCGCAGTTGTAACCTTTTGCGGCCCTGCCGGTTCCGCTCTGGTGGAGGAGGCATGGCGCACATCACGCACCAGCTCCAGGCGCTCTTGTCGGACGCGCTCTCCGGGCAGGACCGGCAGCAGGCGGAAGCGCACCTTGCCGCCTGCGACGCCTGCCGCGAAGAGCGCGATCTCCTGCTCGAGGCGCGGGCCCTGCTCCTGCCCCTTCCCGCGACGGAGCCGCGCGCCGGCTTCGCCGCGCGCGTGGCGCTCGACGCCCGAAATCCGATGGTCTCGCCGTTCGACCGCTGGGTGCGCTGGACCGCCGGCGGACTGGCGACCGCGGCGGCGGCGGCGGTGCTGGTGGCGGTGCTGCCCGGCCCGCGGCAGTCGGGCGGCGAGGAGCTGAAGCTGGCGCAGCGCCTCGACCTGTACGAGGACCTGGCGGTGCTGCAGAACGAGCAGGCGCTCGAGGACCTGGAGGTCGTCTCCGTGCTGCACACGCTCGAGGCGCGGCCGTGAGGCGCGCCTTCCTGCTCGCCGCGGCGCTGCTTCTCGCCGCGCCGCTGCGCGCCCAGTCCTCCGACGAGGAGCGCTTCCGCAGCCTGCCTCCGCAGAAGCAGGAGGAGCTGCGGCAACGCTTCCGCGAGCTCCAGTCGCTGCCGCCCGAGCAGCGCGCGGAGATCCAGCAGAACCTGCGAAGGCTGGAGACCATGACCCCGGCGGAGCGGGAAGCCGTGATGGAGAGCTACCGCCGCTTCCAGCAGATGAGCCCCGCCGAGCGGCAGCAGATCCTCGAGCGCTGGCAGGAGTTCCGAAGGCTCCCCCCCGAGCGGCGCGAGGCGCTGCGCAAGGAGCTGCGCCGGGTGATGGAGCGCGACCCCGCGGAGCGCAAGCAGCTGCTCGAGAACATGCAGCGCTGGGAGCAGATGAGCCCGGAGCAGCGCGAGGAGATGCGGCAGCGCTTCCGTGAACGCCGTGAGGACCGCAAGGAGCAGCGGGAGCAGCGCAGGCAGGAGGAGAAGGAGCGCAGGCAGGAGCGGCGCCTCGAGCGTCACGGCGGGTAGCCGATGCTCGCGAACCTTGCCGCCCTGGCCGTGCTCTCCACCGTCCCGCCGCAGGCGCACCCCGCGCCTCCGCCGCCGCAGCAAAAGCAGGCGCCCCCGCTGTCGAAAGAAGACGCCGAGCTGGTCAAGCAGCTCGCCGTCCTCGAGAAACTCGACCTGCTCGAGAACCTCGACCTCTTCGACGAGAAGGCTCCGCCGCCGGAGCAGCCACCCGAGCCGCGAAAATGATCACCTCACACCCCGAGCACTCGAAGGTGGTCCACCTCAGGCCGGCAAAGCCTCTGATCGTCTTCCGCTCCGCGAGGCGGGTGCGGCCGCGGGATCTCCGCCGCGGCGCGACGGGGGCCAGCCCCAATCTGGTTCTTCCCGGCGTGCCCGGCGTCGATCGGGAACCCTACGCGGCGCGGCCGCGGGTGAGCACCTTGCCGAGGTACTGGCCGGTGTAGCTGGCCTTGGTCTGCGCCACCTGCTCCGGCGTGCCGGTGGCCACGATCCTGCCGCCCTTGTCGCCGCCTTCGGGACCGACGTCGATGATCCAGTCGGCGCACTTGATCACGTCGAGGTTGTGCTCGATCACCGCCACCGTGTTGCCCGCGTCCACCAGCCGGTTGAGCACGCTGAGCAGCCGCTTGATGTCCTCGAAGTGGAGGCCGGTGGTGGGCTCGTCGAGCACGTAGAGGGTGCGGCCGGTGTCGGTGCGGGCCAGCTCGCGCGAGAGCTTGATCCGCTGCGCCTCGCCGCCCGAGAGCGTGGGCGAGGGCTGGCCGATCTTGATGTACCCGAGGCCCACGTCGTCCAGCGTCTTGAGGATGCGGATGATCTCCTTGTGCACCGAGAAGTGCTCCATCGCCTCGCGCACGCTCATGTCGAGCACCTCGGCGATGTTCTTGCCCTTGAAGCCCACCCGCAGCGTGGCGTCGTTGAAGCGCTTGCCGTGGCACACCTCGCAAGGGACGAACACGTCGGCGAGGAAGTGCATCTCCACGACTTTCAGCCCGTCGCCTTCGCAGGCCTCGCAGCGGCCGCCCTTGACGTTGAAGGAGAACCGGCCGGGCTCGTAGCCGTAGGCGCGCGCTTCCGGCGACCGGGCGAAGACATCGCGGATGGCGTCGAAGACCTTGGTGTACGTCGCCGGGTTCGAGCGCGGCGTCCGTCCGATCGGCCGCTGGTCGATGTCCACCACCTTGTCGAGGTGCTCCAGCCCCTTGATCGAGTGGTGCCGTCC
>DATDMU010000166.1:0-25539 GCA_036518615.1 Myxococcales bacterium
CGGCCGCGAAGCCGGGCATCGCGGCGAAGGAAGAGCCTTGAGCATCGATCTCGGGAAGGCCTTCGCGGGCCGCGAGATCCTCGTCACCGGCGTGACCGGCTTCCTCGGCAAGGTCGCGCTCACCATGCTGCTCGACCGCTATCCCGAGGTGGGACGGGTCTACGTGCTGGTGCGGCCCCGCGCGGGAGGCACCGCCGACGACCGGTTCTTCGGCAAGGTGGCGACCTCGCCGCCCTTCCGGCCGCTGCGCGAGAAGTACGGCGAGGAGCAGTTCTACGAGTTCCTCCGCGACAAGTGCGTGCCGCTGCAGGGCGACGTGACCGATCCGTTGCTCGGCCTCTCCGAAGGGCAGGTCGGGCAGCTCACCGGCAGGCTCGCCTGCGCCATCAACTGCGCGGGGCTCGTGACCTTCAACCCGTCGCTGGAGTTCGCGGTGCGGGTGAACACCGAAGGCGCGCGCAACGCGGCGGAGCTGTGCAAGCGCACCGGCGCGACGCTCGTGCACATCTCCACCTGCTTCGTTGCGGGCGCGCGGCGCGGCCCGGTGTTCGAGGACGAGCCGCTGGTGGGCAGCTATCCCAGGCTGCACGACCTGGAAGCGGCCGCCCGCGTTCCCTTCTCGGTGGATGCGGAGCTGAAGGACGTGGACGCGCTGGTGGCGCGGCTGCGCGCGCAGGCGGACGACACCGCTCTTGCGGCGCGCTTCCGCGAGACGGCGGTGAAGCGGCTGGAGGCGGAGGGCCGCGATCCGTCCGACGAGAAGGCGCTGCGGCTCGCCGCCGGCCGCGAGCGCAAGCTGTGGCTCGGGCAGCAGCTCGTGCAGGCCGGCATGGAGCGGGCGCAGGCCTGGGGCTGGCCCAACACGTACACGTACACCAAGGCGATGGGCGAGCAGGCCATCGCCGCCAGCGGCTGCAAGTACGCGCTGGTGCGGCCCGCCATCGTCGAGAGCGCCATCCGCTTCCCCTTCCCCGGCTGGAACGAGGGCTTCACCACCAGCGCGCCGCTCTCCTTCATGGGCCTCAAGGGCCAGCGCGTCTTTCCCTCCGGGCACAAGCTGGTGCTCGATCTCATCCCCGTGGATCTGGTGGCCGCCGGGATCCTCGGCGTCGCCGGCGCCGCCTGCGCCGATCGGCTGGAGCAGCGCGTCTTCCAGCTCGCCTCGGGCGACGTGAACCCCTTCTACGTCCGCCGCGCGGTGGAGCTCGTGGCGCTCTACAAGCGCCGCTGGATGAACCAGCGCGTGGAGGAGGGACAGCGCAGCTCCTTCAAGAACTGGATCGACACCTTCCTCGAGCCGTACCCGGCGGCGAAAGAGCTGTACTTCGCCTCCAGCGCGCCGCTCTTCCGCGCCGCGGGCCGCGGCCTGCGCAAGCTGATGGCGGAGCGGGGCGCTTCCTGGGGAGCGCCGCGGACGACCGCGCTGCTTGCCCGGGCGGACCAGGCGCTGGAGGCGATGGACCGGCAGCTCGCGGTGGTGGAGACGACCTGGGAGCTGTTCCTGCCCTTCATCGCCGGCGAACGCTTCGTCTTCCAGTGCAAGCACACCCGGCAGCTCTGGGCGCAGCTCTCGCCCGAAGACCGGGAGAAGCTGCCCTGGGACCCCGAGGCCATCGACTGGCGCGACTACTGGCTGGAAGTGCACATGCGGGGGCTCGAGGAATGGGTCTTCCCCGGGCTGGAAGAGGAGCGCGAGGCGCTGCGCCGCGAGGTGCCGCAGCCCAAGGACCTGCTCGCGCTCCTCGCCGCCTCGCAGCACGCCTTCGGCCAGCGCGTGGCGCTGCGCTTCTACGCGGGCGAGGAGAACGCGGCGGAGCTGTCGCGCACCCGCGACGACCGCGTCACCTACGACGAGCTGGCGCGCTTCTCCGACCGGGCCGGGCGCTCGCTGCAGGCCCTGGGAGTGAAGCCCGGCGACCGCGTGCTGCTCATGAGCGAGAACCGGCCGGAATGGGCAATGGCCTATTTCGGCATCCTCAAGGCTGGGGCGACCGCCGCGCCCCTGGACCCCGCCCTCTCGCTCGCGGAAGTGCAGAACTGCGCCCAGGCGGCGGGCGCCGCGATCCTCCTCGCCAGCCCGCGGGTGGCCGAGCGGCTGGGCCCTCTGCCGCGCCTGCAGACGGTCACGCTGCCGGAAGCGCTGCGGCCGGTCACCAGGCCCGGGCTGCCGCCCTTGCGCAACAGCGCCGCCGCCGACGCGGTGGCAAGCGTGCTCTTCACCAGCGGCACCACCGGAAAGCCCAAGGGCGTTCTGCTCACCCACCGCAACTTCGCCTCGCTCGCCGCCAAGCTCGCGGGCCTCTTCGATCTGCGCGTGGGCGAGGGCGTGCTCAGCGTGTTGCCGCTGCACCATACCTTCGAGTTCAGCTGCGGGCTGCTCGTGCCGCTCCTCCTCGGGGCGGAGATCACCTATCTCGACGAGCTGACCGCCGACCGCCTCTCCGAGGCGCTGAACACGGGACGGATCCACGCGCTCATCGGCGTGCCGGCGCTCTGGCAACTCCTGCACCGCCGCCTCACGCAGGAGCTGGCCACGCGCCCGCGCCTCCTGCGCGCCGCCATCGAGGCCGCCATGACGCTGCACGGCGAGCTGCGCGAGCGCACGCCGTTCAACGTGGGCAAGCTCCTCTTCTGGCCCATCCACAATCGCTTCGGCGGCAAGCTGCGCCTGCTGGTTTCCGGAGGGAGCGCGCTGCCCGAGGAGGTGCAGAGGGCGTTCCACGAGCTGGGATTCGATCTCACCGAGGGCTACGGCCTGACCGAGGCGGCGCCGGTGCTCTCGGTGACGATGCCGGACAACAGGCTGCGCGCCGGCACGGTGGGGCCGCCGCTCCCCGGCGTCGAGATCCGCATCGAGGACCCGGACCAGGACGGCGTGGGCGAGGTGCTGGCCAGGGGGCCCAACGTGATGGCCGGGTACCTCGACGACCCCGACGCCACCGCCGAGGTGCTGGTGGACGGCTGGCTGCGCACCGGCGACCTGGGCCGCATCGACGAGGAGGGGCGGCTGCGCCTGGTGGGCCGCAAGAAGGACCTCATCCTCGATGCCAGCGGAAAGAACGTCTATCCCGACGAGCTGGAGGAGCTGTACGGGGGAAATCCGCTGGTCAAGGAGCTGAGCATCGTGGGGCTGCCCGACGGCCACGGCCACGAGCGCGTGGCCTGCCTCTGCGTCGCGAGGAGCCGCGAGGACCGCGCCGCGGTGGAGGAGCACTTCGCCCGCGTCTCGGCCGACCTGCCCTTCTGGAAGCGGGTGAAGATCCTCCACTTCTGGGAAAGCGATTTGCCGAAGACCGCCACGCGCAAGGTGAAGCGGCCGCTGGTCGTCGCGGAGCTTCTGCGCCTGGAGAAGGCCACCGCCGCCGCCACCGCGCTCGCCACAGAGCCCGCGGGCAGCGACGCCTGGCTCTACGACCTGCTCGCCGACCTCGCGCGCAAGCCGCGCGGCACGGTGGGCGCGCAGACCCGGCTCGCGGCGGACCTCGGGTTCGACTCGCTCCTGGTCGCCGAGCTGACCGTCGCGCTGGAGAAGGCGGGGATGGATCCGCCCCCGGAGGCGGAGGTGGCAGGCATCGCGACTGCCGGCGAGCTGGCAAAGGCGCTGGCGAGGCGCGACGGCGAGGAAGCGCGCATCTCCGAGGCGGCGCCCGAGGAGAGGGACGAGGAGATCCCGGTGCCCGCGCCGGTGGCGGCGGCAGGCAGGGCGGCCATCGCCTTCTTCCAGAAAGCGCTCTACGGCGGCGTCTTCGACATCGAGGTGAAAGGGCAGGCCAACGTGCCTTCGCACGCGCCGTTCCTGGTCGCGGCCAACCACAACAGCCACCTCGACGTCGGGCTGGTCAAGATTGCCCTCGGCGACGAAGGCAAGAAGCTCGCCTCGCTGGCAGCGCGCGACTACTTCTTCGACAACCCGTGGAAGCGCGCCTGGTTCGGCAACTTCACCAACCTGGTGCCCATCCGGCGGCGCGGGTCGCTCAAGGAGTCGCTGCAGACGGCGGTGCGCACGCTCGAGTACGGCTACCACCTGCTCATCTTCCCCGAGGGCACGCGGTCGCAGGACGGGACGCTTCAGGAGTTCAAGCCGGCCATCGCCTATCTCAGCTTCGCCGCCGGCGCGGACATCCTGCCCGTGTACCTGGAAGGCACCCACGAGGCCATGCCCAAGGGCGCGTTCCTGCCCGACCCGCGCAAGCGCCGCAAGCTGATGGTGCGCATCGGCCCGGTGCTCCGGCACGACGACCTGCGCGAGGCCACGCAGGGCCTTTCACGCTCCGCGGCGCACAAGGAGGTGACGCGGCTGGTGCGGCTCGCGGTGGAAGCGCTGCGCGACGGCAAGCCGCCTCCCGAGGCGGGCAAGCCGGGCCGGCTGCTGGAGGCGGCGCGGTGAAGCTCCTCGTTACCGGAGCCACCGGCTTCCTCGGCTCGACCCTGGTTCCGCTCCTGCGCGAGGCCGGCCACGAGGTGCGCGCGCTGGTCCGCTCGGGGGCGCTGGTCGAAGGCGCCGAGAGCGTCCAGGGCGACGTGCGCGACGTGGAGTCGTTGCGCCGCGCGCTCCGCGGCGTCGACGGGCTCTATCATCTGGCCGGGCTGGTGAGCCGCGACCCCGCCGACGCGCGCAGGATGTACGAGCTGCACGTGGACGGCACTCGCAACCTGCTCGCCGAGGCGCAGCGGGCGGGCATCGGCCGCGTGGTGCTCGCCTCGTCGTCCGGGACCATCGGCGTCTCGCGGACGCGGCGGGTGGCCACCGAGGAGGACGACTACCCCATCGAGACGGTGGGGCGATGGCCGTACTACCTGAGCAAGATCTACGAGGAGAAGATCGCCATCGACTTCGCGCGGCGCGGGCTGCCGGTGGTGGTGCTCAACCCCTCGCTCCTGCTCGGGCCGGGGGACGCGCGCATGTCGTCCACCCAGGACGTGTTCCGCTTCCTCATGGGCCGCATTCCGGTGATGCCCCGCGGCGGCATCTCCTTCGTGGACGTGCGCGACGCGGCCGCGGCGTTCGTGGCCGCGCTCGGCCGCGGCAACGTCGGCGAGCGGCACCTGCTCGGAGCGGCGAACTGGGAGTTCGACGAGTTCTTCGCGCGGCTGGGGCGCATCGCGCACCGGCCCCCGCCGCTTCTGCGCATGCCCTCCCGCCTCAAGGTTTCCGCGGCCCACTGGCTGGAGCGGAGGGCGCGCGAGCGCGGCCGCGAGCCGGACCTGCCGGCCAGCGACGTGGAGATGGGCGAATGCTGGTTCTTCATCGACTCGTCGAAGAGCGAGCGGCTGCTGGGCTTCGCGCCGCGCGATCCGCTGGAGACGCTGGCCGAGACGGTGCGCTACGTGCGCGAGAAGTTCGCGAAGGGCGCGTGATGTTCGGCTGGGGCAAATCGCGCGGCAAGGCAAAGCCCGCCGTCCGCTCCCGCGCGGAGCACCACGACGAGATCTCGCTGGCCAAGATGGCCAAAGTCGGATTCGCCGCGCCCGCGAGGATCCGGCGCAGCTACCGGCCGGCCCGCGTCGAGCAGCGCGGCAGCCTGCGCGTGTTCATCTTCGCCGAAGAGGAGATCGTCCCCTGGCCGGCGGGGAAGCGCTGATGCTCCTCTACCTGGCCCGGCATGCGCAGACCGCCTCCTCGGCGGTGGATTCGTTCAACGGCCGCGGAGAGCTGGCCTTGACGGCGCACGGGCGCGACCAGGCGCGCAAGCTCGGCGAGCGCCTGCGCGGCATCCGGTGGGCGGCGGTGTACCGGTCCCCCCTCGGGCGGACGCTCGAGACCGCGGCGCTGATCGCTCCGGGCGACGAGCCGCTCGCGCTGCCCGGGCTGATCGAGATCGACTACGGCGAGTGGGAGGGACTGTCGCCGCAGCAGGCGCGGGCGCGGGATGCGGCGCGCTACGACGCGTGGGTGGCGGATCCTCTGGCGACGGCTCCGCCCGGCGGCGAGACGGCGGCGCAGGTCGCGGAGCGCGCGCTCGCGGCGCTGGAGCAGATCCGCGCCCGCCACGAAGGCTCGCCTCGTCCCGTCCTCGCCGTCTCGCACAAGGCGACGCTGCGCATCCTCGGCGCCGCCCTGACCGGCGCTCCGCTCTCGAAGTATCGCCTCCGCTGGTCGCAGGACGAGTGCGCGCTCAACCTGGTGGAGCTGCGCGCCGGGAAGGACCCTTTCCTGCGGCTCTGGAACGACACTTCGCACCTGGGCGCGGATCCGGCCGGCACCGGCCGCCCCGGGAAGTGACCTGGATCCGTGCATAGGCTGCAGCGGATCTCCGGCTCATCGCCGCCGCATTGAAGCGGCGAACGGCCTCCTTCGCGCAACGGTTGCACGTTCTTCGCGCCGGCCCGCACACTTTGCCGGCTGGCCGGGCGCCCGCCGCTCCTGGCGCGGCATCGCGCTTGCGTAACCCCTCTCGCCGCTGCTTGCGGCGAGAGGACTGGAAGATTGGAGCAGATCCGCGCCCTCGGCGAACGCGTGCACCTCCTCAAGACGGTGGCGCTCTCCATGCGCGAGGGCGCCATCCATACCCGCCTCGTCCCCGAAGTGGACAAGATCCTCGCCCTCCCCGACGACCTTTCGGCGGTGTCGCTGGGAGAGCGCGAGGCCATCGCCCGGCAGGTCCGCGAGTACGAGCAGGCCTTCGACCGGCTCGGGTACTCGCTGCTCGACCAGATCATGCCGGCGACTTCGGCCTCGCCCGTCTTCCGCGTGCTCCAGGCGGCCGAGGAGTTCAAGGCGCGGCTGCGGCGCCGGGTGGGCAAGGGCATCGACGCGCAGCAGCTGCAGGCGCTCACGCGCTACAGCCTCTCCATCGGCACGCCGCCGGTCACCGACGGCATGCGCGCCCTCGTCTCGCGCACGCTCTTCGGCGCAGAGCTGCCGGCGCTGGCCGCCCAGAGCGAGCTGCTCGACTGCGATCAGCGGGCGCTGGAGTCGCTCTTCGCGCTTCTTGCCGAGCTGGTCGACTGCAGCCTGCACTACTCCACCGCCGAGGAAGAGGCGCGCTTTCTCCGCGAGGCGGCGCGGTTCGCCAACTTCGAAGGGGCGAGCCTCTTCAACCGCCTGGTGATCACCGAGAGCCCGGAGCGGGTGATCCACCTCATCTGCAGCCACGTGTTCGACAAGTTCGGCCCGCTGGCGGAAGTGCCGGTGCGGCTGGTCGAGGAGGTGGACGGGCTCGACCAGAAGCTGATCGCGCAGATGCAGGCGCACCCCAACGTGGTCTTCGTGGCGCGGGTGACCCGCATCCCGCACGCGCTCTTCCGCGGGGAGAGCGAGCAGGCCTGGCAGGGACTGATCGGGCGACTGCTGCTGATCGACGTCTCGACCCGCGCCCGCCGCTCCAACACCACCATCGTCTACACGCTCTTCCCCCACGTGGCGCGCACGCTGCGCAACGTGCAGACCGCCTTCGCCGGCCGGCCGGCCAACACGCAGCTGACCTTGCGGCGCATCCTCGAGGGGTTTTCCGCCGCGACGCTGGGCCGCATCCGCGAGGCCCTCTCCAATCGGCTGCTCGAGCTGCCCGTCGACGTCAGCGTGGAGGACCTGCGCTGCTGCGACTGGAAGCGCGGCGACTTCTTCGACGCCCTCGTTCTGCGCAAGCTGCGGCGGATGGTGCTCTTCCTCGAAGAGGTGGCGGCCGGCAACGAAGCGGACCAGGCGCGGCTGCGCCAGGGCCTGCGCGAGAGCGTGGCGCGGGAGTGGATGCGCTACTTCTATGGGAGCCTCGACCCGGCGGCCTATCCGGCGGCGGTGTTGCCCGGCGGCGGGCGCGGGGCGCTTCGGCTCGTCGGCGAGTATCACCGGGACCGGACGCGCGAGGAGCTGTCCCGCTTCGTCGGCGAGGATCTCGCCGCCTGCCGCGAGCGGCTGGAGAGGCTCAAGGCCCAGCTCGCCATTCCCGCAGGCAGCGGCGACGAGCTGCAGGCTGCAGCGCGGCAGTCGCACCTGCGCGCGCTCTCGCCCTCGCAGTGGTCGCCGAGCGAGCAGATGATCACGCGCGGCGACTACCTGACCCGGACGCTCTCCTACCGCGTGGCCGATCTGGCCGCCCGCCTCGCCGGGCAGACGGCGCGCTCCCTGGAACATGCCGCCTTCGGCAACGTGACGGGAACGGTCGCTGCCGCGCTCAAGCGGGTGCTCGCCGGCAACGGCTTCGGCGCCGCCCACGGTTACGTCGAGGACAAGGTGGTTCCCGGCGTGGAGGACCTCGACCGCCGCGTGCGCTCCTCGCTGGCGCCGCTGCAGGCAGCGCTGCGAACGGCCCATGACGCCGCCGAGCAGGTCAAGGGCGGGATCGACCCGGTCGCCGTCTCCGACATCGAGGCGTTCCTCGCCGCGGCGGAGCGTGGCGCCTTCTATCCCGTGCTGGTCCTCCCCGAGATGTCCTGGACCTACCAGGACGTGTTCCCGGAGAAGGACTACCCGGCCGCCTCGACCATCCGCGTGCCGCTCAACGACCGCCACGAGATGGACCCCGACGCGCTGCGCGACCGGATCGAGGGACTGCGCTACGCGTTCCGGCCCTTCCCGGAGGTCTTCCGGCTCCTCTGCCGCAGCATGCTGGTGCTGGTGAACAGCCCGCACAACCCCACCGGGGTGGTGTGGCGGCGCGAGACCATCCTCAAGTTGCTGCAGATCGCCGCCGACTACGACCTCACCATCCTCGACGACGACAGCTACCACCGCGTGGTCCTGCGCAGCCACAAGGCGCGGGAAGGCGATCTCTGCGTGGCGCAGATCTACGAGCGCTACAGGGAGCACCTGGGCAGGGCGGTGCGCATCCACACGGTGGGCGCGACCACCAAGGCGCTGCAGGGCGCCGGCGACCGGACCGGGCTCCTGCACTCCAACGACCCCGGCTGCGTCGAGTACGCCGGCCTTCACGCCTCCCAGCCTCACCTCCTCTCGCTCTACATGACGCAGCTCAAGCTGGAGTCGGGGCTGGCCTGCAAGAGCTACGTGCGCGAGCTGGAAGCGCTGGCCGTGGAGCTGCTCAAGCCCGGCGGGCGCCCGCCGTGGGAAGGGCTTCGCGAGCTGCTCGGGCGCGAGCTCTCCCGCATGCAGAAGGAGGAGAGCGCGCCCGTCGCCGCGTTCGAGGAGCTGCTCGCGGGTTACGAGGAGCTCCTCCGCCTGCGCCAGCGCGCGGCGACCGCGGTGCAGCTCTCCGAATCGGTCAGCGGCCTCGTCTGGCGGCTCAAGCGGCTGCGCCTGGAGAAACGGCTCTGCGACGACGTGGAGAAGAGGTACCGCGCGCTGGAGGAGGCGCTCGAGGGCCGCGAGCACATCGCGCCGGGCGGCGCGTTCTACGGCTGCATCCGACTCTGCCCGCCCGGCGACGACCGCGGCGTGGCCGAGTTCCTCGGCGCCATCGCGCGGCACCGGAAGGTGGACGTGACCTGGGCCGGACGCGGCTACGTCCGCGTCTCGCTCGGCGGAAACCTGCCGGGCGACGAAGCCGGCTACCGGCGCTTCGCCGGCGCCCTCGGGGTCTACCTCAGGCTCCTCGCGAAGTACTGGGAGCAGTTCGAGGCCGCTGGCCGCGACGTCTCCAGGCTCGAGTCGCTCTTCGCCGAGGATCCGCTGCCCGACCTTCAGCCCCTGCTCGAGCTGCAGCCGCCCCGCAAGCGCGCGCAGCCGGCGCCCATCGCGCCAGCCGAGCGCGGCATCGTCTACAGCATCGAGGAGGGCCGGTCGCAGGCCGACAAGATCTTCGTCGACTGGCAGCCGTGCGCGACCGTCGAGGAGATGCTGCACAGCCGCACCTTCCGCGTCGTCTATCGGCGCCTGCTGAGGAAGGTCTGGCGCACCCTGCCGGCGCTGGCCGACCTGGGCTACGAGCGCGCCGAGAACCAGTACGGCCCCCTCGCTTGCGCCCTGGCCTACCGCGACCGCCAGCTGATCGACGACGTCTTTCGCCAGCTATTGGCCCAGCTCTACCAGGAGTGGCATGGCGCGAACACGGTCAAGGTGCTCCTCGCGCGGCTGGACGCGAGGCGGCACGGGGAGAAGGTCGCCGTCCTGCAGGGCGTGGACCGCAAGGTCACCGAGCTGGTCAACGACCTGATGCACGCCTTCGACGTCCCGCGGACGGAGGTGAAGGCGACGAGCACCTTCGCCGTCGGCTGCGAGTCGCTGGAGCGGGTCGCGGCGCACCCCGCGCTTCCCGGATACCTGCGCCGGCTGATCGGGTCCTGCACCTTCGCCGGGGCGACCGCGGCGCTGGATCCGAAGCCCTCGTACGTGACCGGGGCGGCGAAGCGGATCGCGGACCACCGCTACGGCTTCACCCGGCGCGACGGCGCCCCCTCGAGCGGCAAGCCGGACCTCGACTTCTTCCGCCGGCGGTTCGCCTCGTTCGCGGGGCGCGCCGACCCTGCAGACTACCTCTGCAAGGCGGAGCAGGTGGGGCCGTTCCGGATCCTGGTGCTGATCCACAAGTCCTGCTTCCACCTCATCGGCGACGAGCTGCGGCTGTATCCGCAGATCGAGGAGGTGCAGCTCCTCGGCAGCGTGGACGCCGCCGCGTGGGACGGAGTGATGCTCTTCGGCATCCCCGCGAGCGCCATGGGCGAGGGCCTGCGCACCGGCTACGTGCTCGACCGCCGCGACGACGGCGCCGCCCTGCCCACCGCCTGGGTGGCGCGCGAGGACGCGACCGACTACGTCGGCTTCTTCAAGAAGACGCTGCTCACGCTGCACAACGAGCGGGTGAAGGCGCTCGGCGGCATGCCCGTGCACGGCGCGATGATCACCCTCACCTTCCGGAACGGCCTGCGCAAGACGCTGGTCTTCAGCGCCGACAGCGGGACCGGCAAGAGCGAGACCATCACCGCGATGATGGATCAGGCGGTGAGCGGCGAGGGGCCGGCCGCCGAGCTGGCGCGGGTCGACATCCTTGCCGGCGACATGCTCTCGCTCTGGCGAGGCGAGGACGGGCAGATCTACGGGTTCAGCACCGAGACCGGCGACTTCCTCCGCCTCAGCGACATCACCGCGACCTGGAAGGCGCGCTTCGGCGACCTCCTCGAGCGCGGCAGCTACTCGAACCTCGACCATCCCACCAACCCGCGCGTCAGCATTCCCGGCATCTGCAATGCGCACCAGCTGCTCTCGCCGACGCGGGTGAACTGCTTCTTCTACATCGACAACTACTCGCCGGTGCCGGCATCGGCGGTGGAGCTGTCCGAGGATCCCCATCAGATCCTGCGCAGCGTGCTGGTCCGCGGGCTGCGCAAGAACAAGGGCACCAGCGGCGACCAGCCGAGCCTGCGCGCCGGCCTGGAGTTCGCCGGCGAGACGGCCCTGGTGACGCGGTTCCGCCATTCCATCGACGAGCTGCTCGACTGGCAGGAGCGCGAGATCGAGGGGAAGAAGCGCGCCTGCCTCTGCTACCGGGACGGCGCCGAGGACGTCTTCTCCGCTGCCGAGATCGTCTCCGGCGCCTTCGCCGGAAAGCGCTGCGCCGCCGGCGACATCCGCGCCGTGCGCCATGACGTGCTCCAGAACCTCTTCTGGCTGGATTGCGGCGGGCGCGAAGTCGCGCTCGATCGCGCGGTCTACGACGCCATCTACCAGCCGCTGGTGAGCACGTTCTGCGGAAACCCCTTCGTCGACCCCGAGGGCATGGACGCCGTGCTCTCCGCCTTCGCGGAGACGATGCGCGCCGCCAAGGTGCAGACCGGCATCCTCCGCACCCAGCTCGCGCGCGAAGGCTACGAGTTCGCCGGCCCGGCGCGCGCGGCGAGGGACGTGGTCGGCTTCCTGCTCGAGGACGAAGAGGTGAACGCCCGCTTCCAGCGCAACAAGAACAAGGTGCAGCGCGCGCTGGCGCGCACCTTTGCCGGCGTGCTGGAGCCGGGCACCAACCTGCCGGTCGAGCTGGAGGGCTACAACCTCCTGCTGCTCGAGGAGCACGAGTCCACCCACGTGGCCTTCTGCGATCTCTCGGGAAAGGCCTTCACGCTGTCCACGCCGTATTACCGCTTGCAGGCCGGAGCCCGCGGAGCGGCAAAGGCCTTCGTGCCGAGCCTCGCGCTCCCGGAGATCGTGGAAGCCATCCGCGACATCTGCAGCAATCCCGACCACCAGCTCGATCTGTCGGAGTTCAAGGCAGACCTCTGGGCCTATGACCGCATCCAGCACTGGGGCTGCCTGGAAGAGCTGGCCTGGGAGGTGCTGCTGGTCGACGGCGTCCTGACCCTGGGGTCCTCCGCCAGCGAGCTCGTGCGCTTCCCGGCAGAGGTGCGCAAGGCCGCCCACATCGCGAACGAGATCGTCCGCGCCCGCGCAGCTCCCGCGCGAACCGGGGCGGCCTAGCTCAGCGGCGTTCGAAGAGGAAGGCGAGATCTTCCTTGCGCGCGCCGGACGCGTCGGCCACCGCGAACTGGCGGCGCTTGCCGGTGCTGGACAAGCCGTACATCGACGCGCCGCCGTGCTGGCCCGCCTTGTTCACGGCGTAGAAGCTGATGTCGAAGTTGGGCCGCCCCGGCGCCGCGAGAAGCCGCTTCTCCCGCGTGCTCCTGGCGATGCGCTCCAGCGTCATCAGGCAGGCCTCGCGCGGGTGCCTGCCCTGGCGCATGAACTCCACCGTCAGGTGGCCGCCGCTGACCAGGATGTTCGCTTCGCCGCGGCCGGTGCTCCCCGCCGAGCCCACGTCGTTGTCGGTGAAGCAGCCCGCGCCGATGATCGGCGAGTCGCCCACCCGCCCCGGCATCTTGAAGAAGAGCCCGGAGGTGGTGGTGCAGCCCCCGAGGTCGCCCTTCGCGTCCACCGCGCTCAGGTGGATGGTCCCGCCCCGCTGCGGCTTGCGGAACTCGTCCCAGCCGAACTCGTCGATGAAGGCCTTTACCTCGGGCGGGTAGTTCGAAGGGTCGGGCTCCAGCCACTTGTCCTTGTCGGAGAGGTTCTGCTTCCAGAACAACCAGACCTTGCGCGCCTTGTCGGTGAGCAGATTTTCGTTGGCAAAGCCGTTCATGCTGGCGAAGTGCCGCGCGCCGGGCCCGACCAGGAGGACGTGGTCGGTGCTCTCCATCACCAGCTTCGCCACCTTCGAGGGGTTCTTCACGCCCTCCAGCGAAGCCACCGCGCCGGCGCGCGCGGTGGGTCCGTGCATCACGCAGGAGTCGAGCTGGACCACGCCCTCCTCGTTGGGCACGCCGCCGTATCCCACGGTCATGTCGTTGGGGTCGTCCTCGACGATGTTCACGCCCGCGATGGCCGCGTCGAGGGGGTCCTCGCCGGCCTGCATGCCCTTGACCGCCCGCGCCACCGCCGCGAGGCCGTTGCTCGAGGAGACTGCCACCGGCAGCGCCGCGCGCTTTCCCTGCCCGCGCGCCGCCTGCGTGAGCGCCGCCGCTGCCGCCGCGGTGCCGAGGAACTTCCGCCGGGAAAGGCTCATTCGCGCTCCAGCGACAGCACGTCGCGGCCGGTGATGCCGAGCAGGTAGAGGATGGCGTCGAGGCCCATCGCCGAGATGGAGGTGTGCGCCGCCTCGCGCAGCTTGGGCTTGGCGTGGAAGGCGATTCCGTGTCCCGCCTTCTGCAGCATGAGCAGATCGTTGGCGCCGTCGCCGATGGCGATCACCTGGTCGAGGGGCACGCGCTCGCTCAGCGCCAGCGTCTCGAGGATGTCGGCCTTGCGCTGCGCATTGACGATGGGGCCGACCACCCGGCCGGTGAGCACGCCGCCCTCGATCTGGAGCGTGTTGCTCCAGGCGAAGTCGATGCCCAGCCGCTTCTGCAGCGCCTCCGCCGCCACCGAGAACCCTCCCGAGATCACCGCCGTGCGGTACCCCAGCCGCTTGAGCACGCGCAGGAGCGTCTCCGCGCCCTCGGTGAGCGGCAGGTTCGCCGCCAGCTCGTAGAGGACCCGCGCGGGAAGGCCGCGGAGCAGCGCCACGCGCTCGCGCAGGCTCCGGTCGTAGTCCATCTCGCCCAGCATCGCGCGGCGGGTGATGGCGGCGACCTGCTCGCCCACCCCGTGCGCCCGCGCCAGCTCGTCGATCACCTCGATGCGGATGAGGGTGGAGTCCATGTCCATCACGATCAGCCGCTTGCTGCGCCGGAGCAGCGATTCGCGCTGCAGGGCGCAGTCGAAGGCGCCCTGCCCGGCCGCCTCGAGCAGCGCGCGCTTGAGCCGTGCCTCCTCGCCGGAGAGCGAAAGCGCGAATTCCACCGCCTCCAGCCCTCCCTCCGAAAGCCGCTGGATGCGCTCGATGTTCGCCCCGTGCGCCGCGAGGATCTCCGCCACCGCCTGCAACTCGCCCGGGCCCAGCGTGGCCGCGATCACCGTGAGCGCGTAGCGCTGCGTGCCCTCCGCCCGCTTTGGCTCCGGCTTGCGGAAATCGAGCGAAAGCCCCAGCTCGTGCGCCACGAAGAGCAGCTCCTTCACCAGCGCCTGTTCGTCGTCCACCGCCACCGCGAAACCCAGCGTGAGCAGGCCCTGCACCACCACCTGCTCCACGTCGCTCAGGCGCGCATGGGCCTGCGCCAGCACCCGCGAGATGCGGGCGGTGATTCCGGGCGCGTCCCGCCCGGTGAAGGTGAGGATCATCTCGCCCACGCGGCGAGTCTTACACCGCCGACCCGCAGGCGCGGCACTTTCTCGCCGCCACAGGCACGGCCGTCAGGCACTCGGGGCAGTCCTTGGTGGCGGCGGGCGGCGGCGGCTTCTCCAGGATGGCCTTGGTGAGGAAGAAGACCACCAGCGCCACGATGATGAAATCGACGATGCGCCCGAAGAGGTCGCCGTACTTGATTGCGTTCTGGCCGGAGAGGACGAACTGGGCATTGCGCCATTCGCCGGCCGGCAGCACCAGCCCGAGGATCGGCATCAGCACGTCCTCCACCAGACCGGTCACCACCTTGCCGATGGCCGCGCCGATGATGACGCCGATGGCCAGCGCGAAGGCGTTCTGCTTGAGGAGGAACTCCCGGAATTCCGTCGCGGTCTTCTGCATGCCGCATCTTGCCGTCCGCCGCCAGCGGCAGGCAACCGGCCCGGCGCCCGGGGGTCCATTGAAGACTCCGCAGCGCGAAGCTAATCTCCGCGCCCCCACAAGGAGGAGTTCATGGCGCCCTACAGGACCCTGCTCTTCGCGCTCTTCATGCTCGTATCCACCGTCGCCTGGGACCGCTCGAAAGCCGTCACCTTCGCGACGCTGCCGGCGGACAGGGCCAACCCCGAGGGCATCACCGTGGACAACGCGGGCAACGTGTTCGTCGCCGACTTCGAGGTGAAGGGTTCGCCTCCGGGGCACGTGGTCGCCTTCGACCGCAACGGGAAGTTCCTCCGCGACCTGGCCATCGCCGGTTCCAGCAACCTGCTCCTGGGAATCGCCTTCCAGCAGTCGACCGGCAAGCTCCTCGTCATCGACTTCGGCAACGGCCAGGTGCTCAGCGTCGATCCGCTGACCGGCGCGGCCACACCCTTCACCGTCATCGGCCCCGGCTCCGGGCTCAACGGCCTCACCTTCGACAAGGCCGGCAACGTCTACGTTTCCGACTCCTTCCAGGGCGCCATCTTCAAGGTTCCGCCCACCGGCGGAGCGGCCACGCTGTGGAAGCAGGATCCGCTGCTCACCACCAGCGGCGTGCCGCCCTTCGGCGCCAACGGAATCGCTTTCAACAAGGCCGAGACCTTCCTCTTCGTCGCCAATACCGGCAACGACACCATCGTCCAGATCGCCAACGCGGGCGCCACCGGCGGCGCGGCAACCGTGCTGACCAATTCGATCAACGGCGCGGACGGCCTCGCCATCGACGCGAACGACAACATCTGGGTCTGCGCCAACCAGGCGGACGAGATCGTGATCGTCGATCCCACCGGAAAGGCCATCGGCAAGCTGGGCGACTTCGACGGCCTGAAGAAGGGCGCGCCGAACGGGCTGCTCTTCCCCGCCAGCCTCGTCTTCTCCGGCGACTCCGTCTTCGTCACCAACCTCTCGCTGGATTTGCGCCTGTTCGGATTCAATGCGGTGGACTCGCAGTGGGCCGCGCAGGTGACCGTGCACACGGTGGCCAGGCTGCCGAAGACGATCGTGACGCCGCCTGCACGCTGAGCGGGCGGCGTACGGCACGCCGGGCCGGGTTGTGGGAGGGGGTCCGGCGTGTTATCCACGGGCTTTCATGGAGCGCCCGCAGATTTCCGTCGTCATTCCGCTGTTCAACGAAGAGGAGAACGTCCAGCCGCTTTTGGACGAGCTCTTCGCGGAGCTGGGGAAGCTCGGGCGCACGCACGAGGTCATCTGCGTCGACGATGGGTCGCGCGACGGCACCTTCGCGAAGCTTTCGCGGCTGGCGGCGCAGCGGCCCGAGCTTCGCGTCATCCGCTTCCGGCTCAACTTCGGCCAGACCGCCGCCATGAGCGCCGGCATCGAGGCCTCGCGCGGCGAAGTCATCGTGCCCATGGACGCGGATCTGCAGAACGACCCCGGCGACATCGGGCGGCTGCTGGCGCAGCTCGATGCGGGCTCCGACGTGGTCTCCGGCTGGCGCAGGCAGCGGCAGGACCGCGAGTTCGGGCGCAAGCTCCCGAGCCGCATCGCCAACCGCATCATCTCGGCCATCTCCGGCGTGCGCCTGCACGACTACGGCTGCTCGCTCAAGGCCTACCGCCGCGACGTGCTGCGCGACGTGAAGCTGTACGGCGAGATGCACCGCTTCATTCCCATCTACGCCTCGTGGCAGGGAGCGCGCGTCACCGAGCTGGAGGTCAACCACCGCGCCCGCCGCGCGGGCGTCTCCAAGTACGGGCTCTCGCGCACCTTCAAGGTGGTGCTCGATCTGATGGTGGTGAAGTTCCTCGCCAACTACGCCACCAAGCCCATCTACGTCTTCGGCGGGTTCGCCTTCGTCTCCTGGCTGTGCGCCGCCCTGGCGTTCCTCTGGGCGCTCTACTACAAGCTGCGCGGGCTCAAGGACTTCGTGCAGACGCCGCTGCCGCTCGTCTCGGTGATGTTCACGCTGGTGGGCGCGCTCTCGCTCCTCATGGGGCTGCTCGCCGAGATCGTCATCCGCACCTACTACGAGTCGCAGGACAAGCGGCCCTACCTGGTGGCGGAAGAGCTGAACCGGCCGGCAGAGAAGCAGCTGCCGCGCGCCGTGGGCCAATAGCATGTGCGGCATCTGCGGCGACGTCGACCTGGGCGGCGCGCCCGACGCCGAGGGCGTTCGCCGGGCCGCGCGCGCGCTTTCGCACCGCGGTCCGGACGCGGAGGGCTTCTACACGGACGGCCCGGCCGCGCTGGGACATCGGCGGCTCTCCATCCTCGATCTCGAGTCGGGCGACCAGCCGATGGTGCGCGACGGCGTGGCCATCGCCTTCAACGGCGAGGCGTACGACTTCGCCGCCCTGCGCGAGGAGCTGCGCGGCAAGGGTCATCCCTTCACCACCCGCAGCGACACCGAGGTGGTGCTGCGCGCGTATCTGCAGTGGGGGGAGGAGTTTCCCGAGCACGTGCACGGGATGTTCGCGCTGGCGCTCTGGGATTCCGTTCGCCGCAAGCTGCTCCTCGCGCGCGACCGGCTGGGCAAGAAGCCGCTCTACTACTTCGCCAGAGGCGCGCGGGTGGTCTTCGCCTCCGAGCTCAAGGCGCTGGTCGCGCACGGAGCGGCGCCGCGCGAGCTCGATCCAGAGGCGCTGGTGCAATACCTCGCCTGCGAGTACGTCCCCGCGCCCGGCAGCATCCTGCGCGGCGTGCGCAAGCTGCCCGCCGCGCACATGGCGGTGTTCGACGAGCGCGGTCTGCGCCTGCGCCGCTACTGGGACTTGCCCGCGCCCGCGGGCGGCAAGGTGGAAATCGACGAAGCGTCTCGGCAGTTGCTTTCGCTGCTCGATGCCGCAGTGGCGAAGCGGCTGGTCGCCGACGTGCCGGTGGGCGTGTTCCTCTCCGGCGGCATCGATTCCACCTCCATCGCCGCGCTCGCCGTCCGCCACAAGAAGCCCCTGCAGACCTTCTCCATCGGCTTCACCGAGGAGAGCTTCGACGAGTCGCCCTGGGCCGCATTGGCGTCGCGGCGGCTGGGCACCGAGCACGTCTCGGAGAAGTTCTCCGGGCAGGACTGCATGGACCTGTTGCCCGCGGCGGCGGCGCAGCTCGACGAGCCCTTCGCCGACCCCAGCTTCCTGCCCACGCTCTTGCTCTCGCGCTTCACCCGCAGGCACGTGAAGGTGGCGCTCGCGGGCGACGGCGGCGACGAGCTGTTCGCGGGCTACGATCCCTTCCTCGCGCACCGGCCCGCCGCGGCCTTCGCGCGGGTGCCGCGGCCCTTGCGCTCCTTGCTCCAGGCGGCGGCGCACCTCTTGCCCGCGTCTTCCCGGAACATGAGCCTGGACTTCCGGCTCAAGCAGTTCCTCCGCGGCGTGGACGCGCCGGCCTCGCTGCGACATGCGTCGTGGCTCGCCTCCTTCCTGCCCCGCGAGATGGGGCCGCTGCTGCAGCCCGGACTGCGGCGCGTCGCGACCCCCGAAGTCGCCTTCCGCGCCGTCCTGGAGGACGCCGCGCGCAGCGGCGCGCGTCCCGGCTCGGTGGACGAGGCGCTGCGCTTCTACCTGACCCGCTACCTGGCCGACGACATCCTGGTGAAGGCCGACCGCGCCTCGATGGCAGCGTCGCTGGAGCTGCGCGCGCCCTACCTGGACACGGCGGTGGTGGAGTTCGCCGCGCGGCTGCCCTGGCAGCTCAAGATGTCGCTCACGCGCACCAAGCTCATCCTCAAGCGCGCCCTCCGCGGCGTGGTGCCGGACGAGATCCTGCGCCGCCCCAAGAAGGGCTTCGGCATTCCCGTTGCGGCCTGGATCCGCGGCCCTTTGCGCCCGCTCTTCGAGGATCTCCTCTCCGAGCGCCGGCTGCGCGAGGGCGGCCTGTTCGAGCCGGCCGCAGTCCGGGCGGTGCTGCAGGCCCACCTCGACGGCCGCGCCGATTTGCGCAAGCCGCTCTGGACCCTGCTCATGTTCCAGCTCTGGCAGAAGCACCACGCGCAGTCCATCTCGCTGCGGAGCGCCGCGTGAAGCGCGTCCTCGTCACCGGCGGCGCCGGCTTCATCGGCTCGCACCTGGTAAAGGCGCTCATCGACCGCGGAGACGAGGTGACCGTCGTCGACAACTTCGACCCGTTCTATCCGGAGCGGCTCAAGCGGCGCGGCCTGGACACGCGCGCGCGGCTCATCGAAGCCGACGTCCGCGACCAGGACGCCATGCACCGCGCATTCGCCGAGATCAGGCCGGAGGTCTGCGTGCACCTGGCCGCGCTGGCCGGCGTCCGGCCCAGCCTCGAGCGGCCCGCCGCGTACATGGACGTGAACGTCCGCGGCACCGCGTGCGTCCTGGAGGCAGCGCGCGCCGCCGGCACGCGGCGGTTCGTCCTCGGCAGCAGCAGCTCCGTCTACGGCGCCCATGCGCAGCCGCCCTTCCGGGAGACCGCGCGCGTCGATGCGCCGGAGAGCCCGTACGCGGCCTCCAAGGTGGCGGCAGAGGTGCTCGCGCGCACCTTCCACAACCTCTACGGCATGGAGGTGGCGGCGCTGCGCTTCTTCACCGTCTACGGCCCGCGCCAGCGGCCCGATCTCGCCATCCACAAGTTCTCCCGCCGCATGCTCGCAGGCCAGCCGCTGCCCTTCTTCGGCGACGGCGAGAGCCGGCGCGACTACACCTGGGTGGACGACATCGTCGCCGGCGTCGTCGCGGCCTGCGACGTTCCGCTCTCGTTCGACATCCTGAACCTCGGCGGCGCGCGCACCACCTCGCTCGCCGAGCTGGTGGCGCTCCTCGAAGAGGCGCTGGGAGTGCCGGCCATCCTCGATCGCAAGCCGGCGCAGCCCGGCGACGTTCCGCTCACCAGCGCGGACGTGTCCCATGCGGCAAAGGTGTTGGGCTACGCTCCGCGAACCTCCATCCAGGCAGGCGTACGCAAGTTCGCCGCCTGGATCCGTGGCGAAGAAGGGCACGACTGGACCTGACCGCGCCGCTATAGTCCGTCCGTGAAGCTTTCCACCTTCATCGGCGCGCGGCGCGACCCCATCGTCCGCCGCTGGATCGATGCGGTGCGCGCAGAGCTGCGCAGCGAGGAAGCGCTCGACGAGACGGAGATCCTCGACAGCCTGAGGCCGTTTCTCGACGAGCTGATCCGGGCGATGGAACAGGACACGACGCTGCCGGGCGCCGGCAGGGCGGTGGCGGCCGCGCACGGCGCGCAGCGGCAGGTGCTCCAGCGCGACGTGGCCGACATGGTGCGCGAGTACGGCCTGCTCTTCCGCTCGGTCACCGACGAAGCGGTTTCGATGGAGGCCGGCCCCTTCCAGCCCGGGGAGTACGCCCGCCTCGCCTCCTGCCTCGCGCGGGGCGCCTCCGAGGCGGTGCGCGAGTACACCGGGCTGCACGCCCTGGAGCTGCGGCGGCAGGCGTGGGAGCACTTCGCCTTCCTCGCCCACGAGATCCGCAGCCCGCTGCAGACGGCGCGGCTCTCCGCGCAACTGATCCGCTCCGGCGCTCCGCAAGAAAGGGGGATGCAGGTCCTCGAGCGCAGCCTCGCCCAGCTCGCCGAGTCCATCGACCACGCGCTGGTGGACGCGCGCCTGCGCGGCATCGACGCGGGGGCATCGCTGCAGCTCGAGAGGGTGGAGCTGGCCGCCCTGATCTCCCGATCGGTCGAAGAGGCCCGCCCGGACGCCGACGCACGGGAGATCTCGCTGCGCGTGGAGGCGCAGCCGCCGCTGCCGGCCAAGGTGGATCAGCGCGTGCTCCGCTCCGCCATCGGCAACCTCGTCCGCAACGCGGTGAAGTTCACCCGCACCGGCGGCAAGGTCACCGTCCGCGCGCGCCCTGGTTCGATCGAAGTGGAGGACGAGTGCGGGGGCGTCCGTCCCGAGGACGAGGCGCACATCTTCGAGGCATTCCGCCAGGCCGGCGACGACCGCAGCGGCTTCGGCCTCGGGCTCGCCATCGCCAGGGCCGGCATCGAGGCGCACGGCGGCAAGCTCTCGGTGCGCAACCTCCCCGGCACCGGCTGCGTCTTCGCCGTGTCTCTTCCAGCGTCCTAGAACGCGGCCCGGGCTAGCCGACCCCGAGCAGCTCGACCTCGAACACCAGGGTCGCGCCCGGAGGGATCACGCCGCCCGCGCCCTGCGCGCCATATCCCAGCTCCGGAGGGATGGTGATCTTGCGCTTGCCGCCCACCTTCATTCCCTGCACGCCCTGGTCCCAGCCCTCGATGACCTGCCCGCGGCCGAGCGGGAACTGGAAGGGCCGGCCGCGGTCCTTGGAGGAGTCGAACTTCTTCCCGTCGGTGAGCCAGCCCGTGTAGTGCACCGAGACCAGCTTGCCCTTCACCGCCTCGGCGCCGGTGCCCACCACCACGTCCTCGATCTGGAGTTTCGCCGCCATGCTCGCCTCCTCGACGTCAGCCCTCACTGCTGGCGCACCAGCGCGCCCTCTCCCTGCGGCTCCTCGTCGGGGAAGGGCGCCTCGCCCGGGAGCAGCCGGTACACGCGCACCACCTCCTCGCCGCGAATGCTCTCCACGTGCCAGGGCACGCGCCGCGACAGGTTCCGCACCGCGTCCTGGTTGAGGAAGTAGAGCCTGCCCACCTGCACCACCACGTAGCAGACGCGGCCCGAGCGGCAGGTGCGGCCCCGGCGCACCAGGGTCTGCAGCAGATCGGGGCGCCCGTCGCGCTCGGCGTAGAGCCTGGCCGGCCAGTCGATCTCGGTGGAGAGCTCGGCGCCCTCCTCGGCGTGCTTCGCGACGTAGTCCACCGCCTCGCGAAAGCCCGCATCGAAGTAGTCGCAGTGGGGGAAGTACCACTGCACCTTCGCGTCGCCGCCGCCCAGGGCAGAGATGTAGAGGCGATAGTGCGGGGCGTGGGTGACCGACGCGAGCGCCTCGGTTCCGGGCAGGAGCAGCGCCGCCGCGGCGACGGCCGCCCGGCGAGGCAAGGGAGCGCGGATCCGTTCGAGCAAGAGGGCGGCGACGTATCCCGCGAGGATCAGGAACGCCGGCAACACGCTGACGAAGAAGCGTCCCCACTTCGAGCCGGAGACGGAGTGGACCAGGAACCAGACCGCAAGCCAGGCGAGCATCAGCTTGTGCGCCGGCCGCCGCTGCCACAGCGCCGCGCAGAGGCCCGCCACGGAAGCGAGGAAGGTGAGCGGCGCGAGCTTCACCGCGGCGAACACGGCGTAGAACCAGGGCGGCGTCCCGCGCAGGCCGTACTCGATGAGGTTGTTGTAGATGCGCCCCATGAAGAAGAGCGACCCGTGCACCGTCTGCTGGCCGGTGGTGTAGCTCTTGGCATACTCCCAGGTGGAGGGCAGGAGCGGCGACCAGTTGACCGCCACCCACAGCGCGAACGCCACGCCGATGAGCTGCATCCACCGGCGCAGCGGCACGCTCCAGCGCGAGTCGCGCCGCACCCACAGGTAGAAGACCACCGGGATGGGAGTGAGGAAGAAGAAGTACTTGGAGGCGAGCATGCCCGCGAGCGACGCCGCGGCGCAGAGCTCCCAGCGGCGCGGGTCGCGGCCGTCGTCCGCCGCCGCCTTCGCTTCCGCCATGCACCAGAGCAGGAGCACGAGGAAGAGCCCCAGCAGCGTGTCCTCCTTGGCGACGCGCTGGTAGCCCACCAGCGTCACCGAGCAGGAGGTGAGCGCCGCCGCGAACAGGCCCGCGGTGCGCCCGAACAGGCGCCTGCCCAGCAGCGCGACCGCCGCGATGCTGACCGCGCCGGCCACCGCGTTGGGAAGCCGGGTCATCGTCTCCGGGGCCCAGCCGAAGTGGGAGCCGATGGCGATGCAGAGCGCGACCAGCCACTTCATCAGCATCGGGTGCTCGACGTCGTCGCCGGAGAAGACGCCGTGCAGGTAGCGGTTGGCCGCCAGCCACTTGTGCACCTCGTCGTCGCCGAAGCCTTCGGCCGCGAGGGCGTGCACCCGCAACCAGAGGCCGAAGAGGACGAGCGCTGAGAGCGCCAGCACGGCCGCCGTGCCCCAGGGCGCGGTGCGGCCGCGCAGTTGTTCGGGTGAGGACTCCATTCGAGCGCGCCCTTCTAACCGCGAACGGAGGGAAAAGCCAAGGACTGGCGCAATCCGCCCCAGCCGTTAAGCTGCGGCGTCAGCGTGGTCCGCACTTTCTTTAGCCCGGCGGCGCTCTGCGTGCTGCTCATCTCCGCAGGGACCGCCGGCGAGGAGCCACGGTCACCGGCGGTCACGCCCATCGACGTGCACAGCTTCCGCGTTCTGGAGAGCTACTCCGGCCCGGTCAGCTACTACAAGCTGGTGGAGGACCCGGAGATGCCCTTCATCCGGGCGGTCTACCGCCCGCCGCTCGAGACCGTGACCCTGGGCGCGGAGGTGCCGGACGCCATGCACCAGCACACCCGGCGGGTGCGCTGGAAGTGGCGGGCGCAGGTGCTCCCCAAGGGAGGCAACGAGTGCAAGGAAGGGCTCGGCGACTCGGCCGCCACCGTCTACGTCTCCTGGAAGCGCGGCCTGAAGTGGTACTCGATCAAGTACTCGTGGAGCGCGGAGGGCGTGAAGGGCAGCGTCTGCGACCAGAAGCGCAATCTCTTCGTGGTGCAGGACACCGTCATCCTCGAGTCCGGCGGCCCTCTGGGGCAGTGGAAGACGGAGGAGATCGATCCTTCGGCGGAGTTCCGCGCGCACTTCGAGGGCGGCAATCCCAACGCCGACGTGCCCGACCTGGTGGGGCTCGGCATCATGAGCGACGGAGACCAGACCAGGTCGATCTCCGCCGCGGACTACGGCGGTTTCGCGCTGCTCAGATGAGCGCTCAGCCCGCGTCCTGCGCCGGCACGGGCGGCGGCGCCACCTCGGGGAGCGTCGCTTTCGCCACGTTCAGCAGGCTCTTCCTGCCGAAGAGCGACTCGCCTTCCAGGACCAGCACCAGGACCCCGCCCATGAACCCGGGCACCACCTGCGTCAGGTGGTAGAGGAAGATGAAGGCGAGCGCCGTCTCCTTGGGAATGCCGAAGGCGATGAGCGCAAGCGTGCCGCCCGCCTCGAACGACCCGGCGTTTCCCGGCGAAGGCACGGTGGTCGCGACGTTGAAGGCGGTGAGGGCGGCGAACGCCTGCATCAGGGTGAGGTCCAGCCCGAGCGCGTGCCCTGCCACCATGATCACGAAGGTCTCCCACACCCAGGGCAGCGGCGCGATCACCGTCTCCACGACCAGCAGGCGCTTCCAGTGATTGGCGGCGAACCCGTCGCGCAGGTTGGTGAGCCAGGCCGGCCCGCGCCGCAGCACCCCGCTCGCCATCAGCGCGAGCAAGAGGCCCACGCCCACCACCAGCGCGCCCATGAGCAGGAGCGCCCGGAAGAGCCAGGAAGGCGGCGTCCCGAAGAGGCAGAGGATGGGGAAGGCCGCGACCCACCCCCACTTGTCGCTCCAGAAATCGACGATCTCGGTGCCGAGCAGCTTGGCGCGGGAGGTGCCGGTGCGCTTGCCCAGGTACTGCACCCGCAAGAGGTCTCCCCCGCGCGCGGGCAGGAGCACGTTGAAGGTGAAGCCCACCATCATGGCGCGGTACGCCTGTCCGTAGTTCAGGTTCAAAAGCGGCCGCATCACCACGCACCAGCGCAGCGCCTGCAGCCCCATCAGCACGAGGCCGCCCAGGGCCGCGAAGAGGAGCGGCTCTTCGGTCACGCCGTGGAGCGAGGCGATCAATTCCCGCTGCGAGATGCCGAGATAGAACACCACCGCGGCGGCGGCGAAGAGGCCCGCAAAGAGCCCCAGCGCCGTGCGCAGCCAGAGCCGCTCGCTCACAGAAGGCCCGTCATCTCGCCGATGCGGCGCAGCGTGACCGGCGCTTCCACCTCGGAGCGGCAGGCGTCGAAGCAGGACCCGCAGTTGGGGCCGGCGTAGGCGCCGGGCAGGAATTCCGAGTAGTGCGCCACCGCGCCCAGCTCCGCGCAGGGCTGGACCATGCCCTTGGGCGTCACGTGGATCATCACCTGACCCGCGCGGCAACCCTTGATCTCGCGCTCCTCGTAGAAGCGGGGCAGCGTCTCGAAGAAGTAGTCGGAGGTCAGGACGTTGCCGAGCTCGCGCTTGAGCTTCATCAGCCGCCGGCACACCGTGCGGAACTCGGCCATCTGCTCCTTGGAGACGAAGTGCTTCTGGTTGCCGTTCTTCAGGTCGTTGTACCCGGAGAAGGCGATGTTGATGCCCCACTTGTGCGCGAGGCGGATGAGCGGCTCCGCGTCGTGCATGTTGTCGACCATCAGCATCGAGGCGAAGGTGAAGACGTTGTATCCCTCGGCGACCATCTTCGGGATGGTGCTCTCCAGTCGCTCGAACAGCCCCGGGATGCCTCGCTCCTTGTCCTGGCGGGCGTCGGGATAGTTCATCGAGATGTTGATCTGGTTCACCCCCGCGGCCACCAGCTCCTCGATCTTCGTCTCGGTCAGGAACCCGCCGTGGGTGAGCACGGTGACGTAGCGAAACCCGGGCAACCCCTTGATCTGCTTGACCAAGGGCACCAGATCGCGACGGAGCATCGGCTCGCCGCCGGTGAAGACCACCACCAGCGGGTCGAACCT
>DATDMU010000167.1:0-26521 GCA_036518615.1 Myxococcales bacterium
GCCGGATGCCACCAGATCGGGCCGGCGCCCCTTCAGCACCTGGTTGAGGCCGATGTAGACGGCGTCGGTGGGAGTGCCGTCCACCGACCAGCGCTCGATCTGCCCGTCCGGGCCCCAGGGCGGCAGCCGCTCCATGCGCAAGGGCCGGTGCAGCGAGATGCTGCGGCTGGTCGCGCTCTGCTCGCGATCGGGCGCGCACACCACCACCTCGCCCAGCTCCAGCAACGCCTCGGCCAGCGCGCGCAGCCCCGTCGCCTCCACGCCGTCGTCGTTGCTGACCAGGATGCGCATGTCCGCAATGTGGCGCAGCGCGCATCCGCCCGCAACGGGCGCTTGCCGGCGCAGGGTCCGGACCCCAGACTGCGCCGATGACCGAAGCGCCCTCCGCGACGTGTCTGCCCGCCGCGCCCGAGCGCCTCCTCGACGGCGACGGCGCCCCCCGATTCGGCCTCTACGCAGGCGCCATCGCCGAGGCCGGGCTCGCGGCGCTGAAGGGCGCCCCGGGCCTCGTGCAGCGGCGGCTGATGGAGAAGAGGTGGCAGTACGTCTTCCTCGCCACCCCGGAGATGATGCTGGCGCTCGCGGTGATCGACGCGGGCTACCTCTGCAGCGGCATCTGCGCCGTCTTCGACCGGGGTGGCCGGCGGCTCCTGCTCGACGAGAATCCGGTGCTCCCGCCCCTCTGCGCGCAGGTGGGCGACTCGCCCGGGAAGGACCTGTCGGCGCGGCTCTTCGGCCCGCGCATCGAGGCGCGGGTGCAGCGCACCTCGAAAGGCATCTCGGTGAAGGCGAAGTGGGCGCACGCGCAGGTCGATCTGCTGCTCGACCCGGACCGCGCCCCTCCGCCCGTCAGCGCCGTGGCCCCGGTGGGAGTCGAAGGCCGCTTCGACTTCACCCAGAAGATGGTGCTGGTGCCGGCGGAAGGCGAGGTGCGATCCGCCAACGTGCGCTTCCCGGTGCGGGGAGAACTGGCCGGTCTCGATTACACCCACGGCCTGCTCCCGCGCGACACGTCGTGGCGCTGGGCGTTCGGCTGCGGCCGCTCCGGTTCGCGCCAGGTGGGCTTCAACTTCAGCGAAGGATTCCTGCAGGGCGAAGGCGAGAACGCGGTCTGGGTCGACGGCGAGCCGCGCGCGGTGGGGCCGGTGAGCTTCGGCTTCGACCCCGCCTCGCCGATGGGACCGTGGCGCGTGCGCAGCCGGGACGGCCGCGTCGACCTCTCCTTCCAGCCGGAGGGCTACCGGGCGCAAGCGGTCGATCTGAAGCTGATCCTGAGCAGGTACCTGCAGCCGTTCGGCACCTTCTCGGGCGTCCTCGACGGCGTCCGGATCGACGCCCTGCCCGGCGTCACCGAGGACCACACCGCGCGCTGGTGACTTCAGCGGCGGTGCTGGGCGCGGAACTCGTCGCGGAGCCGCTTCACCTCGTCGTAGGTCGCCGCCGGCACCACCTTGCCGCGGATCACCTTGTTGGCCTGGTCCGACGCCTTCTGCCAGGCCTGGATGTCCGCCGGCTCCTGCACGTCGAGGCCGCGGCTCTTCATCTGCTGGATGGCGTCCTCGTTCTGCTTGCGCGTGTCTTCGCGCGTCTTCTTGCCGTACTCGTCCGCGATCTGCAGCAGTTTCTTCTGCACGTCCGGCGCGATCTTCGCCCAGGTGTCCTTCCTCACCACCGTGGCGCCGGTGAGGAATCCCCAGTGCAGGTTGAGCATGTGATTGGCGCGCGAGTAGAGGTTCGTGGTGTACGCGTAGAGCGGCGACTGGTTGACGATGTTGATCATCCCCGAGGTGAGCGCCGGCACGAGGTCGGTGGAGGAGAGCACCACCGGATGGAACCCCGCCGCCTTCCAGGCCGCCTCCGCTCCCGGGTCGCCGTTCCAGGTGAAGACCTTCCCCTTGGCGAAGTCCGCGGGGGTCCGGTACGGCTCGGTGGAGAAGAAGTAGACGAACCCCACCTCGCCCCACTGCAGCACCTGGAAGCCCTTCTTGCTGATCGCCTCCTCGAGCTTGCCGCGGATGTGCTCGTGCACGTAGTCGTACTCCTCGTACGAGTCGATCATGAACGGCACGTCCTCGGCCTGGGGCTCCGGCGTGATCTCGTGCAGGCCGATGGCGGTCATGCTGGCGCCCTGCAGCTGCCCGATGGAGATCTTGCGGATCATCTCCCCTTCGCTGCCCTGGGTGCCGCCCGCGTAGATCTTCAGCTCCACCTTCCCGCCGGACGCCTTGGAGAAGTCCTGCGCCATCTGCTGCAAGAGCTGGTGCCAGGTGGAACCCTGGGGCGCGAGCGTGCCGAGCTTGATCCGCACCGTCTGCGCAGCCGCGGATCCGGCGGTCAGGCAGAGCAGAGCGGCGATTGCGAGTCTTTTCATGAAATGTGACCTCGATCCTCGATCTCAACCGGAGAAAACGTCGTCCTCGTGCGCGAGGAGATATTGCGCACGGCGCTGCGCGAGGACATTGGCGAGGCGGTTCTTGCGGGCCTTCGGCTGCTCGACGTCGTAGGAAGCGGCCTGCCGGAGCAGGGCTTCGTACCCGGCCTTGTCCTGCGCGGGCCCCGCCACCGCCTGCGCGTAGGTGACCAGCGCCGAGATCTTCGTGCCCTCCGCGAGCTGCATGGCGCGGTCGAAGTGCTGCTTCTGCTTCTGCGGCGTGGTGCCTTCGGGGCGCGCGGGATCGAAGGTGATGGCGAACTCGTGCAGCGCGCCGCCGTCGTACGCCTCGTCGAGCTGCAGGGCGCGGTCGAGCAGGGCGGCGACGATCGGCAGATCGCCCACCAGCGCGAGGTCGCGCTTGTCGGCGGCGATGGCAGCGGCCCAGGGCGCGAGCGTCCAGTACATCAGCGGCACGTCCTCCTTCTGCAGCCGCGCGATTCCCTCGGGCCGGTTCAGGTCCCTCGCGCTCACCCCCCGCTGCAGCCGCAGGCCCTCGAGGCCGTAGTCCCGCGCGCGCAGGTAGAGCCGCCTGGCGCGGAGCATCTCGGCCTGCGCCACGTCGGGAGGCGCCCCCATCTCCGCCGGCTGCTGCACGAACGCGTACGCGTATTGGGTGAAGCCGCGGGCCATCCCCAGCCGCAGCCCGACGTGGCCCTCGAGCTGGTCGGAGAGGCCCTCCATGGTCTTGAGCGCGAAAGGCACCGCGTCGCGCACCAGCTCGGGATCGTCGTCGCGGGCGAAGGCGCCGCCCTCGCCATTGGCGGAGAGCGCGTCCGCCACCTGGTTGAGCGCGTACCGCTTGGGGGAGCAGGCGAGCAAGACCACGAGCGGAGCGAACTTGAACGCGCGCAAGATGGCGGAGAGTGATATTGACGCCGCCCGGGAAGTCAACCTTTGCAGCACCGGGGAGTCGACTTGGACGCGCAGCCCGCCGCCGCCCACGTTGCAGGAGCGCCCGAGGCCGGCGACGAGAAGGCCGGCACCGCGATAGAGCGCTGGGCGCTGGTCTTCATCGTGCTCGCGATGGTGATCCTCCCCACGCTGGAGGCCGCCGTCCGGCGCCTCACCGGCGGCAGCGTTCCCGGCGCCGCGGTGTACACCGAGCACCTCACCCTCTGGGTGGGCTTTCTCGGGGCCATGCTGGCGACCGCCACCGGCCACCACCTCGCGCTCTCCACGGTGGAGTTCCTTCCCGAAGGACGGCCGCGGCTCTACGCGCGCGCGTTCGGCAGCGCCGTGACCACCTTCGTCTGCGCCCTGCTCGCCTATGCGGCCCTCGACATGGTCCTGCTCGACAAGGGCCGGGTCGACACGCTCGCCGGCGGAGTGCCGGAGTGGTGGTTCGAAGTGATCATGCCGGCCGGCTTCGCCGTCATGGCGGTCCGCGGCGCGCTCCGGGCGCCGGACAGGGCGGCGAAGATCTTCTGCTGGCTATTGATCGCGGCGGTCTTGCCCTTCGTCATCTCCCGCGTCACGGCTCCGCCGGGCGGAGGCTTTCTCACCATGCCGGACGGCCCCACTCTGTTGCGCGGGCACGTCTCGGCGCTCGGCTGGCCGGGCGCGTTCCTGCTCGTCGCCGCCTTCCTGCTCGGCGCGCCCGTCTTCGTGGTGATGGCGGGCTTCGCGGTGCTGCTCTTCTATCTCGCCGGAACCCCCATCGCCTCCGTTCCCGCCGAGACCTTCCGCCTGGTGGTCTCTCCCACGCTCCCCGCCATTCCGCTCCTGACCGTCGCCGGATACGTGCTCGCCGAAGGCGGTGCTTCCAAGCGGCTGGTCCGCGCCGCCCAGGGCGTCTTCGGCTGGATGCCGGGCGGCCTCGCCATCGTGGCGGTCTTCACCTGCGCCCTCTTCACCACCTTCACCGGCGCGAGCGGCGTGACCATCCTCGCCCTGGGCGGCATCATCTTCCCCGCGCTGGTCAGCGACCGCTACCCGGAAGGATTCTCGCTGGGCCTCGTGACCGCGTCGGGCAGCCTGGGACTGCTCTTTCCCCCCTCGCTGCCGGTCATCCTCTACGGCGTGGTGGCGGGCGTCGCCATCGACCACCTCTACATCGGCGGGCTGGTGCCCGGCTTGCTGATGATCGTGCTGGTGGCGGCGTACGGAGTGGTCGCGGGCATTCGCGCCAGGGTGCCGCGGCCGGCGTTCGACCCGCGCGAGGCGGCGAAGGCGCTCTGGGGGGCGAAGTGGGACCTGGGGCTGCCGCTCCTCATCATCGTGGCGGTGGGCAGCGGATTCGCCACCGTGGTGGAATCGGCGGCACTCGGCGCCGCCTACGCCATCGTCGCCGAGCTGGCGGTGCACCGCGACGTGCACCCGGTCCGCGATCTCCCTCGCGTGCTGGTGCACGCCTCCACGCTGGTGGGCAGCGTGGTGATCCTCCTCGGAGTCGCCCTCGGCATGACCAGCTACCTGGTCGATGCGGAGATTCCCACCCGGCTGCTCGCCTGGGTGCAGGCGCACATCCACTCGCAGTGGGTGTTCCTGCTCGCGCTCAACCTGCTCCTGCTCGTGCTCGGCAGCGTGCTGGAGATCTACTCCGCCATCGTGGTGCTCGCGCCGCTGGTGGCGCCGCTCGGCGTCGCCTTCGGCGTCGAGCCGGTGCACCTCGGCGTGGTCTTCCTCGCCAATCTCGAGCTGGGCTTCCTCTTCCCGCCGATGGGGCTGAACCTGTTCCTCAGCGCTTCGCGGTTCCAGAAGCCGCTGCCGCTCCTCTACCGCAAGGCGCTGCCCTTCCTGATCATCATGGCGGTGGGCGTGCTCTTGATCACCTACGTGCCGGCGTTCACCACCGGGGTGGTGTCGCTCGTCAAGGGGCGCTGAGCTAGTTGCCCTGGATGGGGCCGCTGCGGCCCTGCTCGTGGCGGAGCATGTCCTGGGTGCGCTGCGTGTCCTCGCTCGGCGCGAGGTCGACGTAGCGGCAGACGCGCTCGGGGATGTTGCTGCCCGTGGGGCGCTCCATGCGGCAGACGATGTCCTTCTTGTCGTTGGAGGCGACCGGCTTGGCGTCCTTCTTCGCTTCCTGCTTTGCCGCCGTGGGCTGCACCTGGGTCGTCGCGCCCGCGCAAGCCGTCATCGCCAGGGACAACACCGCAGCCGCCAGGTTCGCGCGAGTCATGAGATTCGATGCTCCTCGAAGATGATGCCGTGAGCGTAAGCGACGTTGGTCCGCCCCGCAAGCAAGAAGCCGTGCCGAGGGTTCGCCGTCCCGGAAGCGGACAGCTAGCGCTGCTCGATGGGCACGTACCGGGTCTCGCGCGGTCCTGTGTAAATCTGCCGCGGCCGGGCGATCTTCGTCGCCGGGTCCTCGATCATCTCCTTCCAGTGGGCGATCCACCCCGGCAGCCTGCCCAGCGCGAACATGACCGTGAACATCAGGGTGGGAATTCCCAGCGCCCGGTAGATGATCCCCGAGTAGAAGTCGACGTTCGGGTAGAGCTTGCGCTCGACGAAGTAGGGATCGCTCAGCGCCGTCTCCTCCAGCTCCTTGGCGAGGTCGAGCATCGGGTCGCGGATGCCCATCCTGCTCAGGACGTCGTCGCACGCCTTCTTGATGATCTTCGCCCGCGGGTCGAAGTTCTTGTAGACGCGGTGGCCGAACCCCATCAGCCGCGTGCCGCTCTTCTTGTCCTTCACCTGGGCGATGAACTCCTTCGCCGAAAGGCCGCGCTTGCCGATGTCCTCGAGCATCTCGACGACTTCCTGGTTGGCGCCGCCGTGCAGGGGGCCCCAGAGCGCGCAGATGCCCGCGCTGATGCTGGCGAAGAGGTTGGTCTGCGCCGAGCCCACCATCCGAACCGTGCTGGTCGAGCAGTTCTGCTCGTGGTCCGCATGCAGGATGAGGAGCAGGTTGAGCGCGCGCACCGCCACCGGATCCGGCCGGTACTCCTCCGCCGGAACCGCGAACATCATCCGCAGGAAGTTGGCGCAGTAGTCGAGGTCGTTGCGCGGGTACACGAACGGGTGGCCGATGTTCTTCTTGTACGAGAAGGCCGCGATGGTGGGCAGCTTGGCGATCAGCCGCGCGATGGTGATGTCGCGGTACTCGTCGGCCTTGGCGTTGAGCGCGTACGGGTAGAACGAGCTCAGGGACGCCACCATGGCAGAGAGGATGGCCATGGGATGCGCGGTCATCGGATAGCCGTCGAAGAAGCGGCGCATGTCCTCGTGGATCATCGAGTGGCGGGTGAGCAGCCGCTGCCATCTCGACATCTCCTCGCGGTTGGGGAGATTGCCGTAGACGAGCAGGTAGGCCGTCTCGATGAAGCTGCTCCTCTCGCCCAGGTCCTCGATGGGGATGCCGCGGTAGCGGAGGATCCCCCGCTCGCCGTCCAGGAAGGTGATCGCGCTCTGCGTCGACGCCGTGTTCATGAAGGCCGGATCGAGGGTGGTCAGCCCCGTCCTGCCGCGGAGGTTGGTGATGTCCACGCCCCGCTCGCCCTCGGTCCCCTGTACGACGGGAAGCTCGAGCTCCTGCTTGCCTGTGGATATCCGGACGCTGTCGGGCACGGGTTGCTCCTTCACGATTTTGTCGCGCGGCGCAGGGTCTCTCGCGCGCTGCGGCAAAAGAGTCAAGTGCCGAGTCGCGCCAGAAGCTCAGCGACGTGCAAGGGCGTATCGCAGAGATAATCCGCCCCCGCGAGGGCCGCACGCTCGCCGAGCCCCCACGTGGCCGCGCATACGCGCACGCCGGCCGCCCGTCCGGTCGCCAGGTCGATGGCGCTGTCGCCGACGAGCAGCGCCTCGGCAGGCCGTGCATCGAGCCGCGCGCACAGGCGAAGGAGCCCGTCCGGAGCCGGCTTGCGCGGCGCCTCGTCTCCGCCCACCAGCGCCCGGAAGGCATGGGCGATGCCGAGCCCGGAGAGGATCTCGCGGGCAAAATCTCCCGGCTTGTTGGTGAGCACCCCGCGCGCGTCGGGAGGATGGCGCAGCAGCTCTTCGACGCCTTCGTAGAGGCAGGTGCGGGCGAGGAGCCGGCGCGCGTACTCCTCGCGCCAGATCGGCGCGGCTTCCGCGTAGCGCGGCTCGTGCCGGCCGAGGGATCTGCGGATCAGCCGCTCCGCGCCCTCGCCGATGTACCCGAAGACGATCTCGGGCGGGAGCCGGGGCAGGCCCATCCGGGCCAGCATGGCATTGACGCTGTCGGCGAGATCGGCGCGGGAGTCGATCAGCGTCCCGTCGAGGTCGTACACCACCGCACGCACCCGGGAAGAGGCGTTCATGGCCCCCTGTTTAACCCGGCTGCCTGCCCCGGGGTCCTGCAGGCGAACCGATTCAAGGAGGCACGCCCAGATGAAGCTGAACCGCATCCTTCCCCTCGCGCTCCTCGCCGCCGCGGCGTGCGGCGGATCCGCGAGCACCGACCAATTCCGCGCCAACGCGCCCACTTTCGACAAGCTGGCCATCTCCCAGAACGACAGCGACACCGCCGACACCGGCACCACCGCCGCCGCGCTGACCAACGCCGCGACCACCCCTGAATGCCACCCCCACCTGTTCGTGCGCACCGGCGAGATCGTCGAGCGCGTGAACCGCCACTTCCGCAAGCACCTCCACCACGTGGAGGAGCTGATCCGGAACAATCCCCTCGCCGACGGCGAGACCAAGACCTGGGAAAACGTCCAGGGCGGCATCGACCGGAAGTTCACCATGACCCGCGCGGCGAACGTCGACGGCTCGGTGACCTTCACCTTCGAGCTCGATTTGGCAACGGTCCCCGCTGCCGGCGCCGCGCCGGCGTTCGTCAAGGTGATGTCCGGCTCGATCACGCACGTGGGCCCCGCGGACGCCGCGGACAGCGATGCCGGCGCCGGCGCGGTTGTGGAGAACAAGGGCGTGGTGACCTTCGACTTCACCGCGCTCGCCTCGGTGAACGCGCGCGAGCGCTCGAGCGGCCAGATCACCGACACCTTCGACAACCTCCACGACCCGGTGAAGGGCGTGAAGCGCTCCGCCAGCATCACCCTGACCAACTTCCTGCCCGAGGAGGGCGACGCGCACGGCCCCCGCAGCGGGAGCTACCTCTGGGAGCGCGAGCCCGGCGTGGGCGGCAAGCTGCAGTTCCAGGACACCGTCACCCTCTTCTGCCTGCCCAACCCCACCGGCGTGCAGTCCGACACGTTCACCGTGGCCCGCTGGTACAAGGCTGCCGACGGCCAGGTGCACGGCCGCACCGACGCCAAGGCCACCGGCGGGCAGCTCCCCGCAGGCGACACCTGGATGGGCGTGACCTGCGCCAAGGGGCAGACCAGCAGCGCTCCGGCGGAGGGCTTCTGGATGATGAAGCTCGAGGACGCGACCGGGGCCACCGTCACCTCCCAGTCGGCGCAGGTGGGCACCGAGCCCTGCGACCCGGTCTTCGGAGCCGTCCCCAGCGCCACCGACAACAAGACCGACTACGACTTCAGCGCGGCGGTGACCTTCCCCGGGGAGTTCTAGCCGCGGAGCATTCGAAGACCCTGCAGTGCCCGACACACGGGAGGCGTCCGGCGCAGGCCGGGCGCCTTTCGTGTTTCTGCGCTATCTGCTCGCACATGCGGATGTGCGCCGTGCCGGCCGGCGAGTTCTGGATGGGCAGCGACCCGCCCGAGGGCCAGGACAACGAGCATCCCCGCCGCAGGGTGGCCACCGCCGCGTACGAAATCGGCGAGACGCCGGTCACCAACGCGGAGTTCGCCCGCGCGCTGGAGAAGGACGACTTCTACCTGCGGCGCTCCTGCTGGTCCGCGGAGGGATGGGCCTTCCGCGAGCGCAACGGGATCGTGAGGCCGCGCTTCTGGGAAGACCCGGCATGGAGCGCGTATCTGGGGCCGGAGCAGCCGCTGGTGGGCGTCAGCTGGTACGAGGCCGACGCGTTCGCACGGTCGCTCGGATTGCGGCTGCCCACCGAGGCGGAGTGGGAGCGGGCTGCCCGCGGCGAGGACGGGCGCCGGTTTCCCTGGGGCGACGAGTGGGTGGCGGCTTTCGCCGCGCACCGGGGCGGCCCGCGGCACACGCTGGAGGTCCGCTCCATTCCGCAGAACCGCAGCCCGCACGGCCTCTTCGACTGCGCGGGCAACGTCTGGGAGTGGTGCGCCGACGTCTTCTCCGAAGGCCTGCGCAGCGCGCGCGGCGGCTCCTGGAACGCCCACCCGCCGCAGCTTCGCTGCGCCTCGCGCAATGCCTGGCCGCCCGACGCGCGCTTCTCGAACCTCGGCTTCCGCATGGCGCGCTGAGGCGCCTCAGCAGGCGACGATCTCGATCTCTTCCACGCCGTTCACTCCGTAGCCCTGCTCGTTCCAGGGCGGCGCGTCGGGTTGCCAGTCGCCGGACGCGTCGGCGGCGCGGCACTTCATCCGGTAGGTCCCCGGCGCGGGCGGCGTCCACCGCAGCTCGAACCGGCGCCAGGCGTGGGCCAGGATGGGCCCCACCAGCCGCGCCTCCTGCCACTCCCCGCCGTCCGAGACCTGCACGCGCGCGATTCCCGCGCCGCCCCAGCAAAGGCCGGTGACGCGCAGAGGCGCGCGCGCGGACACTCGCCGGGGCAGGTCGGTGAACATCGACTTCACCTTGACGCGGGTGACGGGCTCCCCCGGAGCGTAGACGTACCTCTCCGTCTGGAACTCGCCCTCGAAGGGTGTTTCCACCGCCTCGACGCGCGAGAGCCACTTCACGCTCGCCATGCCGTACCAGCCCGGGACGATCAGCCGCAGCGGCCCGCCGAAGACGGCCGGGATCGGCTCGCCGTTCATCTCGAACGCGACCAGGGTGGCGCCGTCCATCGCCACTTCGGCGGGGAGCGAGCGCCGGTAACGGCCCCCGTCCGCGCCGGTGAACACCACTTCCACGGCGCTCTCGCGCAACTGCAGAAGAGAGCGCAGCGGGACGCCCGTCCACTGCGCCACGCTCACCGCGCCGGAGGTCCATTGTTCGCCTGGCGCGGGAGGGTGCATTCCCGCCCGGCCATTGCCCGCGCACTCCGTCACCACGGTGCAGGTCACCGCCGGCAGGGCACGCAGCCCGGCCAGCGAGAACCGACGGGACTCGGCGACCGCGCCGTGGACGTGCAGGGCGTGGCCGGCATCCAGGCGCGGCACGGGAAAATGGCAGCGCACGAACCGTTGCTCCGCAGGCGTGACCAGGTGCGCGAACGCACCCTCCGCCGCCTCGGCGTTGGGCGGCTCCGCCGACAGCACGCGCCGTCTTCCGCCCCCGAAGGGCGGCGCCGTCTCCATCGATTCCGTGATCACCCGCACCTCCGTGGCGTCGCAAAGATACGTGCTCCGCCAGAGCGCGGCAGCGGCACTGCGCCCGCCTGGTCGCCGCGGGATGGCCGCGGCATGCTCGGGCTCTTCGAGCTGATCGGGGCAAAGCCGCTCGCACGCGCTCTCGGCATCGAGAGGCGCAGCGGGCTCGTGCGGCTCTTCGGCCTTCGCGAGATCGCCACCGGAATCGGCATCTTCGCGTCCGGGCAGAGGGCGGGCTGGCTGTGGGGCCGCGTGGCCGGAGACGCGCTGGATCTCACGGTCCTCTGGTCGGCCCTGCGGGGTGACAACCCCAGGCGTCGCGCCGCAGCGCTGGCGGCAGGCAACGTAGCCGCGGTGACGGCGCTCGACGTGTTGGCCGCGCGCCAGCTTCCGATTTGACCCGTCGAGTCTGCGACAAATCCGCCGGTCAGATGAAGGACTGGAGGCGCTCGGCGGGCGCGGCGCCCGTTGCCCGTGTCGAGCAGCCGCGTGCACAAGTCGCGCAGCCGCGTGCGCAACCGGTATCGGTGCGACCACCGCCCGTGGCGCCTGGAAGCCGTGTCGGCTACAGCACACGGTTGGCCCATCGCTTGCTCTCTTCCTCTGCGCCTGATTTCCTTAGCGCAGGTCCGAGGTGGGTGAGGGTATGCAGACAACCGGAAACGGAGCAGCCAGGTTCGCAGCGGCGCTGCTGGTGTTGTCGGCAGCCTGTGGCGGCGGATCGCCTTCCGGGTCGCCGACCCGGCTCACCGCGTCCTCCTCCAATCTCGACAGCATCAACGGGCTGCTCGCGACCTCCATCAACAGCGCCTGCCTGAGCGTCGACGGCACCTACGGGAGCGCCGGCGGCACGGTGGACGCCTCCTCCTGCGGCGACGTGATGAACGGCCTGTCGCCGAACCTGCTCGGCCTCAACGGGCTTCACCCGAACGGCCTGCGCACCCCGCAGTTCGAGAAGTGGTTCGCGGCCGATCCCGCCGCTGCGAACGTGATGATGAAGTACCTGGTGAAGTGCTCGCTGCCCTTCGCCGAGACGCTGACCTACACCGCGGACGACGGCTCGACCTGGTCGTGGCCGGGCATGTTCGGCCTCGCGCCGCGCTGGGCGTCGGGCAAGGCGATCCCGGAACACGAGCAGGAACTCGTCTCCGCCTGCGTGGCCGCGCACGCGAACAAGTACGGCGCGCACGTGCCCATCTCGGTCCGCGGGCGGCGCGCCGACGGCACCCCGCTGCCGGTCTCGGCGGACGAGCTGGCCGGCTTCCCGCTGCGCGAGGGGTGCTTCTTCGGAAACCTCTTCCACAAGGATGGCGTCTTCTCCGGCGACGACCGCACGCTCTCGCTGGGCGATGCCGACAGCAGCCTGCGCGCGTGCGCGCTGCCCGACCGTTCCGGAGGCGGCGCCAGCTCCAACTGCGCCCCCATCCAGTACGCGGGAAGCTGCAGCGACATCTGCAAGACGGACGCGAGCGGCCTGTACGTCTCCTGCAAGGTCCATGGGAAGTCGTACCGGGCCCTCTCCACCCGCATCCGGCCGGACGTGAACTTCACCTGCGGCGACGGCGTCTGCCAGCCCACCGAGTCCTGCGGCACCGGCACCAGCTTCGACAACTGCGGGCTGGACTGCGGCCCCTGCAAGTAAGGCAGAATCGCCGTCGGTGACTCCGGCGGATACCAGATCAGATCTGCCCTTCCCCACCGTGCCCGGGTACCGCGTCGAGCGGCGCCTCGGCAGCGGTGGCTTCGCGGTGGTCCTCCTCGCCACGTCGGCGTCGGGAAGTCGCGTCGCGCTCAAGGTCGCCAACCCCGGCGACGCGGTCGCCGCCGCGCAACTCGCGCGCGAGGAGAGGGCGCTCCGCGCCATCGGGCCGGGCGCGGCGCCCGCCATCTACGACGCGGGAATGCTGCAAGACAAGAGGCCGTGGATCGCGATGGAGCTGGTCGAGGGGAAGAGCCTCGCGCAGCGTTTCGAGGAGCTCGGCGGGCCGATGAAGCCCTCCGAGGTCGCGTGCATCGCTCCGCTCCTCGTGGATGCGGTGGCGGCGGTGCACGGGGCAGGATTTGTCCACCTCGACCTCAAGCCCGCCAATGTCTTCCTCGCGGGCCGCGTGCGCCTGATCGACTTCGGCCTGGCGCGGCAGGTGGGCGAGCGGCTGGAGCGCAAGCAGGGATTCGCGGGGACGGCCGAGTACGCGAGCCCGGAGCAATGCGAGGAGCGTAGCGATCTCGATCCGCGTGCCGACCTGTACGCGCTGGGGGCGGTCCTGTTCCACATGTGCACCGGCCGCCCGCCCTTCACCGGCGAGGCGCAGGCGGTCCGCGAGGCGCAGGTGTCGTTGCGCCCGCCCAGGCTGTCGCAGATGGCGAAGGTTTCCGCCGCGCTCGAGGAGGTGGTGCTGCGCTGCCTCGCCAAGGACCGCGGGCGAAGGTTCCAGAGCGCGGGCGAACTGAAGGGTGCGCTGACCTCGGCATTGGCGGAGAACGCGCTCGCTGCCGCACCCGCTCGAGCGGGGGCCTCGCCTTCGCGTCCTCTCGAGCGCAAGCAGGTGGGCCTGTTGCTGTTTTCCTCCGGCATCGACGTCGGGTCGGTACAGTCGGCCGTGCGCGGCCTCGGCGGCGAACTGGGTCACGCCGCGCGCGGCCGGTATGCGGCGATCTTTCCCGGGGAGGCAGGGCAGGATCCGGTGCGGCGGGCGTTCCGCGCGGCGCAGGGGCTGGCGGAGCGCGGCCTCGCCGCCCGTGCCCTGGTCGACGTGGGGTCGGTGAACGCGCAACGCCGGCCGGACGGCAGCATGCGCTACATCTCGCCGGACCTCGCTCGGGACAGCCGCTACGCGCAGGACACCGATCCTGCCGGCCCGCTTGCGACCAGCGGCGCCGCCGAGGTCCTGGCGGAGATCGCCTGGGATGCGGTGCCCGGTCGCCCCGGCGTCTTCGCGCCGCGCCGCGCCGGCGGCGATCGCCTGCAATCCGCGACCATCGTGCAGTTGGGGGCCGGTCCGCTGGTGGGGCGCGACGATGTGCTGCGCTCGCTCGTCGCGGCGGCGCGAGCCGCTGCCGCCGGGCTGGCGCCGACGGTGACCACGGTCCTCGCCGAGGCGGGCTACGGAAAGACGCACCTCGCCGCCGCGCTGCTCGAGGCGCTGCGTGCGCGGGTTCCGACCGCGGAGGTGATCGATCTGCGGGTGCGCGAACCGGTCGCCGGAGAGGGCGGAGAAGCCTTGCGCGCGCTGCTCGCCCGCGCCATCGACCTGCCACCCGACGCAGGCGAAGGGTCCGCCCGCGCCCGGTTCGCGGCCGCAGTCGGCCAGCCCGCCGCCGTCGAGCTGTGGCCGGCCGCGGCGCTGACGCTGCGGCTGGTGCCGGCCGACGCGACCCGGGTCCGCGCGCTCGCGGCGGCTCCCGGCGTGCTGCGCTCGATGGCCATGCGCGCGGCAGGCGAGGCGCTGCGCGCGCGCGCGCGCCGGCGGCCCCTCTGTGTGCTGCTCGACGACGCGCAGTTCGCCGACGACACCGCCCTCGACGCGCTCGAGTACGCCACCCTCTCCGAGGCGGCGGTGCCGCTCTTCGTCTGCGCTCTGGCGCGGCCCGCGTTCGCCGAGTCGCGCGGCGCCTTCGGCGAGCGCGCCGCGCGCCGCGAACAGCACCGCCTCCAGGCGCTCTCTCCCGAGTCCGCCGCCGAGTTGTGCCGGCGGCTGCTCGCGCCCGCGGAAAACGTGCCGGCGGCGGTCGTCGAACGTCTGGTGCAGCGTACGCAGGGCGTTCCGCTGTTGCTCGTCGAGCTCGTCCGCGGCCTCAAGCGCGACGGAATCGTTCGCAAACGCATGCGCGGCGACACCTGGTTCGTCGCCAGCGACGAGCTGGACAAGCTTCCCGACTCGCCCCTCATCGAATGGTTGGCAGAGCGTGAAATGGCCGCCCTGCCGCGCGAGCTGGCCGCGCACGCGCGCCTCGCGGCGCTGCTCGACGCGGAATTCGGCGCCGAGGAAGTCGAAGGCGTCGTCAGCCGGCTCGACAGCGTGGGGGCATCGGCGGACTTTCCGCTCGACGCCCAGGTCGCGACCCGCAGGCTCTCCGGATTGGGTCTGCTGGTGACCACGCGCGCGGGCGCCTTCCGGTTCCGCCACGCGCTGGTCCGCGACGCGATCGCGCGATCGGTACCCGAGGCGCAACGCACCCGCATCCACGCCGGCGCGGCGAGCTTCTATCGCGCCACCAAGGCTCTCCCTGACGCCAGACGGCTGTCGCTGCTCGCCCGCCATGCGTCCGAGGCGGGATTGCGCGAGGAGGCGGGTCAGCTCTACCTGCAGCTTGCCGAGGATGCTCGCACCCGCCACGTGTACTTCGACGCAGAGCGCAGCTTCACGAAGGCTTTGGCGTTCCTCGACACGGCCGCGCGCAGTGGCCGGTTGACGGCACTTCGCGGCAGGGGAGACACGCGATACCGCATCGGCCGGTACGAGGACGCCCTCGCGGACATGGAAGCTGCCCGCGCGCTTGCGCGGGCAGCGCAGGATCGCCTGGCCGAAGCGGAGATCGTGCTCGACGCCGCCACGGCGCTCGACTGGATGACGGACTTCGCGCGCTCTCGCGATCTCGTGGCGCAAGCCGAGGCGCTCGCCGGCGGAGATGCGTCGACGGCGTTGCAGGCGCGCCTCCTCGTGGGTCATGCCCGATCGTTGTTTCGTCTCGATCGCGTCGCGGAGGCAGCTCGCGCCCTGGAGCAAGCTGCGCGGCTCGCCGAAGCGATTGGCGATCCCGGATACGAAACCTTGATCATCTCCCTGGTCCTCCTCGAACATCTGCTCGCGCAACTCGGCGAAATCGAGGCAGCGCGGCGGGTCGCCGGGCGGGCCATCGAGCTGGCGGGCGCGAGGGGAGACCAGCTCCATCTCGTCGCTGCCCTCAACAACCGCCGCAGCCTCCTGGTCGCACGCAAAGACGTTTCCGCGGCGATCGAGGATCAGCTCGCGATGATGCGGATCGGCCGCGAGATCGGGATGCTGCTGGCCGAGTATTTCGGCGAGACCAACCTCTCCGAGTTGCTCTATTACCAGGCGGACGACCTCGACGCCGCGGCCGGGCACGCGCGCAAGGCCATGCAGATCGAGGAACGGCACCCCGAGGTGGCGAGCCGCGGACCGGTGGCCGTGTTGCGGCTCGCCCGGATCGAGGCGTACCGCGGCAACGAGCGCGAGGCGCGCGAGCTCCTCGGGCGGATCGACGCCGCCGTCGAGCGCGCTCGTGCCGAAGGCCGCGCTTCTGGATCGCTCAGCCCTTCGGAGGGAATCCTCCGCGCCATGGTCGACCTCGCGACGCGCGACTCCGCCGTGGAGGATTGGGAAGCGCTGCTCGCCCGCTCCGCGCACGAGTCCATGGAGCAGGAGCCGATCGAGATCGCCGATCTCTACGGCACCTGGGCGCTCCGCCGCGGCAAGGCCACCGAGGCGCGCCGCGCCTTCGAGGAGGCGGCGGCCCGTGCGGCGCGGATCCCCAACATCATGGACGAGCGCGTGCGCAAAGGGCTGGAGGCTACAGCAGCCCGAGCGCGGTGAGCAGCGCCACCGAGACGCCCACCAGCGAATCGCCGGCGATGAGTCCGGCGCCGATCACCGGGCCGCGTCCCCGCAGCCCGGGCGCTGCGTGCGCCAGGAGCGCGCCGAGCACGAACGAAAGGGAGTAGTCGACGGGCACCAGAACGCCGATGCCCATCGCCATGGCGGAGGGAACCCATCCTCCCGCACGGGTCGACCCGAGCGCCGCGAAGATCACTCCGGCGGCGCCGGCGACGATCACCGCAGCCAGCGCACCGGCCGGAAGCGCGGAGAGGCCATGCGCTACCACTTCGCCCATCGCCTTCCACTGGATCCCGGTGGGCACCGGCAGGCGCGCCGAGCCGAGGCCATACGCGTGCACGAAGAGCGCGTATGCGGGCGCGCAGATGGCTGCCCCGAGCGCGGAGCCGGCGATCGCCGCCGCGATCTGGCTGCGCGGGCTTGCGCGCAAGGTCCGTCCGGCGCGCATCGACCAGAGGAGGATCGCGGTCTGCGTCGCGCCGCCCGCCACCACCGATCCCGCGGCGACGTTGAGGGCGGGCAGGCCTGGCGCGAGCCCCCCGACCACGGCCTGCGTGGCCTGCCCCACCGGCCCGAGGGGCGACAGGTCGGTGAGGCCGGCGGCGCGCGCGCAGACGCTCGCCCCCACCACCGACAAGAGGAGCGCGAGCGCGGTGAGCGGCGCAGACAGCCCGAAGACCACGTTCCCGACCACCAGAGTCGCGAGCGCCGCCGCGGCGCCGAGCAGCAATCCGTGGAGCCTGCCGCCCGCGCCTGCCGCGCCGGCGGAGCGCAGATCGCGGAGCGCGCCCCTGAAGGCGGCAGCCTGCTGCACGAGCGCGACGAGCGCCGCGCCGACCATCAGCGCGGTGCCCGGCCAGGACAGCCAGTCCCAGATCGACCCGCGGGTCGCCGCGACGTGGAGGGGGCCGCGCACGAGCCACGGCGCAACCGCTCCCCATGCCAGCGCCGATCCCAGCAGCATGCTGAGCGCCACGCGCACTCCGACCACCATTCCGACGCCCCAGAGCAGCGGGCTGGTGCTGATCCCGATGCCCAGCGTCGCCATCGAGATGCCGGCCAGCGCCCCGGGAACGGGAAGCGCCGCCGGCAGGAGGGCGGGCCTGCCGTCGCGAAACCAGCCCAATAAGAGGCCGGCGAGCCCGCCCTGGAGCAGCGGCCGGGTGCGCTCCCGCGCAGCCTGCCGGCCTCCATGCAGCACGTCGATCACTTCCGCGGTGGCGACGCCGGTGGGAAAGGGGAGATCCTCGTCCTCGAGCAGGCGCCGCCGCAACGCCGCGGCGAACGCGATTCCCAGCGCCGCGAGGGCAAGCCCCCACAGCGCGATTCCCCACGCGGGGACGGTCCGGCCGAGCAGGTTCAACGCAGGAACCGCGCCCAACAGGCCCGCCGCCGCGGGGACTGCGCCCGCGGCGGTCGCTGCCGTCTGCGCGGCGTTGTTCTCGAGACGCGTCGACCTCCCCGAAACGAGCGCGAATGCGAGCACGGAGGCGGTGATGTGGCCGCTGTCCCAGAATCCCGTCTTCAGGCCCATGTAGAGGTTCGCAACGCAGAGCAGCGCGCCGACCAGAAGCCCCGACGAGAGCGCGCGCGGCGTCAGTTCCGGCGCGGGTCGGACATCGGGCGGCATCCTGCGCGCACGGTAGCATGCTCTCGCATTCCTTCCAGAAATTGCCCCTCTCGTGGGAGACTCGCGGCGTGAAGGACAGGTTCACGCCGACCTTGCCAGCGGAGCCCCGGGGGCACAGCGGCGACTGGATCGATCCCGACGAGCTGGCTCCGGGACAGCGCGCCGGCGAATACCTGATCCTCGGCCGCATCGCCTCGGGCGGCTGCGGCACCGTCTACACCGCCGAGCACCGCATGCTCGGGCGCAAGGTCGCGGTCAAGGTGCTGCACAGCCAGCTCGCCTCCTCCACCGAGATGGTGGAGCGCTTCGTGCGCGAGGCGCGGGTGGTGAATCGCATCCGCCACCCCAACATCGTCGACATCTACGATTTCGGCGAGCTCGCCGACAAGCGGCCCTACTTCGTGATGGAGCTGCTCGAGGGCGTCAGCCTCGGGACGATCATCGAGCGCCGCGGCCGGGTCACTCCGCGGCAGGCGCTCGGGTACCTGGAGCCGGTCTGCGACGCGCTCACCGCGGCGCATGCCGCAGGCGTGGTGCATCGCGATCTCAAGGCGAGCAACGTGGCGGTGACCAGAGACGGCGATCCCCCGACGGTCAAGCTGCTGGACTTCGGCATCGCCAAGCTGATGCGCAGCGCGCCCGGCGAGCGCGGCATCACCGCCGTGGGCCAGCGCATCGGGACGCCGCACGCCATGGCGCCCGAACAGATCCGCGGCGATCCGGTGGACCAGCGCGTGGACATCTACGCCCTGGGGGTGCTGCTCTACCAGCTCCTCACCGGACGGTATCCCTTCATCTCCGCCGACGCGGTGGAGCTGGAACGGCAGCATGCGGAATCGCCCCCGCCGCGCCCGAGCGCCCTGGCTCCGGTGTCGGCGGAGATCGACGCCGTGGTGCTGCGCTGCCTGGAAAAGCGCGCCGTGCGCCGCTTCCCCAACGTGCCCGCGTTCCTGGAGGCGCTTCGCGCCGCGGTGCTGGGAAAGCGGACCGCGGGCGCCGCCGCGCGCCAGGGTGTCGCCGTGAACGTGGACCTGCACATCGCGGGCGAAGAGGACGAGTCGCTCCTCGCCAGCCTGGTCCAGCTCCTCGACGACACCGAGCGGCAACTCCTCGACGCGGGTTACGCGCTCTACCTCCAGACCGGCAGCGCGCTGCTGGGCGTCAAGGCGCTGCCGGAGGATCCGGCGGCGGCGCGGGACGAGCGCAGGGCCGCCCTGGCGCTCGGCCGCAGGCTGCTCGCGCCGATGTCGGTTCCCGGCGCAGATCCGCGCCTGCGGCTCGCCGTCCAGATCCACGTGGACGCAGCCGAGGTGCGCAATGGCGAGGTGGTCTCCGGGCCGCTCGTCGACGTGGAGTCGTGGCTCCAGCCCGGCGCCGCGGAAGACCTGCGCGCAACACCCGCGGCGACCGAGGACCTCGAGGATTGGTGAAAGGTGGTCACCATCCCCACCCCGCGCCCCGGATTCGCACGGCGAACTCGTTGAGCGTACGCCGTTTTCTCGCCTAGGATGCGCGGGGGGTCCGGTGCCGAAGCTGCGGAGTGACAGCGCGCGAAGCGAACCCAGGCGCTTGCGGCTGTTCGTCGCGGGCGAAGGGCGCTTCAGCACCCACTACCTGCCCGAATCCGGCCAGGTGACCATCGGGAGGGACCCCGCCTGCGACCTGGTGATCGACGACCCCTCCGCGTCTCCTCGTCACGCCGTGCTCTCGATGGGGCCGCCGGTGCGCATCGCCGACCTCGACAGCGGCCTTCCCACCAGCGTCGGAGCGCAGCCCGTCCTCCCCGGTCAATCCGTGGAGGTCGCCCCCGGAGACATCCTCCACCTGGGCGGCGTGATCATCATGGTGGAGGGCCGCGGCAGCGCCCCGCCCCGCCGCATCCTCCCGCACGGCTATTTCGAGCTGCGCCTGGAAGAGGAGTGCCACCGCGCCGCGCGCTACCACGCCACCTTCGCGCTCTTGCGCATCGGCTGCGACCCGTCATGCCCCTCGTCGGAGATCGAGGAGGTGCTCGCCAGCTCGGTGCGCCTGGTGGACGTGGTCGCTGCCGACGGGCCCAGCGACTACGAGGTCCTGCTGCTGGACACCCGCGCCGAGGACATGCGGCTCGTCGTCTCCCGCCTGGAAACCCAGCTCGCGGAGCGGGGGGCGCGGCCGCGCATCGGCGTGGCGCACTATCCCCGCGACGGCCGCAGCGCCGACGCCCTGCTCGCGCGCGCCAGCGGCGACACCGGCCCGCGGGCGCCGCTCGAAGACCAGCCGCCCGCTCCCGGCGCCATGCAGGAGCTCCACGGAATGGTGGCGCGCATCGCCTCCAGCGACATCAGCGTCCTCATCTTCGGCGAGACGGGCGTGGGCAAGGAGCGGCTCGCCGAGGCGGTGCACAAGAGCTCGCGCCGCGCCGGGCGCCCCTTCCTCCGCCTCAACTGCGCCGCGCTCACCGAGACGCTGCTCGAGAGCGAGCTGTTCGGCCACGAGAAGGGCTCCTTCACCGGCGCCACCGCCGCCAAGGCGGGCCTCCTGGAGAGCGCCGAGGGCGGCACCGTCTTCCTCGACGAGGTGGGCGACATGCCGCTCACCACCCAGGTGAAGCTCTTGCGCGTGATCGAGGAGCAGAAGGTCCGCCGCGTGGGGGCCGTCCGGCCCACCGAGATCGACGTGCGCTTCGTCTCGGCCACCAACCGCGATCTGGAGCTGGAAGTGCAGCGCGGCGCCTTCCGCAAGGACCTCTTCTTCCGCCTCAACGGCATCTCCTTCGTCATTCCCCCCCTGCGCGAGCGCGTGGCGGAGATCGAGCCGCTCTCGCGGATGCTCATCTCCGAGGCCTGCAGGCGCATGGGGCGCGCGGGGGAGCCGGAATTGACTCCGGAGGTGCTGGCGCTGCTCCAGCAGTACCCCTGGCCGGGGAACATCCGCGAGCTCCGCAACGTGATCGAGCGCGCGGTGCTGCTCTGCCCCGGCGAGGCGCTCGCGCTCTCACACCTGCCCGCAGAGAAGATGAGCTCTCATTTCGCCATGCGAAAGCCCGAGCAGCCGTCGGCCCCGGTTCCGGCCACGCCCACCCCCGGCCCGCCGCCGGCGCTCCTGCAGGGCGTACGGGGACCTGCGGAGCTCCGCGAGCAGCTCGCCCGGGCGGAACGTCAGCGCATCGTCGATGCGCTCACGCGCTGCGCGGGAAACCAGACCGAGGCGGCGATCTCCCTCGGCATCTCCCGGCGTACGCTGGTGAACCGCCTCTCCGCCTTCAACATCCCGCGGCCGCGCAAGCGGCAGCCGACGGAGCCATAGCGAAATGCCCCGGACCATGGAGAGGCTGCAGAAGACCACGGTGGCGCCGGCGCCGCCCCGCCCGGCGGTGGAGAAGAGCCCCTTCCTCCTCGTGCTCTCCGGGCCGCAGGTCGGCGAGCTGCACCGCCTCACCCCCGATCTGGTCACCGTCATCGGCCGCGGAGACGCGGATCTGCGCGTCCGCGACGACGGCGTGTCGCGGCGGCACTGCAGCATCCAGCCCCGCGGGCGCGGCGCGCTGCTCGTCGACCTGGGCAGCGCGAACGGCACCTTCGTCGACGGCGAGCGGGTCGGCGAGAAGCTCCTCGCCAACGACGATCGGTTCCAGATCGGCACCTCCACCACCTTCAAGTTCAGCATCGCCGACGAGCTGGAGGCGGCGGTGCAGCGCAAGCTGGTGGACGCGGCGCTCCGCGAGCCGCTCACCGGGCTGTACAGCCGCCGCCATTTCCAGGAGCGCTTCGCCGCGGAGGTCGCCGTCGCCCACCGGCACGGCCGCCCGCTCTCGCTCCTGCTCGTGGACGTCGACCATTTCAAGAGCGTGAACGACCGCTACGGGCACCTCGCCGGCGACGAGGTGCTGAAGACCGTGGCGCGGGCGCTGTCGCAGGGCGTTCGCATCGAGGACATCCTCGCGCGATTCGGCGGCGAGGAGTTCGTGGTGCTGGCGCGGGAGACCGACGCGACTGCGGCCAGGGCGCTGGCGGAGCGCCTGCGCCTGCTGGTGGAGGCAAGCCAGACGCGCTGGGAGAGCGGCGACGAGGCCGCCGTCGGCATCCCGGTCACCGTGAGCGTCGGAGTGGCGCAGCTCGGACCGGATCAGGACGAACGCGGCCTGTTCCAGCGCGCCGACGGCGCCGTCTACGAGGCGAAGAATCGGGGCCGCAACCGGGTGTTCCTGGCGGAACCGCCGCCGTCCGTACGATCGCGCAGGAACGGGCACGAAGGGAGTTGACCGCTGCCGCGGTTCCGTGCGCTCCTGATGGCCGCCAGGGACGTACTTCACCACACAAGGACAAGTGCATGTCGAAGACCGTAGATCCGAAAGCGCGCACCATCGTCTCGCTCCCCGTGCCGGGTCCCGGCCCGCAGCAGAAGAGCGCGTTCATCCTTGTGCTGGCGGGGACCCGATTCGGAGAGGTCTACAAGCTTCATCCCGGGCGCGTGCTGCGCGTCGGCCGTGGCGAGGAGGTGGACATTCGCCTCGACGACGAGGGCATCTCCCGCGTCCATTGCAGCCTGGAAGCGCGCGGCCAGCAGGTGGTCCTGCGCGATCTGGGCAGCCAGAACGGCACCTACGTCGCCGGGGAGAGGGTCGAGGAGCGCGTGCTCGGCAACGGCGACCGCGTTCAGGTCGGAGTTGCAACCACCTTCAAGATCGCCTGGGCCGACGAGGTCGAGGTCAAGTACCAGCGCCGCCTGGCGGAGATCGCGCTGCGCGACCCCCTCACCGGCGTCTACAACCGCAGGCACTTCGGCGAGCGCGTGGCCGCCGAAGTGGCCGCGGCGCGCCGGTACCGGCGGCCCGTCTCGGTGCTGATGCTGGACGTCGATCACCTCGCCCGCGTCAACGAGGCGCAGGGCAGGGCCGCGGGCGACGAGGTGCTTCGCAGCGTCGCGCGGGTGCTGGAGGCCCTGGTCCGGGGAGGCGACGTGGTCGCCCGGTTCGGAGGCGACGAGTTCGCCGTCCTGCTCCGCGAGACCGATCTGGCAGGTGCGCAAGCGCTCGCCGAGCGGCTGCGCGAGACCATCGAGCAGCTCCGCACGCAGGTGGGCCGCGAGGAGATCGCCGTCACCGCCACGGTCGGGTTCTCCGTCGACGTGCCGGAGCCGCGCGAAGGCAGCGAAGCGCGCGACCTGGTGGCGGGCGCCGAACGAGCGCTCGAACGGATCAAGGAACTCGGAACGAACCGCGTGGGCAACTGATTCGGCGGCCATTTGCCGACTCGCGGCGTCAATTGGAATATTTTAGGATTACACCAGGAAGACTCCGCCGGACGTCTGGATTTTCGCTGCTCCGTCCTCGGTTCTCACTCTGAGGAACCTTTTGGGCTCCCAACACTCTAGGACCTTGGCCTGATACTGTAAGTGTTGTTCCGACTTTCAGTTGCCAAGCGTCTCGGTTAAGGTGCCCGTTCGCGCAATTCAGACTGTTCGTTCCGATCAGGGGAAACCAGGGATGGCAGCGGAAGGACGCGCATTCGAAGTGCTGCCGCCGGCGCTCAGCGACGCCACGGCGCGTCTGGCACAGCGCGGCGCGGAAGCACTGCTCACCGCAATCGACTCGGTCGCGAAGGCAAGCGACCTGCAGGAGCTCGTGGACCGCGCGGCGCAGGAGCTTCTGCCTCTGTTCTCGGCCTCGTCCGTCCTCGTCTATCTGGAAGCTCCCGACGTGGAGCCGCTGGCGGCGGCAGCGGGCGGCGCGGACCGCGCCCCCGGCGGGGTGCGTACCGTTCTGGTGCGCCACGCCGCCACCACCCAATCGGCCATGCCGTACGCGGTGATCGAGAAGGGCTCGCTGCTGACCTCGTTCGCCTCGGGGACGCTGCGCGGATCCATCTTCCTCGAACAGGGGCGCGTGCCGTTTGCGCCCGCCTCCGGTCACTTCCTCGCGACCTTCGCGCGCCAGGTCGGCGCGATGGGCGCGGCGATGTCGCTGGTGGATCGCTTGCGGCAGGCGCAGGGGGTGGAGGCCGCCCTCCTCGCGACGGCGCCCGACGCCGTCCTCGTGGCCGCGAACGGAAGGATCTCGCGGCTGAACCGCGCCGCCGCGCAGCTCCTCGGTCTGGAGGCCGACGCCGCGGCAGGCGCCTGGATCGAGACGGTCTGGCCGGAGCTGGGCGCTCGCCTCGCTGCGCAGCAGTTCGAGGACGCGCCGCTGCGCGCCGGCGGCAAGACCATGCTGGTCAAGCTGCGCCGCATCCGCGAGGGCCGGCTGGCGCTGGTCAACTTCTCCGAGATCAAGCAGGTGGAGGCGCCGTCGCGCAAGGGCGCGGCGCAAGGTGGCGGAGCGCGCGGCTTCGACGCCATGGTAGGCCAGAGCGCGGCGCTCTCGCGCGTGCGCGAGATGTGCCGGCTCGCGGCGCAGAGCAGCTCCAGCCTGCTCATCGAAGGCGAATCCGGGGTCGGCAAGGAGGTGCTCGCCCAGGCCGTCCACAGCGCCGGCTCGCGCAGCGCGGCGCCGTTCGTCGCCGTCCATTGCGCCGCCATTCCCCGGGAGCTGCTCGAGAGCGAGATGTTCGGCTACGAGCGCGGCGCCTTCACCGGCGCGAACCCGCACGGCAATCCCGGCAAGTTCGAGCTGGCCGACGGCGGCACGCTGCTCCTCGACGACGTGGTCGAGCTGCCCCTCGAGATGCAGGCCAAGCTGCTCCGCGCGCTTCAGGAAAGGTCCATCACTCCGCTGGGCGGACGGCGCGCGCGGCGCGTGGACGTGCGCGTGATCTGCACCACCAACATTCCCTTGCGCCAGGCCGTGGATGCGGGGCGCTTCCGCGCCGACCTCTTCTATCGCCTGAACGTGTTGCACATCGCGGTGCCGCCGCTGCGCGACCGGCGCGAGGACATCGCGGCGCTGGCGGAGCACTTCCTGCGCAAGTACTCGGCGCTCCATGATCGCCAGCTTGCGACCCTCGGGTCGCAGGCGCTCGCGTCGCTCCAGGCGTACCCGTGGCCGGGCAACGTCCGCGAGCTGGAGCACTGGATCGAGAGCGAGATCCACTTCGCGGCGCCCAGGGCCACCTGCCTGGAGCGGCTCACCCGCGAGCCCGAGAGCGTCGGGCGGGTGGGAGAGCGGCCCTCGTCGGACGTCGTCCGCCCGATCAGCGAAGTGGAGCGCGAAGTCTACGCGGCAGCCCTGAGCAGTTGCGGCGGCGACGTCACGCGCGCGGCGCGCGAGCTGGGCGTTTCGCGCGGGAAGCTGTATCGCAAGCTTCGCCTGTACTCGATCCTGCCGCGCTGATTCGCCCTCTCCGACATTCGCGCACTGAAGCGCCAGGTGTGCGCACCGCTCGCGGCGCGGGATGCATTCGCACGGCACGCGACGTGGCCCATTTCGCGCCGTTTGGTTGCGACCTTGGCCCGGTATTGGCTCCTTCCACGCGATCGCAAGCGGACGACGGTCCGATGCATGCGTACCGTTTCGGTACGCGTGCGGTCCGAAACGGTACGCGGCGCGACCTTTTGGCCCCGACCGTCTGACCGCCGATCGTCTCACCCAACCTATCTGAATTCATCAGCAAACCATTCGCGCCTGGATCAGTCGGGCGCTGTGGCACGGCTGGTGCTCCTGGGACCGGGGCGCGCCTCGATGACAGACGCGTCACCTCAAGCCCACCCAGGAGATTCCCCGTGCAACTCCCAGGAAGCGCTTCACCGAACCACTGTCGGAACCCCCGACGCCACACGCTCCGGATCGAGCTGGTGGCCGCCCTGTTCGCGCTCGGCCTCTTCGCGCCGAGCGCCAAGGCGGACAGCGTGCCGACCGGACTCCCCCCCAGCCCGCTCTTCGGAGCGACGAAGTTCAGCCAGCCGATGCCGCGTTTCGATCTGCTCCCGCGCAATGCAGTCTCGACGCTGAACCCGGCGCCGACGGAGCAGTCCAACCAGACGCAGCAGCCCGTCGATCCGCTCCTCGGCGGCGGCACCGGTCCCATCGAAGGCCGTCCCCCGGGGGCGGTGTGGGCGCACCAGGCGTGGGCGCGGTTCCCTCCCCAGGTGGCGGTCGACATCACCATGGAAGGAATGAAGGTCAACAACGTCTACAACCCCGGCGTCCCCGCGAGCCTGAACTCGGGAATCAATCCCGCGACGCCGGTCCGCCCCCGCTTCCACCCGAACATGCCGGACCAGGGCCCGCTGGCGATGTGGACCTTCAACGGCACGCTGCCCCCGAAGCTCCTCATCGGCCGCTACGGCGAGCCGATCCTCATGCGTGAGCACAACAAGCTGCCCGCGGACCCGAACGCCAACGGCGGGTTCGGCATCCACTCCATCTCGACGCACGAGCACAACGGCCACCACGGCGCCGAGAACGACGGCTTCACCGGCGCGTACTTCTTCCCCGGCCAGTTCTACGACTACCACTACCCGATCGTGCTCGCCGGCCTGAACAGCATCAATACCGGCGCGACCGATCGCAATGCGTCGAGCCCGGACGACGCGGGCGGCCTCGTCAACGTCCCCGGCGACTGGCACGAGACGATGAGCACGCACTGGTTCCATGACCACATGTTCAGCTTCACCTCGCAGAACGTGTACAAGGGCATGGCCGGCATGTTCAACATCTACTCCGGCAAGGATCGCGGCAACGAGGCGATCAACGACGGCGTGAACCTGCGCCTCCCCTCCGGCACCTCGAAGTCGTGGG
>DATDMU010000168.1:0-2888 GCA_036518615.1 Myxococcales bacterium
CTACGGCTTCGACGGCATCGCGGTCGCGCTGGTGGGCGGAGGCACGGCCGCCGGAACCACCATCGCCGCGCTCTTCTTCGGCGCGCTGCGCGCCGGCGCCACCCGGCTGCAACTGGTGGGCATCCACCCCAGCTTCGCCGAGCTGATCCAGGGCCTCGCCGTGCTGCTGGTGGCGGCGCCGCGCCTCTTCCTGCCGCTCTTCGCCCGGCTGCGCCGAAGGCCCGCTCCGGCGACCAGCGCGCCTCCCATCCCCACGGCGGAGCCGTGAACGCGATCCTCGACTTCGCGCCGCCGCTGGTCTTCACCGCGCTGGGCGGCGTGCTCAGCGAGCGCGCCGGCGTGGTCAACATCGGGCTGGAAGGGATGATGCGTTTCGGCGCATTCGCCGCCGCGGCGGGCAGCATCGCCAGCGGCTCTCCCTGGCTGGGGCTCCTGTGCGGCGCGCTCGCCGGCGCCGTCGCCGCCTCCGTGCACGCGTTCCTCTCGCTGCGCTTCCGGGCCGATCAGGTGGTGAGCGGCATCGCGCTGAACCTGGTCGCGCTGGGCCTCGTGACCTGGCTCCTCCAGGTTCTCTTCGGTTCGCCGGGAGTCAGTCCGCCCGCTCCCTCGTTGCCGCGCGACCGCTCCGGCCATACCGCGCTCGCGTACGCGGCGCTGGTCGCGCCGGTGCTCTTCCACCTCTGGCTGTCGCGCACGCCTTCAGGGCTCCGCGTCCGCGCCCTGGGCGAGCACCCGCGCGCCGCCGCCACCCTCGGCGTGCGCGTCCTCCGGCTGCGCGCCGCCTGCGTCCTCGGCAGCGGGCTCCTCGCAGGGATCGGCGGAGCCACGCTCTCGGTCGGCATCCTCGGCCAGTTCGACGCGCGCATGCCGGCGGGCCAGGGCTTCATGGCTCTCGCCGCGATGGTGTTCGGCAGATGGACGCCGCTCGGCGCCGCCGGAGCCGCTTTCTTCTTCGCGGCCGCCGACGTGCTCCAGCGGCAGCTCTCCTTCTCGCTCCATGCGGCCGACCTGCGGCTCGAAGGAGTGTTCCTCGCGCTGCCCTACCTGCTCACGCTCCTCGTCCTGGCGGTCGGGATCGGACGCACGCGCGCGCCCGCCGCGGATGGCGTGCCCTACGATCCGGAGGGACGGTGAGCGCGCCCGGTCATGCGACCGCGCGCAAGAAGCTCTTTCCCCGCGGCGCGCGGATGCCGAAGTACTCCGCGACGGTGGCGCCGAGATCGCAGAAGCTCTCGCGCACGCCCAGGTCGACGCCCTCCGTCAATCCGGGCGCATAGGCGAGCAGCGGCACGTACTCGCGCGTGTGATCGGTGCCGGGGAAGGTGGGATCGTTGCCGTGATCGGCGGTGAGCACGAGCAGATCCCGCGGCCGCAGCCTCGCCGCGATGGCGGGCAGCGCCGCGTCGATCTCGTGCAGGGCGCGCGCGTAGCCCACCGGATCGCGCCGGTGGCCGTAGAGCATGTCGGTATCGACCAGGTTCACGAAGAGGAAGCCGGCCTCCAGGCTGCCGAGGATCTCGCCCGTCTTGCGCAGGCCGTCGGCGTTGCCCTCGGTGTGCACCGCCTGCGCGATGCCGTGGCCGTCGTAGATGTCGGGGATCTTGCCCACGCCCACCGTGCGCACCCCTTCCTGCGCGAGCAGATCGAGCACGGTGCCCGCAGGCGGCGGCTGCGAGAAGTCGCGCCGGTTGTAGGTGCGGCGAAAGCGGCCCGCGCCGTCGCCCACGAAGGGGCGCGCGATCACCCGCGCGAGCCCGTATCCCTTGCCCACCGTGCGCGCCGCCTCGCACCAGGCGTAGAGCGCCTGCAGCGGCACCTTCTGCTCGTGCGCCGCGATCTGGAAGACGCTGTCCGCGCTGGTGTAGACGATGGGCAAGCCCGTCTTGAGGTGCTCCTCGCCCAGCTCGTCGAGGATGACCGTGCCGCTCGCGGGCTTGTTGCCGAGAAAGCCCGGAGCGCCCGACAGGCGCAGCCACTCGTCCATCAGCTCGCGGGAGAAGCCGTGCGGGAAGGTGGTGAACCCCTTCTCCAGCCGGATGCCCATCATCTCCCAGTGGCCGGTGGTGGTGTCCTTGCCTTCCGACTCCTCCGCCATGCGCCCGTACGAGGCGCGCGGCTTCTCGCTGGGCGGACAGCCCGGGATGGCGGTGAGGTTGCCGAGGCCCCAGCCGCCGAGGACGGGCAGATCGAGCCCGCCCGCCGCCCGCGCGCAGTTGGCGAGCGTGTGCGCGCCGCGATCGCCGTACGCCGCCGCGTCGGGCAGCTCGCCGGCGCCGCACGAATCGATCACCACCACGACGAATCGGCCGCCCATCGCCTCACTCTCTTCCCACCAGTGCTACGCCCTTCGGGCTCCGCCCGTCGCCGGCAAAGCCGGCTCCTCCCTGCCGGCCGGCGCGACGGCGCCGGTGACGATGGCCACGCTGGCGCTCGCGCCCAGGCGGTTCGCGCCCGCCTCGACCATCTTCTGCGCGTCATGGGCGGTGCGCACGCCGCCGCTCGCCTTCACGCCCACGTCGTCGCCCACCACCTGCCGCATCAGCGCCACGTCCTCGGCGGTGGCGCCTCCGGGGCCGAACCCGGTGCTGGTCTTCACGAACGCCGCCCCGGCCGCCTTGGCCAGCGCGCAGCCGATCACCTTCTCGTCGCGGGTCAGCGCGCCGGTTTCCAGGATGACCTTGACCGGGCGCGGTCTCGCCGCCTGCACCACCTCGCGGATGTCGCGGTCCACGTACGCGTAGTTGCGCGCCTTGAGCTGGCCGATGTTGATCACCATGTCGATCTCGGCGGCTCCGGCGCGGATGGCCTCGCGCGCCTCGAACACCTTGGCCGCGGTGGTGCCCGCGCCGAGGGGAAAGCCGACCACCGCGATCGGACGCGTGCTGCAG
>DATDMU010000169.1:0-9738 GCA_036518615.1 Myxococcales bacterium
GTACTGCCGGCAGCACGGCAAGAGCATCCGGCGCATCTCCACCACCGCCATCGACATGCTGATGGCGTACCACTGGCCGGGGAACGTCCGCGAGCTGGAAAACACCATCGAGCGCGCGGTGCTCACCTCCGACGCCAACGTGATCCACGGCCATCACCTGCCGCCCGCGCTGCAGACCGCGGAGGCGTCGGGGACGGTGATGAACACGTCGCTCTCCGACGCGGTCGAGCAGTACGAGAAGGACCTGATCCTCGATGCGTTGAAGAGCGCCCGCGGCAACAGCGCCCGCGTGGCGCGGCTCCTCAATTCCACCGAGCGGATCATCGGATACAAGATCCGGAAGTACCGGATCGATCCGCGCCGCTTTCGCGCTGCGGCCGTCCGCGCGCCGCGCTGAAGCGCCATCGGCCCGATCGCCCTGCGCGGCGGTCCGGCCATGGCTACCTTCAGGCGGAGTCGCGAGGTGGCCATGCGATCAGCCCGTGCCCTGGTTGGAGCGTGCCTCCTGGTGCTCGCCTGCTCGCCGGCGCCGGCGAAGGATGCGCCCGCTCCTTCGGTCGCGCCGCAGCAGCACGCCCTGCAACTCGTCGTCTCCGGACCAGGCTCGATCCGCTGGCCGGAAGGCTCGTGCAGCGCGAATTGCAGCATGATGCTCGCCGCCGGAGCGGCGCTCCATCTCGAGGCCGTCGCTTCCACCGGCGCCGTGTTCGGCGGCTGGACCGGCGCCTGTGCGGGAAGCGGCGCGTGCGACGTGCGGATGGATTCCGATGTCCAGGTCGGCGCGACCTTCGCTGAATTCGTACGGCCGCCGCCGGATCCGGTTCCTCCGCAACCGCCTCCTCCCGGGCCTCCATCACCTCCGCCCGGCCCTCCGGCGCCGCCTCCCGCTCCGCCGGGCAGCTTCACGCTCACCGTCTCCTTCGAGGGCACCGGGACCGGCAGGCTCACCTCGGAGCCCGAAGGAATCGACTGCCCCTCCACGTGCTCCGTCGCCATGCCCGCCGGCACCGAAGTGGTGATGACGCCGACGCCCGCCTGGGGCTCGCGCTTCATCCTCTGGTCGGGCGACGCCTGCAACGGCATCGGCACCTGCCTCTTCAGGATGGACCAGGACCACCACGTCAAGGGCACCTTCGTCCCGGTGCCCGCGGGCCACCCGCAGTACGACGTCGTGCAGCTTGCGCCGATCGTCGGCGAGGACAGCCGGCCGGCCGCGATGAACGACGCCGGCCAGGTGGTGGGCAACTCTCCTTCCGGTCCCTGGATCTTCGACACCCGCAGCAGCACGGTGCGGCGGCTGTTCGCACCCGGCGAGACGCGGACGTTCATCGCGAGCGGCATCGGGGCGGGCGGCGACGTGGCCGGCTACGAGGTCCGCGGCGACGGCAAGCACGCGGTGCTGATCAGCCCCCAGGGAACCGTGTCCGACCTGGGCATCGCCGGCAACCTGAGCACGGCCAACGTGGTCAATGCGCTGCGGCAGGTGGCCGGCGACTGGCTCACGCCCGGAGGCGAGCACCACTCGTTCTTCTTCGACCGCGGAGCCGCCACCGATTTCGGCACGCTCGGCGGAATCGAAACCCTCTCCTTTGCGATCAACGAGCGCGGGCAGGTGACCGGCCAGTCCCAGCTCGCTTCCGGGCCTCGACACGCGTTCCTCTGGGACGGCACCCTGCATCACCTGGGATCGCTGGGCGGGAACTTCAGCCGCGGACAAGCCATCAACGGCCTCGGCCAGGTGGCCGGCCTCTCCAGCCTGACGCCGGGTGACGACGACCTGATCCATGCCTTCGTCTGGGACGGCGCCATGCACGATCTGGGCGTCCTCCCCGGGCTGCCCTGGGTATCGGCCACCGGCATCAACGATTCCGGACTGGTGGTGGGCAACGTCTACAACAAGCTCTACCCGGATCCGAATCCGGACCCGAGCGAGCCCGCGAACGCGCATTACGACAGCCGCGCCTACGTCTTCCGCGACGGGGTGATGTGGGATCTCAACGAGCTGATTCCCGACCTGCACGTGCGGCTGCGCACCTCGCTGAGCATCAACCGGGCAGGGCAGATCCTGGCCAGCGAAGGCCAGGTCGATCAGCCGCGGGCGCACGCGTTCGTGCTCATCCCGCGGTAGCGGCGGCTACGTCCGGTAGCTCTTCACCAGCGTCGAGACGCGCGCCGCGACGTCGAGGATCTCCGCGATGGCGTGCTCGTTGGAGTCCACGCGCTCGCGGGTGTCGTCCATCAGCGCGGTCAGGTCGCGCACCGCCGCGAAGATCTGGCCCACGCCCGCATCCTGCTGCGTGATGGTGCTGGCGATCTGGCGCACGCCGCTGGCGCTCTCCTTCACCATCTCCGAGAGCTGCCGCAGCGTGGAACCGGAGGACTGCGCCTCGGAGAGGCCGGCCTCCGCCCTGCGCCGGGCCGCGTCGCCGGTGCGCGCGGTCTCTTCGATGGCGCGGCCGATGTCGTGGAGGATCTCGCGGACCTGGGTGGTGGCCTGGATGGACGCGTCCGCCAGCGCGCGGATCTCCCGCGCCACCACCGCGAAGCCCTTGCCGTGCTCGCCGGACCGCACCGCCTCGATTGCGGCGTTGAGCGCGAGCATGTTCGACTGGTCGGCGAGGCCCTTGACCGTCACGTTGATGGCGTCGATCTGCGCCATCCGCTGCTTGAGCAGCTCGATGTGCTCCGCGGTGGCGCTGGCGCGCAGCGCCATGTCGCCCAGGCTCTCCAGCGTGCGCTGGACGGAAGTCTCGCCCGCCTCGCTCACGTCGTCCGCGCGCGCCACCGCGTCGAGGAGCGCCGCGGCCCGCTGCGCCGCCAGCTCTGACATCTGCCGGATCTGCCCGGCGGTGACGCTGGTCTGCTGCACCGCGGTGGCGTGGCGGGTCACGGCCTGGACTTGCTGCGCGGCCGCAGCGCCCAGGTTCTTGACCGAGCTGCTCAGCACGTCGGTGGCCTCGCGCAGGCTGGTGGTGATCTGGCGCAGCTTCTCCACCATCTGCTGGAAGCGCCGCGCCAGGTCGCCGATCTCGTCGTCGGAGCGGATCTCGAGGTTCTGCGCCAGGTCGCCGTGCTCCACGATGCGAGCGGTGGCGGCGGTGAGCGCGCGCAGCGGCACGACCAGCCTGCGCCGCAGCGAGAGATCGAGAAAGCCTCCCAGCAGGAGGCAGCCGGCGATGCCGAAGGCGAAGACCACGGCAAGGGTCTTCAGCTTGCGCGACGCCGCGGCGAGGCGGGAATCCACCTGGGCGCGCTGCGCCGCCGCCACGACGGCGAGCCGCTTGTCGAGGTCGCCGGAGAGCTTCTCGAACCGCGGCGAGAGCACTGCCGCCTTCGACCACTGCTGCGCGGCGTTCGCCTCGGCGAACTCCTTGCCGACGGCAATCATCGCCGCCATGTCCGCCTCCAGCCCGGCGACGTCGATGCCTGCGTTCTTGCGCGCTGCGAGGCCGGCGAGGCGCTCCTGATAGCGGCGCCGGGCCTGGTCCGCGACCGCCAGATCGGTGGTGGTCGCAGCCGCCGCGGAAGCGGCGATGACCAGGCGCGCCTCACGGGCATCGAGGCGAAGGCCGTCCAGCGCGGTGGCCGACCCCACCGCCTCGCTGAGCGAACCCCGGACCTCGCCGGCGAGCCCGTACATCGCCCGGAACGCGAGCGCGCCGAGGATCAGGACGATCGCCACGATCGCCGCGAGCGACAGCCGGACGCGGGTGCCAATCTGGATGCGCACGGCGCGGTCAGTGCCGGGCGACGGGGCCCGACTCGGTGGGCAGGCCTTTCTGCTGCCAGGCCACCACGCCGCCGTCCAGCTTCTTCACGTCGGAGCGGCCCAGCGCGTGCAGCACGCGCGCCGCGATGGGGCTCTGGTGCCCGGAATGGCAGACGAGGACGATCTCGCGCCCGCGCGGCAGATCGCGCAGGCGCTTCTCCAGCGTGTCGAGCGGCATGCTCACCGAGCCGGGAAGGTGGAAGCCCTCGTACTCCTCGCGGTCGCGCACGTCCACGACCACCGGAGCGCGAGGCCCGCCGCGCATCTGCGAGAGCCGCTCGGGCGAGACCGCCTGCGCCTCGAAGGCGGGCAGCGGCTTTCCCTGCACGGGAAGCCCCGCCTGTCCCCAGGCGGGAAGGCCCTCGTTGTATTCGAGCACGCTGGTGTAGCCGAGCGCGACCGCCTCGTGCGCCGCCTTCCGGCTCTTGGTGCACTTGGGTCCGTTGCAGTAGAAGACCAGCCGCCGCGAGCGGTCCTTCACCAGCTTCGGCAGAAGGGCAGCGGCGTCGGCCGCAGGGCAGTTGACTGCCCCGGGAATGTGCGCCTCGCCGTACTCGACGCGGGTGCGCGCATCCACCAGCGTGAAGTCGCGCGGCTGCCCGCCCTCCGACCTGATCCGCGCCGACAGCTCGGCGGTGGTGATGAGCGGCAGCGGCGCGTCGGCTGCATGCGCCGCGAAGGCGCAGAGCGACGACAGCAAGGCGGCGTGAAGCTTCGGAACCATGCATCCCCCGGGAGGAGCTTTCGATTCGAAAGATTGTGGGAGTGCATTGTGCGGGAGGACGGCCGCTCGGTCCAGCGCGTTTTGGGGTATTCGATTGTAAGTGATTCGGAATACCGCATGCGGCAAAGCGCCCCGGGGCAGGGTGGGATACGCGCCTTCCGCCGAAGGCCGGACCGTGCGAAGGTGCGGTGGCGGTGGCCCTCGAGCGAGAGCTGAAGCTGGCGATGGACCTGGCGCGCGACGCCGGCGGCATGCTGCGCGCTTGCCAGGGCAAGGTTCCGGTGCTGCGCAAGGACCGGGGCGAGGTGGTCACGCCCGCCGATCGCGAGTCGGACGCGCGCATCCGCGCCGGGCTCCTTTCGGCGTTTCCTTCCGACGCGGTGTTCTCCGAGGAGACGCCGGACGACGGTTCGCGGGCCGGCCGCGAGCGGGTGTGGATCGTCGATCCGCTCGACGGGACCAGCAACTACGTCGCGGGCGGCGACGAGTACGTCGTCTCCATCGGCCTCTCCGAGGGCGGCGTGGCGGTGCTCGGCGTGGTCTACAACCCGGTGCGCGACGAGCTCTTCGCCGGCGCGGCGGGCCGCGGCCTCACCCTCAACGGCGCACCGAGAGCGGTCACGGCCGCGGCCTCGCTTCGCGACGCGGCGCTGCTGTTCTCGCGCAAGGAATGGGAGCGCGGGCTTTCGCTCGCGGGCGCGAAGCCGGCGCTGATGGCGAGCATGGCGCACAAGCTTGCGCGCGTCGCCGCGGGAATGGCCGACGGCGTCTTCTCGCTGAAGACGCGCAAGGAGTGGGGGAGCTGCGCCGGCGTCGCCCTGGTCACCGCGGCCGGCGGCCTCTGCACGCATCTCGACGGCGCTCCGGTGCGCTTCAACCGCAGCGCGCCGCCGCCGCCCGGGCTTTTGGCCGCCGGGCCGGCGCTGCACGCGCTCCTGCTCGCAGAGGCGGCGAAGATCCCGGATGCCGCGGACTGATCGCCTCTACCTTCTCGCCGCCTCGGAAGGATTCACCACCGCGCCGGGAATCGGGCGCGGCGCATTCACGCCTTCGGGAGCGCGCGCCGGCTGCGAGGGCGCGCCCGCGCCGGCCTTCTCGCGCCAGAGCATGGCCAGCGTCTGCTGTCCCTGCCGCGAATAGTCGAGCGAGAGCCCGAGGATCCGGCTCCCCTCCTGCGGCGCGTGGAAGCCGGTGGAGTTCTCCGCCTCGGCGAAGTCGAGCAGGAACGCCGCCTTGCGCTGGAAGTCCCGCGGCTTCGCCAGCTGCGCGTCGTCGAGCCCCTTGCCCTTGGCGTCCTTGACGTCGCGGATCAGGTCCATCAGCGCGTCCATGGCGTGGTTGCGCAGCTCGTAGTGTCGGTTCTGGATCTGGTCCACCCGCTCGCGGATCTCCGATTCCGGGTAGCGATGGCAGGTCTGGCAGGCGTTGGCGACGTTGAGCAGCGGGCTGCGCACGTGGTGATCGCTGATCTTCTGCGCGCCCACCCGGATGTAGGGCATGTGGCAGTCTGCGCAGGAGACTCCCGAGCGCGCGTGCACGCCCTGGCTCCAGGTCTCGAACTCGGGATGCTGCGCCTTGAGCGAGGGCGCCTCCGTCTCCTTGTGCACCCAGTCCTTGAAGCCGATCTCGTCGTAGTAGGCGAGGATCCGGTCCGCCTGCAGGCCCTTGTCCCAGGGGAAGGTGAGCCGCTTCTCGGTGCCCTTGAAGTAGTACTCGACGTGGCACTGGCCGCAGACGTAGGCGCGCATCTCCTGGCGCGAGGCCATCCTGTTCACGTCGTAGTCCTGGATGCCGGCGGACGCCTTCACCTTTGCGATGCCCTCCATGAACGCCGGCCGCGTGACCCGCAGCGCCATCGTCTTGGGGTCATGGCAGTCGATGCAGGCGACCGGATGCGAGACTTCCTTGCGCGCCTCCGCATAGCTCATGTGGTTGAGCGCCTCGAACCCCTTGGTGAGGTCGCCGTTGCCCAGCCGCTTCATCGGCAGGTAGACCGAGGCGTGGCACTGGATGCAGGTGCCGGGCTGCTTCACCACCACCTGCCGCTGGGTCAGCTCCTGGTCGGTGAGCATGTACGCGTGGCCGCGGTCCTCGCGGAAGTCCTTGGAGAAGGCGTAGCCCGCCCAGAGGGTGACGAGGCGCGGGTCCTCCTCCAGCTTGCTCTGCGCCACGACGCCGCGCGGGTCGGCCTGCGTGGGCGTGTGCGGCACCGCCTCGCTCCCGCCGTAGCGGGTGCGCACCTGGTCCACGGTCTTCTTGTACTGGTCGAACTGCAGCGGGAAGTCCTTGCCCCAGACCGCGGGATCCTCGACGTCGTCGCCGATCTCCACCACGCGGAAGAAGGGGTTCTGCGCCTCGGTCTTCTTCTCGAAGATGTTGACGAGCAGCGCGGTCACCAGCGCCGCGGCGGCGGCGGCGACCACGCCGACGACGACGGCCACCCGCAGGAGCGAGCGGCGCGGCGGGTTCGGAGTTGTTTCGGACATGGGGGACTCCTCAGTGGGCGTGCCCGACGTTCCAGTGGCACTTCAGGCAGGCGAGCTTCTGCGCCGCGCCGGTGTCGCCGGGGTGATCGATGGTGGCGGTGAGCTGCGCGTGGCACGACCTGCACGCCGCCTCGGTGATGGCGCGGTTGCGCGGCCCGATGCGGATGGGCTCCTCGAACCGGCCGGTGGTGAAGGCGAAGGAATGGTTCCAGCCGTTCAGGGCCTTGGTGAGCCACTTGCCCGCGAAATCGTGCGGGGTGTGGCAGTCGTTGCAGACGGCCACCGCGTGGTGGCTGGAGCGGGTCCAGCCCTCGAATTGCTCGCGCATGATGTGGCAGTTGGCGCAGGCGGTGGGGTCGTTGGTCAGGTACGAGCCGCCGCGCGCGTAGGTGAAGGTGAAGCCGCCCACGCCCACGAGGATGCCGAAGCCGAGCCCGACGGCTGCGCCCAGCATGGTGACGAGGCCCTGCGATCCGCGCGCCATTTGCAGGGGGTTGTTGCCTGACGGAAGTCGCGCGCGCGAGCAAACCGCACCGCGATCTGTTGCCGCGCGACCGCATTGCGCGGTCGCTCGCCGGAGGACGCATTGATTTCGTCGCCGTGGCGCGCGCGGGCGAGCCCCTGCGCGCTGCCGCCGCATGCCGCGCGCAAGAGCGGGCGAGCGGATGCACACCGTTTCCACGTTGTCGCCCATCGGGTCGAGCACCGGCTCGGCGCGCGTGTGCCGGCGCCCATCAGCGTGGGCACGGCCGCTCCCATTCCAGCACGAAGTTGGCTCGCTCCTTCACCGCATCCTTGCCCGTGAGTCGCTCGATCATTTTCTGCTTGTAGGCCTGCGAGAATGGTCTGGTCATTTTCCTCGCCAGGCGCGCTGGAATCAGTCCACTCGCGCGAGGCGACAACTACGCTGGCACAGGGGGTGACGCTGATCTGTCAGCGATCTATCCGGTCTGGACCACCCATATTCGCGGAACGCCGACTCGAGTACCCAGCGGGTCTCGGCGGTGTCGGGCTGCCCGACGATCTGGCAGCGGAGCAGGAAGCGGCTGAACGCATCGGTAATGGTGAGCGGGTAGCAGACCGATCCGTCGCCGGTGCGGAAGTGCCCCTTGAAATCGATGCACCAGAGCTGATTGGGCGCCCTGCACCTGGCGAAGGGCTGGGTATAGGGGGGCGTCCGCCGGCGACGTTTGCGAGGATGGGTGAGGCCGGCCCGTTTGAGCACCCTGCCGATCGTGCTCGCCGAGGGTAGCTTCTCGTCGGGCCACACCTCGCGCAATTTGATGCGCAGCTTGCGAGGTCCCCAATGAGGCCACGTCCGTCGTGCCCTGGCGATCAGGTCGACGCGCTCGCCATCGAGCTCGCCGGGGTGGCGCAATGGACGCCGCGACTGGTCCTCGAGCGAGGCGGCACAAGGGTCCTGGCGGTGGCGCGCAAGCCACTTGTACGCCGTCTGTCGCGAGATCTCGTACTCGCGACACAGCAGCGCGATCGGCTTCTCACCCTTTTCGATCTCCATGATCAGCTTCAGTCTCTCCTGCACCTGACAGGTCTCCTTCCAAGGCACCGGGCGTCCCTCCCGGCAACTACCTGTCAGCGATGTCATAGGTCCGTGTCAGCGATCTCCTGACGCTGATCTGTAAGTGATCTATCCGGTCTGGACCCCCGGATTCGGGTTGACCTTCGTGAAGAAGTATGCTATTCAAACTCCACGATGAGCATCGTGCCGCTCCAGACGGCGTTCAAGTTCCCCAGTCGCGGAGGGAGGCGGAAGGGCGCGGGCAGGCCGAGAACCCGGCCGCATCCCGGCCTCGTCGGTCCCGGGGTTCCTCATCTGAGACGCGCCGACTTCGCTGCGCGGCATCCGGTGCACGTGACGATGCGGCTGCAGGCCGGCGTGGGTTACCTGCGCTCGTACCAGCGCGCGAAGGTCGTGGAAGACGCCTTTCGGGCGGCGCGCGAGCGGTTCGGCGTGCGCATCATCCACTACTCCATCCAGGGCAACCACCTGCACCTCATCGTCGAGGCGGAGAGCCAGGCCGCGCTTTCGCGCGGCATGCAGGGGCTGGCCACGCGGCTGGCGCGGCGACTCAACAACCTTTCGGGCCGGCGTGGGCCGGTTTTCACCGACCGCTACCACGCGCATCCGCTCAAGACGCCGCGCGAGGCGAAGCACGCGGTCCGCTACGTCCTGACCAACTACCGGCACCACGCCCTCGAGCACGTGCCCTCGGGCTGGACCGATCCGCTCGCGTCGGAGCGGTTCACGCAGGAGCGTCCCGGCCGGGACGCTCCCGTGGTGGCGCCGTCGGTCTGGCTCCTGCGCGTGGGGTGGCGACTCTAGCAGGGAGCGGAAAGGCCCTGCGTGGCAGTGAGTCCTCTACCCGCTCGCCGGCAGCGGTCAACCGCGCGTAAATGATGGCCCTGTGCGAACACGAGCCCAATGGCAACCCAGGGTGAGCCTGTTTCGGCGACGACGACGCCGAGAGGCCGACTGTCATCACCCAGAAACTGATCGACATGTTGGCGGACACTCCGGCGAGCGATAACTACGCGTCATGGCTGGATGTGACTGCTCGACGGTCCATGTAGGTCGTCAGCGCGACCAACATCACGAGAACGTCCTCGATGGAGGCGTCGCGCATCGGAGCTACGATAGGAGCGGCCATTCGAGATCGGCTCGAAAATGCCAAATGCATTCGCGCCGCAGTTGACGCTACTATATCAGGCCGGCGGTTCTGTAAGCTCCCATGATGAGG
>DATDMU010000170.1:0-6855 GCA_036518615.1 Myxococcales bacterium
GCTGGGGATCTGCGACCGCGCCGTGCTGCTGGTGGAAGGCAAGCTTCTGGAATCCGGGACGCCGGCGCAGATCGCCGCCTCGGAACGCGCGCGCGCCGTGTACCTCGGCGAGCGCTTCAAGCTGGAGTAGAGAGGGGAGCGATGGCGTTGGAGCTGAAGCAGAGCCTCAGATTGTCGCAGCAGCTGGTGATGACGCCCCAGCTGCAGCAGGCGATCAAGCTCCTGCAGTTGTCGCGACTCGAGCTGGTGGACCTGATCCGCTCGGAGATGGAGCAGAACCCGCTGCTCGAGGAGCCGCAGGAGGGCGCCGAGGCCGAGCTGAACGAGGCGCCGCCGGAACTGGTCTCCACCCTCAACGAGAGCATCGAGGCCAGCGAGCTCGCCGCTCCCGCCCCGGAGGTGGCGCAGCCCGACCTCAAGAAGGCCAACGAGGGCGAGGTCAAGCGCGAGGACATCGACTGGGAGCAGTACCTCGACAACTACCAGACCCAGCACACCGCCCCCTCCGCGGGCGGCTTCAACTCCGAGGACCTGCCCTCGATCGAGAGCACGCTCACGCGCGCGGAGGGCCTCACCGAGCACCTGATGGCGCAGCTGCGGATGGCCGGCCTCTCCGAGTCCGAGGAGCGCGTCGGGGGCCTGATCATCGGCAACCTGAACCGCGACGGCTACCTGGTGGTGGACCCGGACCTGCAGCCCTCCATTCCCGCCTTCGAGCCGGCGCCGCCGGACGACCCGGACAAGCCTGCCGAGATTCCCGCGGTCGCGCCGGAGGCGCTGGAGGCGCTGCGGCGCGAGCAGGAGGCGCGCAAGCCCAAGAGCCTCTGCGACCCGCTCATCCCCCTGGCGCTGGAGGCCGGCGTGCACGCGGCCACCGCGGAGAAGGTGCTGAAGATCATCCAGCGCTTCGATCCGGTGGGCTGCGCCGCGCGCGACCTGCGCGAGTGCCTGCTGGTCCAGGCCAAGCACTTCATCAGCGAGGGAGAGGGCAAGGACGATCCGGACGCGGAGCTGTTGCCGCAGATCATCCGCCGGCACCTGCGCAACGTGGAATCGAAGAAGTACCAGGCCATCGCCAAGGACCTGCACGTCTCGCTCGAGGAGGTGGTGGCCTCCGTCAAGCTCTTCTCCCGCCTCGACCCCAAGCCGGGCCGCAACTACTCGGGCGAGGAGCCGCAGTACATCACGCCGGACGTCTACATCCACAAGATCGGCGACCAGTACGTCACCGTGCTCAACGACGACGGGCTCTCCAAGCTGCGCATCTCGCAGCACTACCGGAACGCGCTCAAGAACGGCGCCGGCGCCCAGACCAAGGAGTACATCCAGGAGAAGCTGCGCTCGGCGGTGTGGCTGATCCGCAGCATCCACCAGCGGCAGCGCACCATCGTCAAGGTGACCGACAGCATCATCAAGTTCCAGCGCGACTTCCTCGACAAGGGAATCGCCCATCTCAAGCCGCTGATCCTGCGCGACGTGGCCGAGGACATCGGCATGCACGAGAGCACGGTCTCGCGCGTCACCACCAACAAGTACGTGCACACGCCCCAGGGCATCTACGAGCTGAAGTTCTTCTTCAACTCCTCCATCGCCCGCGCCAACGGCGGCGACGACATCGCCTCGGAGGCGGTGAAGAACCAGATCAAACAGATCGTCGCCGCGGAGCCTGGCGACAAGCCGTACAGCGATCAAAAGATCGTGGAGGTCCTGAGGTCGCAGAACGTCGACATCGCGCGACGCACCGTCGCGAAATACAGGGAGGTGCTCGGAATCCTGCCGTCCAGCAAGCGCAAGAGGTTCTTCTGACCCGGCGCCCCCCCACGGCGGCCTGCGGTCAGGAAATTCCGGTCCAACGCCTCGCCGATCTGGAGGTCACTCCATGCAGGTCAACATCACCTTCCGGAACATGTTCGCCACCGACGCTCTGCGAAACCACGTGCAGGACAAGCTCTCCAAGGTGGTCGACAAGTACCTGGACAAGGTGACCGAGGCCCACGTCACGCTCTTTCTCGAGCGCTACCTGCATCACGCCGACATCAACCTGCACGCGGGGAACTTCCACGTGCGGGGCAAGGAGAAGTCGGAGGACATGTACGCCTCCATCGACACCGCCATCGACAAGATCGAAAGGCAGCTCAAGAAGCACAAGGAGCGCCTGAAGAACCACCGGCCTTCCCACGTGCACGCCAACGGCCCCATCCGGGTGCGCTACGAGGTGCTCGCGGCCCCCGAGCTGGACGGGCTCTCGCCCGAGGTCATCCGCCGCGACGAGTTCCTCGCCAAGCCGATGAGCATCGAGGAGGCGCTGATGCAGATGGACCTGCTCAACAACGACTTCCTCGTCTTCACCCGGCCGGACAGCCCGGAGGTCAACGTCATCTACCGGCGCAAGGACGGCAATTTCGGGCTCATCGCGCCGGACGGCGAGAGCGAGCTTCGCCAGGCCGTCGCGAAGTGAAGTAGACTGCCGCGCGATGCGCATCGCGGAGTTCCTGCGAGAGGACCTGGTCCTGCCCGACCTGGCCTCGACGGAAAAGGCGGGCGTGCTCGGCGAGCTCTGCGCCGGGCTGGCGCGGGCCTACCCGACGCTTTCGCCGGGGCGCCTGACCGAAACCCTTCTCGAGCGCGAGCGGCTGGGGTCCACCGGCATCGGCGAAGGGGTGGCCATTCCCCACGGCAAGCTGCCCGGCCTGCCGGGGCTGATCGCGGCCTTCGCCCGCAAGAAGACCGGGATGGACTTCTCCGCCATCGACGGCAAGCCCACCTACCTCTTCTTCGTGCTCTTCGCGCCGGACAACTCGGCGGGGCTGCACCTCAAGGCGCTGGCGCGGATCTCGCGCCTGTTCAAGCAGCCGCAGTTCCGCCAGTCCATCCTCGACGCGGAGGGCGCCCCTGCCATCTTCCGGCTCATCTCGGAAGAGGACGCGAAGTACTAGCCCGAGGCGGCTTCCGGCTGCGGCCGCAGCCAGAGGAAGCCCGCGAGCGACAGCAGCGCCAGCGCCGCCGCGGCGGCGAGGAAGAGCTGGCGGATGCCGAGCTGCGCGGCGAGCACGCCCGAGAGCGACAGGCCCAGCACCTGCGAGAGCGAGAAGAGCGACATGAAGGTGCTGCTCACCCGGCCCTGCATGGCCGGCGGCGTCTCCTTCTGCGACAGCGTCTGGGCCGGCACCATCACGAAGGCGATGGCGGCGCCGATGGTCAGGGTGCTGAGCGCGGCGGAGACCTTGCTCTGGAAGCCGCCCAGCAGCCCCGCGCCTGCGCCCAGGCCGAAGAGGCCCGCGGTGACCACGTCCACCATGCTCCTGTCCTTCGCGGCGCGGTGGACGGCCTGCGTGCCGGCGATGAGGCCCACCCCGACCATCGAGCTCACCGCGCCGTAGAAGACGGTGCCGGCGTGCAGCGTGTCCCGGACGTAGACGGAGATGAGCGGGCTGAACGAGCTGAGCATGAACATGGCGGCGGCGCTGGCGAGAAAGGCGAAGGAGAGGCCGCGGTGGGTGAAGATGAACCGGTTCCCCTCGAGGAAGTCGCGGCCGAACCCGCGCAGCGAGCGATCGCTGCCGGAGGGCGCGCGGTTGACGGTGAGCCGCGCGATCATCGAGGCGGAGAAGAGGAAGCTGCCGGCGTCGATCCAGAAGCACGCCTTCTCGGTGAGCCAGGCCACCAGCGCTCCGGCCAGCGCGGGCGAGAGGATGCGCACCGCGTAGAACGCCTGCGCGAGCAGCGCATTGGCGGCGAGCAGATCCTTTGCCGGCACCACCGTCCGCAGCACGACCGACTGGGCCGGCGCGAAGAAGCAGGACATGAACCCGAGCAGCGCCATGACGGCCCAGATCTGGTGGACGTCGCGCACCAGCACCAGCGCGGCGGCGATGGCGGCGCGGATCAGGTCGCTTGCGATCATCACCCGCTTCACCGGCCAGCGATCCACCAGCACGCCGGCGGCTGGCGCGACCACCGAGAAGGGGGCGAGGTACGCGACGGTGGCCAGGGAGACGTCCACCGCGTTTCCGTGCAGCCGGAAGGTGATCAGGCTGATCACGCCGAACAGCGCCATGAAGTCGCCGAAGACGCTGACGAACTGCGCGAACCAGAGCGTGCGGAAGGGCGTCTGCGCGAACACCGCCTTGAGGCTCGATTTGTCGGGCGGCATCCCTGCACCGAATAACACGGGCGGGCGCTTGCCTGCTGCCCCGGGTGGGCAGTCCCCGGCCGCATGCACAACGTACGTGCGGGGGGTCTGGCAATGCGGCGGAGCGTCCTTCTTCTCGCCTTGCTCCTGGCAGCCTGCGGCGGCGGGAGCACGCGCGGCAACGCAGTCACGGGCCCCGGCGTGGTTCCTGCGGGGGGCGGCGTCGCGGACGCCGGTCTGCCCCAGGCGGCGGACGCGGGCGCCATCGATGCCGGGCCGGGCGCGCCCGACGCCGGCGCCGATGCGGGAGCCGACGGGGGCGTCGCCGCGGGCTGCGAGGGCCTCGTTCCCGCCGATGCGGGCACGCCGTTCTTCACCGACCTCGACGTCGGCGATCCCAGCCAGATCTGCTCGCCGGCGCCTCCGGACGGGACCGGCACGGTCGCGCTGCGGGTGGGCACCTTCGATGCGAACGGCATCCACCGGACCACCTGGTCGTTCTTCCGGGCGCGGGATGGATCGGTGGTTTCGAGCCACGCCTATCCGGCGGGCAGCGGCCCCACCGCCTTGATCGCGCAGCCGGACGGCTTCACGGGCGTCGAGCTGCTGGCCGCGGACCCGCCGCGCATCGATCTCCATGCCATCGACGCCCAGGGCCACGATCTTGCGACCACCAGCGCGGACGTCGATGCGCTGGTGCCCGACCCCGCGGGCGGGGCGGTGGGGTTCGCGCTCACCCGGGCCAGGGCCGCCTTCACGCTCCGCTACGAGCGGTTCGATGCCAAGGGCAGGCTGGCGGCGAGCGCCGTGGCGGCGACGGGAAGCACGGCGGCTCCGGATCAGGCGGTGCCCTGGGTCGCGGGCGTGTCGACCAGCGGAGACACGCTCCTCGTCTTCGGCCCCGTCGACCAGCCTTGCAGCGCGGTGTGGCTGGATCGCGCCGGCGCAGCGGTCTCCGCCGTCTTCAGGCCGTCGCCCTGCAGGATCCGCGCGCTCCTTCCGCTTGCGGACGGCAGCCTCGCCGTCGATGCCGTGGACCAGGACCAGAACGCCTCCATCGCCGCGGCCGCAGTGCCCCGCTCGGCCCGTTTCGGAAGCGCGCCCGCGTGGCTTGCGCAGGCTCGCCTGCGCGAGCTGTTCCTGCTTCCCGGCGGGCGCGGGAACGCCTTGCGCAGGCAGGGCGCGGGAGCCGGCGTGGAGCTGTTCTCGCCGGCCGGCGCGCGCTGCGGCGAATTCGCCCCGCCGGAGCTGGGCAGCGGCCCCTTCGTCCTCGGGCGCGACGGGACGCTCGTCGAGCAGGATCTCGGCGGGCAGGCCTGCACCTTCCGCTGGTATCCGGCCCTGTTCAGGTAGAGCCGAGGGGCAGAGCGGTGTTACACTGATTGGATCGATGGATGCGATCACGATCGAGCAGCTGCTCAAGGACAAGGACTTCGATCTGCGCCTCGAACTGCTCGGCGGCGAGAGCGGCCTCGACCGCAAGGTGGTCAGCTCGCGGATCCAGAAGCCAGGCCTGGCGCTGAGCGGCTTCACCGAGCACATCCACAAGGACCGCCTTCAAGTATTCGGCAACACCGAGATCAGCTTTCTCGCCACCCTCAAGCACGAGGAGGCGCTGCGCCGGATGCGCAACCTCTTCCAGCTTCCGCTCGCCTGCCTGATCGTCACCAAGAACCTTCCGGTGGACGACTGGATGAAGCGCGAGGCCACCGACGCGCGCGTGCCGCTCCTGCGCACGAGCCACCTCTCCTCCACGTTCATCGACCACATCGAGGCCTTCCTGCAGGAGGCGCTGACGGCCAGCACCTCGGTCCACGGCGTGCTCATCGACGTCATCGGCGTGGGCGTGCTCATCCTCGGCAAGAGCGGCATCGGCAAGAGCGAGCTGGCGCTGGACCTCGTCACCCGCGGGCACCGGCTGGTGGCCGACGACATCGTCGATCTCAAGCGCAAGCAGGGCGGCAGCGTCTACGGAAGCGGCAGCGAGATCATCAAGCATCACATGGAGATCCGCGGGATCGGCATCATCAACATCAAGGACCTTTTCGGCGTCTCCGCGGTGCGCGAGCGCAAGAAGGTGGAGATGGTGGTGGAGCTGGTCGAGTGGGACGACAAGGTCGAGTACGACCGGCTGGGCGTGGAGGAGCAGAAGTACACGATGCTCGACGTCGAGGTGCCGCTCCTGGTCGTGCCGGTGCGGCCAGGCCGCAACCTCACCACCATCGTCGAGGTGGCGGCCCGCAACCACCTGCTCAAGCTGCAGGGCCACCACTCGGCGCGCGAGTTCCAGGAGAAGCTCTCCAAGGAGATCGCCCAGGCGACGCTCACCCGCGGCATCGGCGACGAGGTCGAATAGGCTTGCCTGCCGCGGAGAACAATCCTCCCCGGCGCGGCGCGGACACGCACCGCATCGTGCTGGTGACCGGTCTCTCCGGCGCCGGCAAGTCGACGGCTACCAAGGCGCTCGAAGACCTGGGCTTCTTCTGCATCGACAACCTGCCGGTGATGCTGCTGCCCAAGCTGCTGGAGCTGGTCAGCCATGGCGCCAGCGACGAGGTGCAGCGGATCGCGATCGTCGTCGACGAGAACAACCCGCCGCCGCGGGGCGCGAGCACGCACCGGATCGTGCTCGTCACCGGGCTGTCGGGCGCGGGCAAGTCCACCGCCACCAAGGCGCTCGAAGATCTCGGCTATTTCTGCATCGATAATCTGCCGGCAGTCTT
>DATDMU010000171.1:0-23828 GCA_036518615.1 Myxococcales bacterium
GCTCCTGCTCAAGACGCTCCGCTCCACCGACGTGCCGGTGCGCTACGGCGGGGACGAGTTCGTCATCCTGATGCCGGAGACCAGCAAGGACCAGGCGGTGGCGGCGGCGCGGCGCATCGGCGCGGAGATCGCGCGGCAGCCGTTCCTCGCCGACCGGCCCTACGGCCCGCTCGCGCTCACCGCCAGCCTGGGGGTGGCCGCCTTTCCCGACGACGCGCGCGAGCCCGACGACCTGGTCCTGCGCGCCGACGAGGCGATGTACCGGGTCAAGGCGACGCAGCGCGGAGGCGTCTTTGCCGCGGTGCCGCCCGCCCCGCCGCCGGCTCCGGCCCCGCAGCCCGCTGCGGCCGCTCAGCCGGCCGCGCCCGCTCCGGCCCGTAGCGCGACCCTGGCCGCCGGCGCCGTCACGGAGCCGTAAAGCCCTGGGGCGGCGCTCTTGCGCATTCGCCGCGCGGCGTCTACGGTCCCGCGCCCGATGCCGACCGCGAGCGCTCCCACCGACTTCCAGGGCCTCTTGCTCTCGCTCCAGACTTACTGGGCCGGGCGCGGCTGCGCCCTGATGCAGGGCTACGATCTGGAGGTGGGGGCGGGCACCATGAACCCCGCCACCTTCCTGCGCGTCCTCGGGCCCGAGCCGTGGAACGTGGCCTACGTGGAGCCGTCGCGCAGGCCCGCGGACGGCCGCTTCGGCGAGAACCCCAACCGCCTGCACCAGCACCACCAGTACCAGGTGATCCTCAAGCCCAGCCCCAAGGACGTGCAGGAGCTGTACCTCGGCTCTTTGCGGGCCATCGGCATCACCTCGACCGACCACGATCTCCGCTTCGTCGAGGACGACTGGGAATCGCCCACGCTGGGCGCCTGGGGGCTCGGCTGGGAGGTGTGGTGCGACGGCATGGAGGTGACGCAGTTCACCTACTTCCAGCAGGCGGGCGGCTTCGAGTGCCGGCCGGTGGCGGCGGAGCTGACCTACGGCCTCGAGCGCATCGCCATGTACCTGCAGGGCGTGGACGACATCTACGATCTCGTCTTCTGCACCTATCCCGACGGGACGAAGCTCACCTACCGCGACGTCTTCTGGCAGAACGAGCGCGAGCAGAGCGAGTACAGCTTCCATGCCTCCGATCCCGACCGGCTCTTCCGCCTCTTCGACGAGTACGAGAAGGAGTGCCGCGCGCTGGTGGAGAAGAAGCTGCCCCTGCCCGCCTACGACTACTGCCTCAAGTGCTCGCACGCCTTCAACCTGCTCGACGCGCGCGGCGCCATCAGCGTGACCGAGCGGCAGGGATACATCCTGCGCGTCCGCAAGCTGGCCCACGACTGCGCCAGGCTCTACCTCGCCATCCGCGCGCGGATGAAGTTCCCCGCGCTCAAGGACCGCGCCCTCGCGGAGCGCGAGCTGGCCCGCCATGCCGAGCTGCTCGAGGATGCGCCGGCCAAGGCGGCGAAGGCGGAGCGGCGCTGATGGATCTGGTCTTCGAGATCGGCACCGAGGAGCTGCCCGCGAGCTTCCAGCGGCCCGCGCTGGAGTGGATGGCGGCGGAGATCAACAAGGGCCTCGACGACGCGCGCCTCAACGGCGAGGGCGAAGGCCAGCGGGCGAACATCTCCACCTACGCCACGCCGCGCAGGCTCGCGCTGGTCGTCACCGCCATCGCCGCGCGCGCTCCTGACGTGCGCAAGAAGATCGCAGGTCCGCCGCTCCGGCAGGCGCAGCAGGACGGCAAGTGGACGAAGGCGGCGGAGGGGTTCGCGCGCAAGGCGGGCGTGCCCCTGGACGCGCTGCGCGTCGAGGGCGACCGGGTGGTGGTGGAGCAGGAGGTGCGCGGCCAGACCGCCGCGGAGGCGCTGCCGCCGCTGCTCGAGCAGATCGTCCGCGGCATTCCCTTCCGCAAGTCGATGCGCTGGGATTCGCTGGAGGCCGACGCCTTCGCGCGCCCGGTGCACTGGATCGCGGCGGCGCTCGACGGAAAGCCGCTGCAGATCCGCTTCGCCGACGTGGTGAGCGCTCCGGTGACGCGCGGCCACCGCTTCGCCGCGCCGGGCGAGCTCCCCCTGCCCTCCGCGGGCGCGTACGTGGAAGTGCTGCGCAAGGCGCACGTGCTGGCGGACTGGGCGGAGAGGCGCAAGCGCATCGAGGAGGAAGTGGCGCGCGCCGCCCGCGAGGCCGGCGGAGCACCGAGGCCCGACGAGGAGCTGCTCGAGACCGTCACCGGCCTCGTGGAGGAGCCCTCCGCGGTGGCGGGCAGCTTCGACAGGGACTTCCTGCAGCTTCCGCCGGAGGTGCTGGTCTCGGAGATGCGCGGGCACCAGAAATACTTCGCCGTCCAGGACGGGAAGGGAAGTCTGCTCCCGGCTTTCGTCGCGGTCTCCAATACCCGCGTGCGCGACCCGGCGGTGAGCCGGCGCGGCTACGAGCGCGTGCTGCGCGCGCGGCTCTCCGACGGCAAGTTCTTCTTCGACGAGGACCGCAAGCTGCCGCTCCGGGCGCGGGTGGAGAGGCTCGCGCGGCGCACGTTCGTGCAGGGCCTGGGAAGCGAGCTGGACCGCTCGGCGCGGCTGCGCGAGCTGTCGCTCTGGCTGCACGGCGCCACCGGCAAGGGCGAGCCCGGCGCGCTCGCGCAGGCGGCCGAGCTGTGCAAGGCAGACCTGACCACCGGCATGGTGGGCGAATTTCCCGAGCTGCAGGGGATCATGGGCCGCGTCTACGCGCTGCACGACGGCGTGCCCGCCGAGGTGGCGGACGCGATCTTCGAGCATTACCTGCCGCGCGGCGCGGAGGAGCTGCTGCCCTCCGGCGACACCGGGGCGCTCCTGGGAATGGCCGACCGGCTCGACCTCCTCGTCGGCCTCTTCGGCCTGGGCAAGGAGCCGAGCGGCACCGCCGACCCCTACGGACTGCGCCGGGCAGCGCTGGGGCTTCTGCGCGTGACGCTCGCGCGCAAGTACCGCTTCGACATGGACGAGGCGCTGCTCGCCGCCCAGAAGCTGCACGGCAAGGACGACGCCTCCGCGCGCGAGAAGGTCTGGCAGTTCCTCCTCGGGCGGCTGGAGGTGCTCCTGCGCGAGAAGGGCCAGCCCGACTCCATCCAGGCCACGCTCCACACCGGGGCCCGCGATCTGGTGTCGCTGGAGAAGCGGCTGGCCGCGCTGCAGACCGTCCGCGAGAAGAGCCGCGCGCAGTTCGAGGCCACCGCGGCGGCGTTCAAGCGCATCGGCAACATCCTCCTCCAGGCGCAGCAGAAGGGGCTCGCGCAGGTGGGATTCCGCCGGGAGCTCTGCAAGCTGCCGGCCGAGCAGGCGCTGGCGGCGGCGCTGGAGGAGAGCCGCGAGCGCGTCTCCGCGGCGCTGGAGGAGGACGAGGAGAACTACCTGGGCGCCTACGCCGCCCTCGCGGAGCTGCGGCCGGTGACCGATCGCTTCTTCGACGACGTGATGGTGATGGACCCGGACGCGGCGCAGCGCGACAACCGGCTCGCGCTCCTGCGCTCCCTGCACGAGCTGTTCGCGCCGCTGGCGGATTTCTCCAGGTTGCAGGTGGATAAAACGGCTTGACCCCGGGGCCGGTCGGCCCTAGGAAGGCCGCTCGCATGAAGATGAGCCTCGCCCTCGTGGCAGCCCTGCTCGCCGCGTGCAACACGGCTTCTTCCGAGCTGTTGCCACCGCCCTTCGGCCCCAACGGGCGCCAGCCGGGGCGGCTGTTCTTCCCCACCGGTCTCGCGGTCGCGCCCGACGGCACCCTTCTCGTGGCCAACGGCAACTTCAATCACGCCTTCGACGCCGGCACCGTCGCCAGCATCCGCAAGTCCTATCTCGACAGCCTCTTCTCCCTCCACCGCGACTGCGACGTCCCGCCGCCCGCGCCCGCCGGCTGCGACCAGGCGAACGGCGACATCAAATTCGCCGACGCGATCATGATCGGCAACTACGCCGGGCCGCTGGTGCTGAACTCCCGCGGCAACGTCGCCTTCACCGGCTCGCGCGACACCGGCAAGCTGAACGCGGTCGCCGTCGCGCCCGGGGGCGTGCTCTCCTGCGCCGACGGCGCCGGCGACACCGCGGCGCGCGACTGCCGCAAGGGTCTCGTCGATCTCTCCGCCACCGCCCATCTCGACGGGCCCTACACCATCGTCCCCGGCGACACCCAGGGGCCGGGGCAGCCCGCGCCGCGCCCGGTCCTCTTCGTCAGCAGCGTGGTGCCGCACGTCGACGAGATCTCCGGCGGCGTCATCTTCAGCAGCTCCAACGTGGCCGCCCTCGACATGAACGACCCGACGCAGGTGCTCTTCACCATGTCGGTTGCCTCCCGCTTCGTCGCCAACGGCGACGCGGTGGGGCCGATGGCGTTCGACGCCGCGCGGCGGCAGCTCTACCTCGGCGGATGCTACGAGCGGTTCGCCAACAGCGGCGCCGGCGAGCCGGGCAGCGGCATCTGCCTCGGCCAGAACTCCAATCTGCTGCGCATCGTCAACGTGGACGCGCAGGCCGCGGCGTTCCCCACCGCCATCGAGCTCTTCAGCGACGTGCAGAGCACCCAGACCACCCAGCTCCTCCTCGCCGATCCCGACCCGGCAGGAGTGCCAATGACGCTGTGGGCGACCATGCGCGCTCCGGACGCGCTGGTGCGGATCGAGTTGCCTTCGCAGCCTTCGGTCGCGCCGCGGGTACGCAGCGCGGTGCCCGTTCCCGCCTCGCCCGCCGACATGACGCTGATCAAGCGTCCCGGCGGAGGCCCCGATCTGATCGCCATCGCGGCGGAGAAGCTGGGCGCGGTGGCCATCTACGATACGGGGGTGGATCGGGTGGTGGCCCAGGTCCGGCGGGTCGGCGACTCGCCCTTCACCATCCAGCAGCTCCCCTGTCCCGCGGACGAGCCGCCGGATTCGGTCTGCCTCGCCACCACCGTGTTCCACTCCTGCAGCATCGGTCTGATCCAGCTCAACACCAGCGCGCCCTCGGAGGCGAAGCTCCGGGCGCGGGTGGGGAGCTGCCCATGAGGCGGCTTCCGATGGCCGCGGCGCTGCTGGCGGCCGCCTGCAGCTCCACGCCCATCACCACCGCCACCGGGGAATTCACTGCGCCCAGCGGCGCCGCCGCCACCGCCGCGGGCGATCGCGACGTGCTCTTCATCGCCAACTCCGGCCAGGACTCCTTGCGCGCGCTGCAGATCTGCAACCACAAGCTGCTCGTCGACGGCGGCGTGGATCCCGCCGATCCCTGCCCGGCGAATCAGAATTTCCAGTTCGTGCCGGCGCCGATCCGCGTGTTCCCCGTCAACGTCGAAACCGGCAACCAGCCGCTGCACGTCGCCGGCGCGCGCCTGACCCGCTCCGACGGCATCCCCGCGGGCGTGGCGCTTTCGGTCGGCGCCGACTCCACCGTCGCCATCGTCGACGCCTATGGTCTCGTGCAGCGCGCCGACGGCGGGGTTCCGCTGCAGGCCGACGGCGGTGCCGCCCCGACGGTGACCCGGCTGGACGTCCAGGCGCAGGCGGTGGACGTGGCCGCCGCCAACCCGCTCGACGACAACCGCCTGATCGAGACTTCCGCCCCCGCCGGGTCCACCGTCACGGCGTACGTGGTCACGCTCGCGCCGGAGCTGATCCGGCTCGACGTCGGCTTCGACGCCGCCAACCTCCCCCAGGTCACCGTCCATTCCAGGTGCACGCTCGAGGCCGGCACGGTTCCCGCGCGCATCGCCGTCCCCGCAGGAAGCGACGCCGACGTCTACATCGCCGATCTCGGGGCGGCGGGCGGCGTGATCCACGTCGCCTCGACCGGGATCGCGGGCGGGCCCTGCGCGTCCAACCGCATCTCCGCGCGCGGGCGCCGCGTGCGCTCCGTCGCGGCCAGCCCCACCTGGTTCCAGTTCCCCCCTTCGGGGAACGAGGCGGAGCCGGACATCGTCCATCCCCCGGGCGAGATCCTCATGATGGTCCTCGAGCCCCTCGCCTGCAGCGGCACCGGGCCGGACTGCTCCAGCGCCACCGCCGGCATCGACCTGGACCCCGGCGGGGTGCTCTTCGCCCGCACCACCGACGGAGCCATCCTCCCCGTACCGCCCTTCGACGTGCTCGCCCAGGGAGCGCCGGAGCAGATGCAGCCCCTGGGCGTCCCCGGCCCCGGCATCCCGCTGGACGGCACATTCACGCGCGCGGTGCCTCCCAACAACGACCCCAACAATCCGCTGGTGTCGCCGGATCTCACCCCCTGCACCCGCGCTCCCTGCACGCCGCTCAGCATCAGCGTGACCAGCGGAACGCCCACGCGCACCTTCCCGCTGCTCGCCGCCATGACCGCGAGCGACGGCGCCACCTACTTCATCGACGTGGTCAACCGGCGCTACGTGAGCAGCGCGCTCTTCGCCCTCAACACCGTCCCCACCGGGCTGGACCCGACGGTGGACGTGCTTCCGGTGCTCAGTCCGGCGCAGGCCACCGCGGTGCCCACGCTCGTGGTCGACCCTGCCTCGCTGCAGGCCGGCGTCACCCGCCGCGGCAAGTGGCGCGCCATCTGGCACTCGCCCATCCCCGGGCTCGACCGCCGCGCGGGCACCGTCACCACCAATCCCGACGGCACGCTGCTCTTCAAGACGCCTCCCGCGAACCTGAGCCGCTGGATGCAGGACCCGGCCATCCACCTCGCCGCCGGCGACGTGGTCGCTTTCGCCGCCTACGTCCAGTCCGACCCGTCACCGGCCTGCCAGGCCCTGATCTCCAGGGAGTCTCTGGGACCGCTGCGCTTCCAGCTCACCATCCGGTCCCTGACCGACGATTCGCTCCTGCTGGAGCCGGCCGATCCTTCGGTGGGCTTCAACCCGGCGGGGTGTCCTGGCTTCGGAGCGGTGGCCGAGATCCGCACGGGCGGCGCGCAGCCGTGGCTGGTGTTCGAGGGGAGCACGGTCCGCGGCAGGGTGCTGCCCGACGGCACCTTCACCGCCCACGCCCGCCGCTACGACTACCCGCGCAACTACTCCGACTCCGCGCCGCCCCTCGCCGCCTCGGACGTGGCGATGCGGTTCACGGTCACCGGCGAACCCGCCACGCCGGTGGCGGGCTTCGCCTTCTCGCTCAACGACAACAGCTCCATCGTGCTCTACCGCGATTCCCTGATCACCTCGGGGCTGGCGACGTCCGTCTACGCCTACAGCTCGCCGCGCGTTCCCTCGCTGCTCTTCTCGTCGGTCACCGGCGCAAACGAGCTGCTCCAGGCCAATCCCATCCTGATCAACACCAGCGTCCAGGGAGTGCTCGTCTATCGCTGAGCCCGCGCGCATCGGCTCGAGCTGACTGCCATGAGCGACGATCGCGCGAAGACCCCCCGCACGCTCCTCGTCCCCGACGACCTGTGGGACGCGCTCGGCGCCATGGCGGCGGAGATGCGATCGGACCGCGAGGCGCTCGTCAACCAGGCGCTGCACGCGTTCGTGCGGCTGAACGGTTTTCTTCTCCCGGCCGACGTGGCGCGGCTCGCGGCCCTTCTTCGTTCCGGCGGCGACGGCTCCCTTCCGGGAGTCCGGCCCGCCGGGCGCGGCGGACTGCCCGCGGCGACGCCGCCCGAAGGCGCGCGGCGGGTAGCCGACCTGGCGCAGCAGCTCGCGGCGAGCGACGTGCCGCGCCCGGTGACGGTGCCGCCGCCGGTCGAGGACGCCGAGCTGTCCGCCGCGGAGCGTTCCGCGCCCGCCGATCGGGCCGATCGAGACCCGGGTGTCGCCGCCCCCGCGAGCCGCGCGCTGGTGCTGCGGGCCGACGGCCGCGAGCTCGGCCGCGTGGACAAGGACCGCTACCTCATCGGCCGCGGCAAGCACTGCGATCTGGTCATCCACTCCGGCAAGGTGAGCCGCGAGCACGCTGCCATCACACGCCAGGGGGCGGACTACTTCATCGAGGACCTGGGCAGCTCCAATGGCACCTGGTTCGACAAGCGGCGCATCACGCGCCGGCAGATCCAGGAAGGCGACGAGTACTACATCTCGGCCGAAAAGCTGAGCTGCACCTTCCGCTGAGTGGACGAGCTCTCCGCGGCGCCCCTGCAGGGCAAGATCGCCATCGCCGTCCTCCTCTGCGCGCTTGCGGTCAGCGTGGTCACCGACCTGCGCCGCAGGCGGATCCTCAACGCCGTCACCTACCCGGCGATGCTGGCCTGCGCTGCATCGGTCGTCTGGCTCGGGGGTCTTCCCCTCCTCGCCCGATCCGGGGTGGGCGTCCTGATCTGCGCGGGGCCGCTCGCCGCGGCCTCCTTCCGGGGGTGGATCGGCGCCGGCGACGTCAAGCTCATGGCGGTGGTCGGCATCGTCTCCGGGGCGATGGCGGGCTGGCCGTTCTCCCTGGCGATCCTGTTCTGGGTGGTGATCGCGGGCGGCCTGCAGGCGGCGCTCTGGCTCGTCGCGGCGAAGGTCCGCGGCCGGGAGCGGCCCCGGGCGGTGCCGTACGGCGTGGCCATCGCCGCCGGCACGCTCTGGGGGCTGCTGGCCGGCCCATCGTTGTTTTGACCGATGGTGCGGCGCCTTCGCCCCTGTCACGGTGGGCGCATGAGCCCAACCGCCACGCTGCTCGCCGCCGCCCTCCTCGCCGCGCCCGCCCTCGCCGAACCGGACGCAGGCATCATCAACCTCGGCGTCGGCCAGCAAAGGGTCATCCGGGTGGCCAACGTCGCCCGGGTGGCCATCGGCGAACCGGAGGTGGCCGACGTGAAGCAGGTGGGCGGCGGCGAGCTGCTCATCACCGGCGTGGGCGAGGGCCGCACTTCGCTGCTGGTCTGGCGCACCGGCGAGGCGCGCCTCAGCTACTCGGTGGTGGTCCGCAAGCAGGACCCCAAGGAGCTGGCCGGCGAGGTGCGCGCGCTCCTCGGCGAGCGCGAAGGGGTGGAGGTGCGGATGGTGGGCGACCACATCTTCCTCGAGGGGGAGACCGTCACCACCGACGACTGGGACCGCGTCCAGGAGATCGTCCAGCTCTACCCCTCGGTGAAGTCGTTCGTGCGCCAGAGCGGAAACGCCAGGGTCCTCGCCGCCGAGGCGCTCAACCGCGCCTACCAGAAGAGCGGCTTCGGCGGCGTGCAGGCGAGGGTGGTGGGAAGCACGCTGATGCTCGAAGGCTCCGTCGAATCGAAGGACGATCTCAAGGCGCTCGACGCGGTGACGCGCGCGCTGGGCGAGAAGGCCGACAACCTGGTCACGGTGGGCAACCGGATGGTGATGGTGGACGTGGAGTTCGTCGAGGTGGCCACCGGAGCCAACAAGCTCGTCGGCCTGAAGCCTCCTTCCACGATCGTCTCCACCGGCCCGGGCGCGACCGCCACGGTGAGCGTGCTCCAGCCCATCGCCGGACTCGACAACGGGCAGACGCAGAAGACGGCGAGCGTCGCCCTCAACGCCAGCGCCGCCAGCGACTTCTCGGTGGGCGCGCGCTTCGACGAAGGCTACGTGCGCGTTCTCAGCCGGCCGCGGCTGGTCTGCAGGAGCGGCGAGAAGGCGGAGTTCGTGGCGGGCGGCGAGATCCCCCTGCTCACCGCCACCCAGAACCAGTTCGCGGTCGAGTTCAAGAAGTTCGGCATCGTCCTCAACGTCACGCCGACGGCCGACCGCGCCGGCAACATCGGCACCGACATCCACGCCGAGGTGAGCGACGTCGACCGCAGCATCTCGGTGCGCGCCAACGGCTTCGAGGTGCCCGGCTTCCGCCTGCGCGAGGTGAAGACCAGCGTCACCGTGCACGAGGGCGAAACCATCGTGCTGTCCGGCCTCTACAACTACAGCGAGGACAAGGAGGTGGCGAAGATGCCGCTGCTCGGGCACATCCCCATCCTCGGCGAGCTGTTCAAGAGCCGGAACTTCATCGACCACAAGACCGAGCTCGCCATCCTCGTCACCCCGCACCTGATCTCGGCGGAGAGCGAGAAGGTGAAGAAGATCATCGACGACGCCCACAAGTCGTACGAGAAGGCCGCCGATTCCGTCTCCTTCTCGGTGTTCGACTGACCGCTGCAGGGACCGGGGAGAAGAGAGATGGCCTTCGACATCGTCGTGCGCGAAAAGGCGGGACCGGGCCGGCGGCTCGAGCTCGAGTCGCGCGACATCACCGTGGGGCGCGCGGAGGAGAACGACATCTGCCTGCCCCGGCGCAACATCTCCAAGAAGCACACCCGCATCGCGGTGGAGAACGGCGCGGTGGTCGTCTCCGACCTCGCCTCCACCAACGGCACCTGGGTCAACGGCACGAAGCTCGACGCGCCGCGAGCGGTGGGCCCTTCCGACCGGATCCACATCGGCGACTTCGTCCTCACCGTCGAGCCGAAAAGGCTCGCGTCCGGCGACCCGAAAAGGCTCGCGATCGAAGACCCCAGTGGCCACGCCGGCGCAGCGCGGGCAACGGCGCCGCAGGCCGCCGTCGCTCCGGTGCAGGAACCCACACCGGCGCCGGCCGCAGCCGCGGCGACCGCCGGCGCGGCCGAGGCCTACGGCCAGACGCTCCGGCTGGTGCACGACAGGCTGATCGAGGCGCTCGACCTGCGCCGGCTCGATCTCGACGCGCTCGGCTCCGACGAGCTGCGCGAGAAGGCCGACGGTCAGGTCCGCCAGATCGTCGCGCGGATGGGCCAGGACGGCGAGCTGGACGCCGCCCTCGACCGCGCCGAGCTGGTGGGCGACGTGCTCAACGAGGCCCTCGGCCTGGGACCGCTCGAGCACTACCTCGCCGACGAGACGGTGAGCGAGATCATGGTCAACGGCCCCAGCCAGATCTACGTGGAGCGCGCGGGCCGGCTGCAGCGCGCGGAGAAGGCCTTCAGCTCGGCGCAGGCGGTCCTCGGCGTCATCGAGAGAATCGTCGCGCCGGTGGGCCGCCACATCGACGAGTCCTCGCCGCTGGTGGACGCGCGCCTTCGCGACGGCAGCCGCTTCAACGCGATCATTCCGCCGCTCGCGCTCAAGGGGCCCTGCATCACCATTCGCAAGTTCAAGCGCGACCTGCTCACCGCGCGGCACCTGATCGGCTTCGGCGCGCTCACCGCGGCGATGGCCGAGTTCCTCGACATCTGCGTCAAGGCGAAGCGGAACCTGGTCATCTCCGGCGGCACCGGCTCGGGAAAGACCACGCTCCTGAACGTGCTCTCCAGCTACATTCCGCCGCGCGAGCGCATCGTCACCGTGGAGGATGCCGCAGAGCTGCAGCTCACCCAGGACCACTGGGTGCAGCTCGAGGCGCGGCCCGCCAACATCGAGGGCAAGGGCCAGATCGCCATCCGCGACCTGGTGCGCAACTCGCTGCGCATGCGGCCCGACCGCATCGTGGTGGGCGAGTGCCGGGGCGGCGAGGCGCTGGACATGCTCCAGGCCATGAACACCGGCCACGACGGCTCTTTGACCACGCTGCACGCCAACTCGCCGCGCGACGCGCTCTCGCGCCTGGAGACGCTGGTCCTGATGAGCGGCATGGAGCTGCCGGTCCGCGCCATCCGCGAGCAGATCGCCAGCGCGGTGCACCTCATCGTCCAGCAGACGCGCTTCTCCGACGGCTCGCGCAAGGTCACCGCCATCTCGGAGATCTCCGGCATGGAGATGGAGGTGATCACGCTGCAGGACATCTTCCGCTTCCAGCAGGACGGCTTCGACGCGGAGGGGCGCGTCACCGGAAAGTTCGTCGCCACCGGCTTCGTCCCCCGCTTCTACGACGAGATGCAGCGCCGGGGCATCAAGGTGAACATGGAGATCTTCCGCGAAGAGCCCGCCACCGCGTCCTGATCTGATGCTAAAACCCGCGCCCGATGCCCTCTCTCTGGCTGGTCGACGGCTCGCACGCCATCTTTCGCGCCTACCACGCCCTGCCCCACCTCTCTACGCGGAAGGGCGTGCCCACCAACGCCGTCTACGGCTTCACCACCATGCTCCTGCGCGCGCTGCGGGAGGGCAATCCCACCCATTTCGCGGTGGCGTTCGACGAGGAGGCCAAGGCGAAGCGGAGCGAGCTCTTCGCCGAATACAAGGCCACCCGCGGCGCGCCGCCCGACGACCTCGTTCCCCAGTTTCCCCTCGTCCGCCGCGTGCTCGAGGCCATGCGCATCCCCGCCATCGGCTTTGCCGGATACGAGGCCGACGACGTGATCGCCACGCTCACCCGGCGCGCCCGCGCGCTGGGCTGGGAGGTGGTGATCGTGACCGGCGACAAGGACCTCATGCAGCTGGTGGACGGAAGCGTCCGCTCCTACGACTCGATGTACGAGAAGTGGTACGGCCCCGCCGAGGTGGAGGAGAAGTGGGGCGTGCCGCCTGCGCAGGTGGCCGACCTTCTCGCGCTCACCGGCGACAAGATCGACAACGTCCCCGGCGTTCCGGGGGTGGGCGAGAAGACCGCGGCGTCGCTGCTCAAGGAGTACGGCAGCCTGGAGGGAGTGCTCGCCAATGCCGCGGCGGTGAAGAAGCCCAAGCTGCGCGAGAACCTGCTCGCCAGCCTCGACAAGGTGCGCCTGGGGCGGCAGCTCATCTCGCTCTACGCGGACCTGCCGCTGCCGGTGCAGCTCGAGGACCTGGAGCGCAAGCAGATCGACGAGCCGCGCGCGCGGCAGCTCTTCACCGAGCTGGAGTTCGTGCGGCTGGTCAAGGACCTGCCGCGCCCCGCTCCCACCGCGCCGTCGGGAGCGCGGTCCATCGCCACCACCCTGGACGAGGTGGAGCGGCTCGTCGCGCGCGCGCGAGCGGCGCGGCGGTTCGCCATGCTCACCCTCACCAGCGAGGACGAGCCGCTGCGCGACGACCTGCTCGGCGTCGCCATCTCGCTCGCGGAGGAATCGGTCTACGTGCCGCTCGGGCATCGGCCGCAGGGCGGCGCTTCCGGGGCGCTGTTCGCGCCTGCCGAGCTGTCGGGGCAGAAGGCCATCGCCCTGCTCCGGCCGCTCCTCGAGGACGCCGCGCTGATCAAGGACGGCCACGACCTCAAGCGCGACATCGACGCCTGGTCGCGCGCGGGCGTGGAGCTGCGCGGCATCGGGCTGGATGCGCGGCTGGCCAGCTACCTGCTCGACCCGACCGGCCGCGACCATTCGCTGGCGCAGACCGCGCGCGAGCGCGTCTCCTGCGAGCTGCCGGCGCTCAAGGACCTCTGCGAGCGCACCGGCAAGGGCAAGAAGGCGACGCCGCTCGCGGAGGTGCCGGTGGACGAAGTCGGGGCGGCTGCCTGCGCGCTGGTGGAGGGCGCGCGGCTGCTCGCGCAGGCGCTCGGCGAGGACCTCCGCGCCGACGCGGAGCTGATCAAGCTGTACGAGGAGATCGAGCAGCCGCTCATCCCGGTGCTGGCAGGGCTGGAGCTGACGGGAATCCGCATCGACGTGCCCCGCCTGCGGGTGCTCTCCGACGAGATCGGAAAGCAGATCGACGCGCTGCTTCAGGAGATCTTCCAGCTCGCCGGGGGGGAGTTCCTCCCCGCCTCCACGCAGCAGCTCGGGGAGGTGCTCTACAAGCGCCTGGGACTTCCGGTGCTGCGGCGCGGGAAGACCGGCCCCTCCACCGACCAGGAGGTGCTGGAAGAGCTGGCGCTGCAACATCCGCTTCCGGCCAAGGTGCTGGAACACCGGCAGCTCACCAAGCTGAAGAACACCTACCTCGATGCGTTGCCGGCCGTCATCGGGCGCGACGGACGTCTGCACACGACCTTCGACCAGGCCGTGGCGGCGACCGGGCGGCTTTCCAGCGTCAACCCGAATCTGCAGAACATTCCCATCCGCACCCCGGTGGGAGCGAAGATCCGTGAGGCGTTCGTCCCGGAGCCGGGCTGGAAGCTGCTCAGCGCCGACTACTCCCAGATCGAGCTGCGGGTTCTGGCGCACATCTCGGGCGACCCGGTGCTGCGGGCGAGCTTCGAGTCCGGCGAGGATCTCCACGCCCGGACGGCGGGCGAGACCTTCGGCGTGCCTCCCGGCGAGGTGACCCGGCAGCAGCGGGACATCGCCAAGATGATCAACTACGGCATCGCCTACGGGCTCTCCGCCTTTGGGCTGGCCCATCGGCTGGGGCTGCCCAAGAGCGAGGCGGGCGAGATCATCGAGCGGTACTTCGCCCGTTACTCGCGCGTGAAGCAATGGCTGGACGACACCATCGCCGCGGCCCGCAGCAGCGGCATGGTCAAGACGCTGTTCGGCCGCCGCCGCTACCTGCCCGACATCAACAGCAAGAACCCCAGCGCGCGCAGCGCGGCGGAGCGGACGGCGGTGAACACGCCCATCCAGGGGACCGCGGCCGACCTGGTCAAGCGCGCGATGCTCAACGTGGATGCGGCACTTCGGGGTAGATTCAAGGCCCGCATGCTGCTGCAAGTCCACGACGAGCTGGTGCTCGAGGCGCCCGCCGCGGAGGTGGCGGAGGTGGCGCCGCTGGTCAAGGCGCAGATGAGCGGCGCCGCGCGGCTGGCCGTGCCGCTGGTGGTCGAGCTGGGCGAAGGAGAGACATGGGCAGAAGCACACTGATCGCGCTCCTCTTGTCGTCGGCGTGCAGCCGCGATCTGCCTCCCGTCAAGGAGAGGCCCGACGGCGGGCCGGTCTGTCTCGCCGGCAGCCACACCTGCCTGCCCGGCTCGCGCTGCGTGGGCAACCTCTGCGTCGCCACCTGCACCGGCGGCGCGGCCTGCCCCGCCGGAGCCTACTGCGGGGGCGCCGCCTTCCCCAACGACGTGTGCGGGCCCGTTACCCAGACCGGCTGCACGACCTTCGCCGACTGCCCCTTTCCGCAGGATTGCTTCCTCGGGCGCTGCGCGGCGCAGGAGGTCGCCGCGGACGGCGGAGTGCAGCCGTGCGTGCCGGGCGCCGTGCTGGACGACTGCGCGGCGGACGCGGTCTGCACGACACTCCTCGCTGCCGCGACGCCCACCTGCATCGGGCTTCCGACGTGCAGCGCGGACGGCGGTTGCCCGGGCCAGTCGCTCTCGCGCGCCTGCAACATGCTGCCGGACGGCGGGCAGATCATCCCGGGCAAGGGCCGCATCTGCCTGACCGAGCATTGCCTCGTCGAGGACGACTGCACCCCCGGGATCCACTGCGCGCACCTCAACCCCGCGGTGCCCTTCGGCAAGTGCCAGCAGGGGTCCTTCAACGACCCCTGCCTCAAGGACCGGCCGGACTGCAACCCGAACCTCTCCTGCCTCGGAGCGGGCGTGCTCGCGGACGGCGGCGTGCAGACGGGCCACTGCGCGTGCGCGGACGGTGGAATCAACTCCGACGGCGGCTGCGATTAGCCAGCGCGAGTGCCGCGCCGCCGGCAGGACGGGTCTATTCGAACGCGATGGAGGCGGTGCCGTTGCCGCTGCCGCCGACTTCCGCGCCGGCGATGGCCTGCGTCACGCAGCCGGACGCCTTCTCGTCGCGCACCGAGTCCATGATCACCTTCGGCTCGCGCACCCGTCCGCCCTGGATGGAGAAGGAGAGGAGCATGCTGCCCCCGCGCTGCGCCGCCGCCGCGCAGCGATCGAGCGCGCGCTGCGCCGCCGAGAGCCGCTCGCGTCCTTCGTCCTCCTGCGGCGCCGCGTCGGAATCCAGCGTGACCTTCTCCACGCGCGCCTTCTGCGGCCCGCTGCCGGCGGGCTCGCCGTCCTCGTTGGCAGCGGCGACCACGCCTCCGGCGCCCACCAGCTGCCAGGAGCGCACGCGTCCGGCGATGCGCCATGCCTCGGCGGCCGCGCTGCCCGCGCAACGCTCGGCGGCAGGCTTCCACACCACCCGCAGCCGCAGCGTTCCCGCCTTCTTCTCGCGGCTCCACTCGCTCACCTGCTCGGGCCGCGCGGCGAAGGACACGTCGTCGATGCCTTCCAGGTCGAGCGAGAGCATGTCGTCGAGGGCGCGCACGGGCCGGTCGCCGTCCAGCTCCAGCCTCAGGTCCTGGGCGCGGTAGCGGCCGAAGGCGAATCCCTTCGAGGGAATCTCCACTTCGTACCACCGCGAGAGCGCGTCGTCGCGCCGGGCCATGGCCGCCTTGCGCGCCGCGACCTGCTCCGCCGGATCCAGATCCCCCTCCGGAGGGCGCGCGCCCAAAGCGTCGCAGAGCTGCTTGATCTGTGACTCCTGGGTCAGGACCCGTGCGTCGTGCGGCTGCGATGCGGCGAGGACGAGCGCGATGAGGACCATGCCTGCGAGGATAAGGCCGTGCGCCCGCCGGACAAAGCGCTCAGCGGACGAGGTGCAGCGCGGCCGGCAGCAGGCTGAAGGATGCGGGCAGCGTGCCGATGCGCTCGCCGTCCACCTCCACTCCGGCTTTCTCCGCGGCCTCCCCCGTGACCTCGACGGTTCGCGCTGTGCGCGTGCGCGTACCTTTGAGCCTGACGTGCGAGCCGTCGTACATCGAGCCGCTCTTGAAAACGAAGTCGGAGAGGCCGTAGCCGCTCCAGATGGTGACGTGAAAGCGGCCGTCGTCGAGGAGCGCCTCGGGCGCCACCATCATCCCGCCGCCGAAGTAGCGGCCGTTGGCGATGGCGAGGGTGGTGACGGAGAGCTCCTCGGGAGCTGCGCCGTCGAAGGAGGCGCGGATGCGCAGGTCGCGCCAGCCCGCGAGCGCGCGCAGCGAGGCGAGCATGAAGGTGAGCTTGCCGCCCAGCGCCTTGCTGGAGCGGTTGGCGATCTCCACCACCTTCGCGCCCACGCCCACCTCGGCCACGTTGATGAAGAAGCGGCTTTCGCGGATGCCGCGATCGGTTGCGTAGTCGACGCGGCCCACGTCCACCAGCCCGGCGGCGCCACAGAGGCGCGCGGCGCTGGTGGCGAGATCGCCGTCGAGACCGATGGAGCGGCGCAGATCGCCGCCGGTGCCCCGCGGGAGGACGGCGAGAGCCGCGCCGGGGCTCACCTTCCGCGGCGCCTCGCCCGGAACGCACGGCTCGAAGAAGCCGTTCACCACCTCGTTGATGGTGCCATCGCCGCCCACGGCGACGACGAGCTGGTGACCGGCGCGCAGGGCCCGCCGGGTCAGCTCGGAGGCGTGCAGGGCCCGCTCGGTGAACGCGTGATCGCAGTCGCCCACGGAGCCGCGCACGGCCTGGAGGATGTCGTCGAAGTGGCGGGCGGTGCCGCCGTGCGCGGATCGCGGGTTGACGACGAGGAACGCCTTCGCGGATCCGGAGGCCATTTCACCGCGGCGCGGGACGGGGCGTCGCGCCCGCTCTCGCGGCGGGCGGCGGTTGGAGATGGGGCTGCGGAGTCCAGGCGATGCCCCAGGCGGAGAGCACCGCCGCGCCCACCAGGAACCCGGCCGTCACCCAGCGCGGGAAGGGCACCATCACCGCCACCGCCACCCACGCGGCCGCCAGCGCCTGTGCGCGCGCCCAGCGTGGACTCTGCGGCGCCTGGAAGAGCGCGGCGAGCGCACCGGCCACCGGAGCCGCCAGCAGCGCGAGCGGCGGATAGAGGGCGTGCGCGGCGCCCACGCACCCGCCGGCCAGCGCCGCGGCGCCAATCCAGCCCGCGCGCGCGTGGCGGAAGCAGGTCCACTGCAGGAGCCCGACGAGAGCGCCGCCGATGAGACCGCCCAGCACGTCGCCGAGCTGGGAGAGAAAAGGGACGGTGAGCCGCAGCGAAGCCCAGATCGCCCCCGCGAGGTGCATGCCCAGCACCTCCGCCCCCTCCGGCACCACGAAGGCGGCGACGACCATGGCGCAGGTCCAGAGGAAGAGGCGGCGGCGCGTCACGGCGGCGCCTTCACCATGGCGATGTGCAGTTCGCGCAGCTGCCCGGGCTCGACGTCGCCGGGCGCGTCGGTCATGAGATCGGTGCCCTTCTGCGTCTTGGGGAAGGGGATGACGTCGCGCAGCGACTCCGCGCCGGTGAGGAGGAAGGCGAGCCGGTCCATGCCCAGGGCGATGCCGCCATGCGGGGGCGCGCCGAAGCGCAGCGCCTGCAGGAGGAAGCCGAACTTGCGCTCCGCCTCCTCGTGGGAGATGCCCATGGCGGCGAAGACCTTCTCCTGCACCGCCGGGTCGTGGAGGCGGATCGAGCCGCCCCCGATCTCGAATCCGTTCAGCACCAGGTCGTAACGGTAGCAGAGGACCTTGCCGGGATCCCTGTCGAGATACTGAATGGATTCATCGTGCGGCCGGGTGAAGGCGTGGTGCGCCGCCACCCAGTGGTTGCGCTCGTCGTCGTACTCGAAGAGGGGCGGATCCACCACCCAGAGGAACTTCCAGGAGTCGGCGCTGCTCGCGTCGCGCGGGCCGTATTCGGGGATGAGGCCGAGCCGCTTGCCCAGGTAGAGGCGCAGGTTGGCGAGCACGGTGTGGACCAGGCTCTCCTTCCCGAACTGGAAGAGCAGGATGTCGCCGTCCTGCGCCGCGCACGCGGCGTTGATGGCGGCGCGCGCAGCCGGGGTCACCGACTTCGCCATCGGGCTCTGGGTCCAGTTGCCCAGGGCGTCCACCTTGGCGCGGGCAAGGCCTTTGGCGCCCATGCCCTTGGCGATCTCCTCCAGCTTGTCCGTTTCCGTACGCGAGAACGCCGCGCTGGCGGGAACTTTCAGCGCCTTGACGATCTGGCCCGGCGCGGGCGCCGCGAACGGCTGCCACATGGGCACGCCCGCGCCCTTGTGCTCGGCGATGAGCCCGGTCAGGTCCACGTGCTGCATGCCGAAGCGCAGGTCGGGCTTGTCGTTGCCGTACTCGCGCATCGACCGGGCGAACTGCATGCGCGGGAAGGGCTTGGGAATCTCCACTCCGAGCACTTCTTTCCACAGCGCGGTGACCAGCTCTTCCACCACCGCGAAGACGTCGTCCTGGGTGACGAACGACATCTCGATGTCGATCTGGGTGAACTCCGGCTGGCGGTCGAGGCGCAGGTCCTCGTCCCGGAAGCACTTCACGATCTGGAAGTAGCGGTCGAACCCCGCCACCATGAAGAGCTGCTTGAAGAGCTGCGGGCTCTCCGCGAGCGCGTAGAACTTGCCGGGGTTGAGCCGCGCGGGCACGAGGAAGTTGCGGGCGCCACCCGGCGTGTACTTGACCAGGAAGGGCGTCTCCAGCTCGAGGAAGCCCAGTCCGTTCAGGGTGGCGCGGGTCACCGCGTTCATCCGGCTGCGCTTGATCAGGGTCTCCTGCAGCAGCGGGCGGCGCAGGTCGAGGTAGCGGTAGTGGAGCCTCTTTTCCTCCGCGGTGTCGATCTTGTCCTCGATGAGGAACGGCGGCGTCTCGCTGCGGTTGAAGATGGCGAGCTGGACGGCGTGGACCTCGATCTCGCCGGTGACCAGGCGCGGGTTCACGTTGCCGCCGCGGGAGAGGACCTTGCCGCGGACGCCGATGCAGTACTCGTAGCGCAGCTCCTGGGCGAGATCGTGCAGCTCCTTGCCGGAGTCTGCCTCGAACACCACCTGGGTGAGGCCCTGCCGATCGCGCAGGTCGATGAACACCGCCCCGCCGTGGTCGCGCCGGTTGTGCACCCAGCCGAAGAGGACCACCTCCTTGCCGACGTCCTTCGCGGTGAGCTCCCCACAGGAATGGGTGCGTTTCAGCTCGCGGATGAATTCGGCCACGTACGCTGCCTCCGGCGTCTTTCGGGTTCCGCTCCGGTCCGGCGGGCGGTCACACCGGCGCCCGGGTTAGCACGAAAGACAGCCGATGTCCTGCTGCCGCGGCAGGCGGGCGAGCGGTCCTCTGCTGCCGTTTGGCAGTCGCGTTGCAGATTGCCTGTGGCATGGGACGCTTCTTCCTTTCCGGCCAGACCACCTGCGCGCTGCTCCTCGGGGCGGGCCTGCTCTTGCGGGCGCAGGCGGCGCTGAAGCCCTCGGATGCGGTCGCTGCGAGCGGAGCGCCGCGAACGCGGCCGTCCGAAATGATGGCGGAGCGCGCGCCGCGGCCGCCGCGCGTGCCGGACACCACGGTGAGGTCCGTGGGCACCCGCACTGTGCACCGGAGTTCCCACAAGAGGAAGGGCTTCGCACATCGCGACGGGCGCCACGCGGCGCGCCGCTGCGGCGTCTCGCTTGCAGGGCGTTCCGACCGGTGTGGATAGGTGCGGGGGGGCGGCAAGTGAACTCGGGCGACAGCAGGACCAAGGGGCGGTCGTACGATCCCATCTGCGGGGTGAGGGTGGACGATGGCATCGGCGCTCCCAGCAGCGAATACAAGAAGCGCCGGTATTTCTTCTGCTCGGACAAGTGCAAGCACGAGTTCGAGCGGGCAGCGGAGCGGATCCGCATGCAGGAGGCTGCGCGTGCGGGCGCGCTCTTCACGCACGGCAAGGTGAAGTGGGGGCTGGCGTAAGGATCGTGTGAGGGTGGGCACCGCCGGCGGGCCAGCAGCCGGCGGATATCTTGGGAGATGAGAAGGCGCGGTCCGCCCGGTTGCGGCCCGCGCCTTTCTCGATTCGATGGGCGCCCTCGTGCCGCGGGATCAGGGCGGAGGGTCCGGGTTCAGGTTCAGGGCCCAGGTTACGGCGATTCGGCGACTCAGAGCGGCTTCAGATCCTTCAGTTTCAGTTGGACGCGGTCCGTGCCGTTCCAGGTGTCGACGGAGACGTGGAAGGCTGCGTCGAGGCGGGAACCGACCGGGACGGCGGCGCCGGCCAGGTTGAAGCCGATGGCGTCGAGCACGGGGCGGTCGTCCAGCTCGCAGGCGCGCGCGCCAGCCTCGCCGAGGCGGAGCTTGAGATGCCCCGGGCCGGTTCCCTTCCTGTCCGGGAGAAGCCGCACCTCGTGCGCGGCCAGCTCGCGGCAGAAGAAGACCGGCTCCGGATTGCCCGCCCCGAATGGCGCGAGCCTGCGCAGTTGCGCGCCGAGATGCAGGCACACCTCGTTCGGGTGCAGCTCGGCGTCGATGCGCAGGCGGGGCGAAAGTTGCGACGGCTCCAGGGCCTCCCTGCCCTGCGCCTCCAGCGCCTCCGCGAACGCGCCGATGCTCGCGGTCGCAAGCGTCATCCCCGCTGCGTGCCTGTGGCCGCCGAATCGGGTGAGGTGGTGCGCGCAGCGCGCCAGCGCATCGTAGAGATGGAACCCCTCCACGCTGCGGCCGGACCCCTTCGCCACGCCGCCCTCCTCGGCGATGACCACCGCCGGACGGTGGAACCTCTCCACCAGACGGGAGGCGACGATTCCCACCACGCCGGCGTGCCATCCGGGCGCCGAGACCACCAGCGTGCGGCGCTGCTCCGGCGAGCCGAGCTTCTCCGCGCGGGCGACCGCGTCGGCGGCGATGCGCGCCTGCAGCTCCTGCCGCTCGGCGTTGGCGCGGTCGAGCTGCTCGGCGAGCTGCCGCGCCTCGCGCGGATCTTCGCTGAGCAAGAGCCGCACCCCGACCGATGCGTCGTCCAGCCTGCCTGCGGCATTGATGCGCGGCCCGAGCTTGAACCCCACGTCGCCCGCGCTGACCTCGCCGGCGAGCTGTGCCACCGACTTGAGCGCGAGCACGCCGATGCGCCCGCCCCGCGCCAGCTCGCGCAGCCCGAAGTGCACCAGCACGCGGTTGGGGCCGGTGAGCGGCACCACGTCGGCGATGGTGCCGAGCGCCACCAGGTCGAGCATCTCGCGCAGGTTCGGCTCGGGACGGGCCGCGAACCACCCTGCGTCGCGCAGCGCCTTGCGCAGCGCGAGCAGGAGATGGAAGGCCACCCCCACCGCCGCAAGCTCGCGGCCGGGGAAGGTGCAGCCGGGCTGGTGCGGGTTGAGGATGGCCACCGCGCGCGGCAGGTCCTGCGAGGCGGTGTGGTGGTCGATGACCAGCACGTCGAGGCCGAGGCGCGCCGCCGCCTCCACCTCCGCCACCGCGGTGACGCCGCAGTCGGCGCTGACCACGAGCCGGGTGCCGCGCGCCGCCAGCTTCTCCAGCGCCGCCAGGTTGAGGCCGTAGCCTTCGACGAGGCGGTGGGGCACGTAGAAGTCCACCTTGCCGCCCAGCTTGCGCAGCACCGAGACGAGCAGCGCGGTGCTGGTGACGCCGTCCACGTCGTAGTCGCCGTAGACGCAGATGGGCTCCGACGCCGCGAGGGCGCGCTGCAGCCGCGCCACCGCCGCCTCGATGCCCTTGAGGCCGAACGGGTTGGGCAGGTGATCGAGGCGCGGCTCGAGGAACCGCTCCGCCTGCGCCGGGTCCTTCTGACCCCGGGCCCAGAGCACGCGGCCGACGGCGGCGGGAACGCCGAGCAGCGAGGCCAGCCGCGCGCCGTCCGCCGCCGCTTCCCGCCGGGTGCCGTCGCCGAACTGCCAGCGCATGCCCCCGTGGTAGCACGGCGGTCCGACAGGCAGGCATGCGATTGCTCAACTGCGCGAAAGGAGAAGGGCTCGGCCGCTCTCGCGGCCTCGGGGTTCAGGTTCAGGGTTTGGATCGCGTTCTGGGCTCGCGGGCTCGCGAGGTGCGCTCGCGGGATCGGGTGCGAGTGCGCGTGCGCGTGCGGGTCTGCGTGCGCGCCTTGGGGTCCCGGGCCTGCGGAGACTCCGCTCCGTCTACTCAGCCGGATTTCCTCTTCCGATGACCCGAAACCGTTTTCCAGAACGAGATCCAGAACCCTGAACCCGAACCAGAACCTCGAGGCGGCGAGAGCCGCCGAGCCCTGAGCCCGAAATTCCGGAGCGGCTATGTCGCCCGCGCCGACTGGCGTCAGCGCGCCGCGGCGGCCGGGCGCGGCGAGTCGCTCTTCTTCGGCGGCTTCGGCTTCGCCTCTTCGATGGCCTTGCGCTGCGCGGTGTGCTCTTCCAGCCAGATGGTCATCGGGCTCGCGATGTACCAGGTGGAGTAGGTGCCCGAGATGATGCCCACCAGCATGGCGGCGGCGAAGTCCCAGATGGTGCCGACGCCGTAGACGAGCAGGCCCACCAGGGAGAGCGCGGTGGCGCCGGAGGTCAGGATGGTGCGCCCCAGCATCTCGTTGATGGAGAGGTTGATCAGCCCGCGCAGCGGCATGCCCTTGTGCCGCTTCGCGTTCTCGCGGATGCGGTCGTAGATGACGATGGTGTCGTTCACCGAGTAGCCGACCACGGTGAGGATCACGGTCACCGAGGTCAGGTTGAACTCGTGACGGCTCACCAGGAAGAAGCCGAGGGTGATGATGGCGTCGTGGATGAGGGCGATGACCACGCCGGGCGAGAAGCGGAACTCGAAGCGGAAGCCGACGTAGACGAGGATCATCCCCATCGCGTAGAGCACCGCGAGGATGCCGTCCACGCGCAGCTGCTTGCCGACTTGCGGTCCCACGTAGTCGGTGCGGACCACGTCCACCTGGTCGGCGCCGTACTTCTCCCGCAGCGCGGAGCCGATCTTGTCGGCGGTGCCCTGGGTGATGACGGTGTACTCGCGGGCCTGCCCTTCGCGCGAGAGCAGCGGGCGGATCTCCTTCACCGCCGTGCCCTCCTTCTCGACCGCCGCCTTGAGCGCGTTCTCGTCGACGGCGTTCTTGAAGGTGAAGTCGAGCTTGTCCCCGACTTCGGGGTCGAAGCGGAAGTTCTGCAGATCGGGCAGCGCAGAGGCGACGGCGGTGCGGATCTGGTTGGCCTTCTCCGGCGTGAGCAGCGCGATGCGCTCCACGCGGATCAGGTACTGGTTCTCGCTCTCGTTGCCGTAGCGCTGGACGGTGGGCTCGCCGAAGCCCTGCTTGCTGACCAGATCGCGGATGTCGCCGGCCTCGACCGGCTTCTTGAAGTGCACCTGCATCTCGGTGCCGCCGGCGAAGTCCACGCCGTAGTTGAGCTTGGGCCAGACGAACACGCCGAGGAGCACCAGGGCGTTGACGATGAGCGAGGCGACCACCGCGATGCGGCGGTACTTGACGAAGTCGTGGGTCGTGCCCGGCTTGACCAGATCGAAGTATTTCATCTGCATGGCGCGATCCCCTTAGAAGCTCACGGCCTTGTGCAGCCGGCCATGCCCCACGAACCACTCGACGAT
>DATDMU010000172.1:0-2140 GCA_036518615.1 Myxococcales bacterium
ACCGCCGCGGCGGCCTCGTCTCGGTGGTGGATGCGGTGCTCCGCCCGGACGGCACCGTCTTCAACCCGCGCTTCCAGAACACCGGCATCGGCCACGCCTACGGCCTCGAGCTGCTCATCCGCCGCGAGATCACCTCCAGGCTCTACGGCTGGCTCGCCTACACGCTCTCGCGCTCGCAGGCGCTGCCCAATCCCGACGAGTCGTGGCGCGCCTTCCAGTTCGACCAGCCGCACATCCTCACGCTGCTGCTCGGCTACCGGCCCCGGCCGCAGTGGGACCTCTCCACCCGCTTCCGCCTCGTCTCCGGCAACCCCTACGCGCCGGTGGACTTCGCCACCTTCGACGCCGACTCGGGCAACTTCGTGCCCACCCGCGGCGAGGTGGGCGATGCGCGGCAGCCGCTCTTCATGCAGCTCGACGTGCGCGGCCAGTACACCTGGACGTGGGACGTGTGGCAGCTCGCGCTCTACCTCGACATCCAGAACGTGACCAACCACACCAACGAGGAATTCCACGTCTACGATTACCGCTACCAGGACCAGGGCAGCGTGCAGGGGCTGCCCATCCTTCCCACCTTGGGCGTGAAGGGGAAGTTCTGATGCGCGCCGCGGCCCTGCTGCTCCTGCTCGCCGCCTGCACCCCGGACTTCGCGGCGCCAAGCGACGTCACCGACCTGCGCGTGCTCGCGGTGCAGGCCGAGCCGCCCGAGGCGCGCTTCGATCCCGACAGCGGGGTGGCGGGTCCGGTGGCCGTGCGGGTCCTCGCCGTCGATCCCTCCCGCGACGCAGGGCCGGAATCGCTGCAGCTCCAGATCTGCGGGCCCACCGACTCGCGCCGCTGCGATCAAGGGCCCGTCATCGACGCCGGAACGCTGCCGCTCTCGTTCACGCTGCCGCCCATCCAGGCCACCGCGCTCCTCGGCAACGACAAGCTGGGCGGCTTCGACGGCATCCGCGTGCAGCTCTCGTTTTCGCTCGACGACGGAAGCGGGCCGGTGCACGGCGACAAGGTGGTGATCTACAGCCCCATCACCGCGCCGTGTCCGGCGAACCGCAACCCGGCCATGTCCGGCGTGCAGCTCACCATCGCCGGGGCGGATGCGGGCGTTCTTTCGCCAGGGACCACGCTTCTGCGGGAGACCGAGTACGGGGTCCGTCCGGAGCTTTCCCACGACGCGCAGGAGGACTACTGCACCGTGGACCTGCGCGGGAACCTCGTGCATCTGCGCGAGCAGGCCCACTACGCGTTCTTCACCGGCCCGGGCGGCGAGTTCGACCGCGACACCGCAGACGAGCCGCTCGACGGAGGCGCGCCGCCGGACGGCCTCTCGCGGTTCATCCCGCATGCGGACGCGGGGACCGTCTGGATCGTGGTGCGCGACGGCCGCGGCGGCGAGTCGTGGCTCACCCTGCCGTGGACGGCGAAGTGAGGGCGCGCTTCGTACCGTTCAGCCGGCGGCGGCCTTCTGGCCGTGCCCGTCGGGGCCCCCGGTGAGCTGGGATACTTTTCCCAGGAGCTCGTCGAGGTCGAACGGCTTGGCCAGGTAGGCGTCGGCGCGGAGCTTCTGCGCGTGACCCTGGACGGCGCGGTCCGCGCTGAGGATGAGCAGCGGCGCCCGGCGGATGCCGCGCGATTCCAGCTCGCCGACGAACTGCCAGCCGTCCATCACCGGCATCATGAGATCCAGCAGGATGCAGGCGGGCTTCTCCTTGTCCACGAGGTCCAGCGCCTCGCGGCCGTTGGCGGCCATGAGGACGCGGTACCCCTCGGTGGAGAGGCACAGTGCCAGCGTTTGCAGGATGTCCGGATCGTCGTCCACCACCAGGACGAGGCGTCCGAAAGCGCGCTCCGGCTCCATTCAGGATCCCTGATAGAGCTTGCGCGCAACGCGGTCAATGTCCCTGCGGCGCGGCGTGTCGAAATGCAGAAAGGTTGAATCGTACCTGCACCCACCTTACAAGACATCCATGGCGCGCTGTCCCAACTGCCGCCGCGAGGTCAAGCCGCGGGAGGAGAACGAGGCGTTCCCGTTCTGCTCGCCGCGCTGCCGGGCAGTCGACCTCTCGAGATGGTTCACCGGCAGCTACCGGGTGCCGGGCGAGCCGGTGCCGGACGGCCCGCGCGAAGAGAGCCAGGAAGA
>DATDMU010000173.1:0-2817 GCA_036518615.1 Myxococcales bacterium
GCGCTCCGGCCAGCTCGTCGTGCTGGAGAGCTCGACGTATCCCGGCACCACCGAGGAGGTGGTGAAGCCCATTCTCGAGAAGCTCTCCGGCCTGCGCGCCGGCGTGGACTTCTTCCTCGCCTTCTCTCCGGAGCGCGAGGACCCGGGCAACCCCAACTTCAATACCGCCACCATTCCCAAGGTGGTGGGCGGCTATACGAAGCAGTGCACCGAGCTCGCCTGCGCGCTCTATTCCAGCGCGATCACGAAGGTGGTGCCGGTGAAGGGCACCCGCGAGGCGGAGCTGACCAAGCTCCTGGAGAACATCTTCCGCTGCGTGAACATCGCGCTCGTCAACGAGATGAAGCTCCTCTGCGAGCGCATGAACATCGACCTCTGGGAGGTCATCGACGCCGCGAAGACCAAGCCGTTCGGCTTCATGCCCTTCTATCCGGGGCCCGGCCTGGGCGGGCACTGCATTCCCATCGATCCCTTCTACCTGACCTGGAAGGCGCGCGAGTACGAGTTCAACACCCGCTTCATCGAGCTGGCGGGCGAGATCAACTGGCAGATGCCGCACCACGTGGTCGAGCGGACCATGGAGGCGCTCAACGAGCAGGGCAAGGCGCTCAAGGGCGCGAAGGTGCTGATCCTCGGCCTCGCCTACAAGAAGAACATCGACGATTTGCGCGAGAGCCCGAGCATCCGGCTGATCGAGCTCTTCCGCGAGAAGGGCGCGCAGGTCAGCTACCACGACCCGTACTGCCCGAAGATGAAGGAGATGCGGCACCAACCCAGGTACATGCTGGAGATGGAGAGCGTGGATCTGTCGGCCGCGAAGGAGGCGGACGTGGTGGTGATCGCCACCGACCACGACTGCATCGACTACCAGGCGCTGGTGCGCGACGCGAAGCTGGTGATCGACACGCGCAATGCGACGCGGAGCGTGACCTTCGGCAAGGACAAGGTGCGCAGCGCGTAGGGTTTCCTCGGGGGAGGGCGGGCGCGGAGGGGCCGATTCCGGGCGGCCTCGCCGCGCCCTTTTTTGGCGTCTTCCTAAGGCCCCTGAACCGCTGTTCCAGAACGAGATCCCCGAATCTGAACCCGAACCTGAACCCGAACTTCGAGCGCCGGGAGGCGCGAGCCCTGCCCCGGGTTTCAGGGCTCGGCCGCTCTCGCGGCCTCGAGGTTCAGGTTCAGGATGAGGGGAATTCGTTCTGGGCCCGGGTTCGTGGATGGACGCCCCGGTGCGTTCCCGCTTCGGGTTGGAGCGGCGCAGGGTTACAACAGCTTCATGCTTCATCTGTTGCTTCTCGCGGCTGCGGTCACCTTCACTCCCGACCCCAAGGACCCCCGCCAGCTCCAGCTTCGCGCCATGGGCGACGAGCTGCAGAGGGCGCACCAGAGCCTGCAGCTTCGCGGGCACGAGGCGCCGTACTTCATCAGCTACGCGGTGCGGGGCATCGACACTCGCGAGATCGGGGCGAAGTACGGGGCGCTCTTCGTCGACCGGGTCCGGCACGACAAGCGCCTTCAGGTCGACGTGCGGGTGGGAAGCTACAAGTTCGACAACACCGGCCCGGCGGAGCTGTTCGATCTGGACGGCGACTCCGGTTACTCGGCGGGGCGGGAGGCGCCGCTCGACGACGACCCGGCCGCGCTGCGCAACGCGCTCTGGCTGCTCACCGACGAGACCTACAAGAAGTCGCTCTCCGCCTATCTGAAGAAGAAGGGCAAGGAGGTCTACCGGCCCGACGATCCGGACGCGCCGCCCAGCTTCTCGCGCGAGGAGCCGCACGTCAGCGTCGACCCGCCCGCGCCGCATCCTTTCGACCGCGCCCTCTGGGAGCGCGAGTCGCGCCAGCAGACGGAGCGGCTCTCGGCGCATCCGGAGCTGTTCGACTCCCAGCTGCGCGTCTCGATGGATCACGAGGAGCGCGAGTTCGCCAGCACCGAAGGCACGCGGCTGGTCACCGAGCGCGTCATCTACAGCCTGCACGTGCAGGCCTGGGCGCGCGCGCCCGACGGCATGCTGCTGGAGAACAGCCGCGACTTCTACGGAGCGCGCGAGAGCGAGCTGCCCCGCGGCGCGGAGCTGTCCGGCCGCATCGACGAGATGGTCAACGAGCTGCTCGCGCTGCGCAGGGCGCCGGTGCTCGACCCCTATACCGGCCCGGCGCTGCTGGAGCCGGAGGCCGCCGGCGTGCTCTTCCACGAGGCGGTGGGGCATCGGCTCGAAGGCGAGCGGCAGAACGACGACAAGGACGGGCGCACCTTCAAGGGGCAGATCGGCAAGGCGGTGCTTCCCTTCTTCCTCACCATCCTCGACGATCCCACCCGGCGCGCGCTCGGGCCGGTGTCGCTCAACGGCTACTACCAGTTCGACGAGCAGGGAGTTCCCGGCCAGCGCGCCACGCTGGTGGACAAGGGCATCCTCCGCTCGTTCCTGCTCTCCCGCGCGCCGGTGCAGGGCGCGCCGCCGCGCTCCAATGGCCATGGCCGCTCGTCGCCGGGCCGCGATCCGGTGGCGCGCATGTCCAACCTGATCGTGCAGTCCACGAAGACGCTCTCCTGGCCCAAGCTGAAGGAGGCGCTGATCGCCGAGGCGCGGCGGCAGGAGAAGCCCTTCGGGCTGGTCATCCGCGACGTCACGGGAGGCAATACCGACACCAGCAGCTATGCGTACCAGGCCTTCAAGGGCCAGCCGCGGCTGGTCTACAAGGTGGACGCGAAGACCGGAGAGGAGACGCTGGTGCGCGGCGTCGAGATCGTCGGAACGCCCCTCTCCAGCATCAACAAGATCATCGCCACCGGCGACGAGCCGCGCGTCTTCAACGG
>DATDMU010000174.1:0-12373 GCA_036518615.1 Myxococcales bacterium
GCACCGACACCAAGGCTGCGGAGCGGCTGGTGCAGAAGGCGCTGGGCAGGGCGGCGGCGGTGGTCTTCCGCAGGGCGCTGTAGAGGGAATGGCAAGCCATTCTGCGCTGTTCCGTGCTAGCTTCGCGCCGGTTCTGCAGAAGGGGATTCACAGTGAAGAACGCCTGGAACATCGCTCTCGCGGCCTGCTTTGGCGCCATCGTCGGCTTCAGCGTCGGGCAGCACGTCGGCTCGAAGGGCACCTCGACGCCGGTGAAGAACGCGCAGGCAGTCCTCCCGCAGCCGTCCGCCGCCGCCGCGCCTCCGGGCTCGGACATCGTCTACAAGGTGACCCTCGGCGAGGCTCCCCGGAAGGGCGACCCCGAGGCCAAGGTCACCATCGTCGAGTGGAGCGACTTCCAGTGCCCCTACTGCGGCCGCGTCATGCCCACCCTGCGCGAGATCGAGAAGGCCTACGGCGCGGACGTGCGCTTCGTCTTCAAGAACAATCCGCTGCCCATGCACCCCGACGCGCCCTACGCCGCCAGGGCGGCCATCGCCGCGCACCGCCAGGGCAAGTTCTGGCCGATGCACGACAAGCTGTTCGAGGCCAACAACTCGCAGAGGCCCGACGCGCTCAAGCAGGACAAGGTGGACCAGATGGCGCGCGACATCGGCCTCGACATGGAGCGCTTCCAGCGCGACGTGAGCTCGCCCGAGACCGCGCAGGCCATCAAGGACGACCAGGCGCAGGCCGCGAAGCTGGGCGCCAACGGCACCCCGCACTTCTTCATCAACGGCGCGCGCGTCAGCGGCGCCATGCCCTACGAGACGTTCAAGACCGTCATCGACATGCAGATGAAGCGCGCCAACGCCGCGCTCGCCACCGGCGTCGCGAAGAAGGACCTCTACGAGTCCCTGATCAAGGACGGCCTGACCGGCACGGCGCCTCCGCCGGCCGCCGCGGCGCCGCAACCCACCGCGCGCAAGGTGGAGCCCGGCGACGGCCCGGCCATCGGCGCCAGGAGGCCCAAGGTCACCATCGTCGAGTGGTCGGACTTCCAGTGCCCCTTCTGCGGCAAGGTGGAGCCGACGCTCCGGCAGATCCTCGACACCTACAAGGACGAGGTCCGCATCGTCTGGCGCAACGAGCCGCTCAGCTTCCATCCCAACGCCATGCCCGCGGCCAAGGCGGCCATGGCGGCGGCGAGGCAGGGCAACGACAAGTTCTGGAAGATGCATGATCTCATGTTCGCCCACCAGGGCGAGCTGTCGGAGGCGAAGTACGAGGAGTGGGCCCGGCAGGTCGGCCTGGACATGGCGAAGTGGAAGGCCGACAAGGAATCGGCCGAGGTCGCGGCGCTCATCGCCAAGGACAGCGCCTATGCCACGCAGGTGGGCGCCGACGGCACGCCGTCGTTCTTCCTCAACGGCAAGTTCATCTCCGGCGCCATGCCCTTCGAGACCTTCAAGGCGGTCATCGACGAGCAGATCCAGAAGGCCGACGCGCTGCTCAAGAAGGGCGTCAAGCACGACAAGCTCTACCAGGCGCTGGTGGACGAGAACGTCAAGGAGTCGGGGAGCCAGGCCGCGGCGGGCCCCGCGGCGGAGCCGAAGTTCGAGGTGCAGGCGGGCAACTCGCCCTCGATGGGGCCGAAGAACGCGCCGGTCACCATCGTGGAGTGGTCCGACTTCCAGTGCCCCTACTGCAGCCGGGTGGAGCCCACCCTCAAGCAGGTGATGACCGCGTACGGCAACAAGGTGCGCCTGGTGTGGAAGAACCAGCCCCTCCCCTTCCATCCCAACGCGATGCCGGCGGCCGAGGCGGCGATGGCGGCGTACGAGCAGGGCAACGACAAGTTCTGGCAGATGCACGAGCGCCTCTTCGCCAATCAGACCGAGCTGTCACCCGCCTTCTACGAGAAGGTGGCGCGCGAGATCGGGCTGGACGTGGGCAAGTGGAAGGCGTCGGTGGCCGCGCACCGGCCGCAGGAGGCAATCCAGGCGGACATGCGGGCGGGCATCACCGTCGGCGCCAACGGCACGCCCACCTTCTTCATCAACGGCAAGCGGCTGGTCGGCGCCATGCCGTTCGACTCGTTCAAGCAGATCATCGATGCAGAGTTGGCGTCGAAAGTCGCGAAGAAGTAGCGTCCTGCCGTGGTCAGCATTCCCCCGTCGGTGAGCAGCAAGGAATGGCGGATCCGCCCGCTCAAGCGCGGCGACCGCGAGGTGGTGTTCAAGCTCCTCGCCGCCGACGGCTGGGTGGTGCCGGGGCAGGAGCAGGAGGCGGTGCTCTCCTGGGTGGTGCAGCACCCGGAGATGGAGAGCCTGGTGGCGCACGACGCGGTCTCCTACGGGCGCGTCTTCGGGCTCATCACCATGTCGCACCGGCCGCAGCTCAAGCTGGGCGGGCGGGTGGCGTCCATCGACCTGTTCGTGGTGGCGCCGGAGCACCGGCACAAGGGCATCGGCAACGACCTGCTCTCGCAGGCGCTGCGGCGCGCGCAGGCGCTCGGGTGCAAGCGGCTGGAGATGCTCCTGCCCGAGGCGCGCGACGAGCGGCGCAAGTTCTTCGAGAGCTACGGCTTCGTGAACGACGGCGACGACCTGTTCGTGCGGCCGGTGGTGGCGCTCAAGTCGGTGCCGCCGAGGTAGGCGCGGTCACTTTGAAGGCTCGCTGCCGGGCGCAAGCGGCGCCGCGATTTCGACGGGGCCGCCGCCTGCGGGAACGTCGACCTCCGCGCTGAAGGGCCGGTATCCCGGCGCGCGCACTTCCAGGCGGTGCTTGCCGACGGACACGGTGCGCACGAACGGCGGGAGCTGGCCTGCGGACCGGCCGTCGATCACCAGCTCGGCTTCTGCGACCGGCGGGGTGGGCGTGACCACCAGCCTGCCGGCGTCGTCCGCGGACCAGGCCGCCACGTAGACGATGCCCAGGGCGGCCACGCCCAGGGGCAGAAGCGCGTACACCCAGCGCTGCAGGCGCGGCGTTTCGTGGAGGCTCGGCTGCGCGGGAGGCCCGGTGGGGGCGCGTTCGAGCGCGGCCTGGATGGCTGCTTCCGCCTCGCCGGGGGACAGAAGCAGCGTGCCGGAGGCGCCATCCGCGCCGGGCTCCGTGCCGGAAGACGCGCCGGCGCCGGGCAGCGTGCCGCCCTCCATCTGCAGGGTGGGCATGTCGGGCGTGACGAGCGTGTCGTGGGGAGGTTCGTTGGCCGGCGCTGGCTTTGCCGCGACCGCGCCCCATGCGCGCAGCCGCGCCTGCTCCTTCTCGTGATCCTCCTTGAATTCCTGCTGCAGCCAGTTCGCGAGCTGGCGCGCGCCGAAGACCTTGCCGTCCGCCACGGTGAACCGGCGCAGGTCGTCGTGCAGCGCCGAGGCGGTCTGGTAGCGCCGCGCGGGGTCCCGGGCCAGCGCCCGGAGCACCACGCCTTCGAGCTCCGGGGGACAGTTGCGCGGCGGCCGGACCGCGGCCTTGCGCACCTTCTCCAGCACCGTCACGTCGGAGTCGCCGGTGAACAGCTTCTCGCCGCTGATCATCTCCCAGAGGAGGACGCCGCAGGCGAAGACGTCGCTGCGGCCGTCCAGCGCCTCGCCTCTCACCTGCTCCGGCGACATGTAGCTGAACTTGCCCTTGAGGATGCCGGACTGGGTCTGCGAGAGGCGGCTCTCCGCCTTGGCGATGCCGAAGTCGATGAGCTTCACCGCGCCCTCGAAGCCCACGAGGACGTTCTGGGGAGAGACGTCGCGGTGGACGATGCCCAGCGGACGGCCCTGCGCGTCGCGCTTCTTGTGGGCGTGGTCCAGCGCCTCGCAGATCTCCGCCACGATCAGGCAGGCCTGCGGCAGCGGCATGGGCTCGCCGGCCCTGCGGTAGCGCTCCATCACCTGGCGCAGATCGCGGCCGGAGACGTACTCCATGGCGATGAAGAGGCTGCGCTCGTGCTTTCCCAGCTCCAGCACCTGGACGATGTTGGGATGGTTGAGCTGCACCGCGATGCGCGCCTCGTCCACGAACATGCGGATGAAGTCGCCGTCCTCGCCCAGCGTGGGGAGGATCTTCTTGATGGCGAGCAGCCGCTCGAACCCCTCCACCCCGAACGCCTTGGCGCCGAACACTTCCGCCATGCCGCCCACGGCGATGCGCTCGAGCAGCAGGTACTTCCCGAATTTCGTGGGCTTGAGCACGGGGGCGAGAAGCGTAGCGCCCCGGCGGAGGCACGGGCAAGATATCCCGCATGCTGGTCTGCCATGCCTGCCGCGGCGAACTGGATCTGGGCGTCAGCGGCGCCGCCGGGATGCACGAGGACTGCCCCCACTGCGGCGCGGCGCTGCATTGCTGCATGAACTGCCACGCCTACGACGAGTCCATGCGCTACGGCTGCCGCGAGCCACAAGCCGAGCCCCCGGCGGACAAGGTCCGGGCGAACGCCTGCGAGCTGTTCGTGTTCAAGAAGGGACCGCGAGGGGAGAAGGAAGAGGACCCCAAGGCCAAAGCCCTCGCCGCCCTCAACTCCCTGTTCAAGAAATAACACGAAAAAGAATTTTTTTTCTTTTACCGGGTCTCCTGCGCCAGCCAGTCCAGGTAGGCTTGGTAGCCCTGCTCGACCGGAACGGCCAAAACCTCCGGAATTTCGTATGGATGCAGCTCCAGCAGGCGCGCCTTCAGGCGTTCGAAGTGCTCCTGGCGCGTCTTGAAGAGCACCAGGACCTCGCTCTCGTCCTGCACCCGCCCCTGCCATCGATAGATGGACCGCACCGCGGGTAGGAGATTGGCGCACGCCGCCAGCTTCTCTCCCACTACCGCCTTGGCCAGCTCCGCGGCAGCCTCCGCGCCGGGCAGCGTGGTGAGCACCAGCATCGCGTCGGTCACGCCCTATCCTTTCCGCAACCGCGACACCGCGTGGGCGATGGCCGACGGCCCCTTCAGGCCCTTCGACGCCATCCAGCCCACCACCTTGCCTCCTCCGGAGGCCATCACCGACAGCCAGCCGCGCATGGTGAGCCGGACCAGCCCGCTGTGGAGCTTCACATGGATCTTCGACTGCGGATCGCTCGCGAGGATGTGCTGGAAGAAGAGGATGCCCAGGTCGCCCAGGTCGCCGTTGGGCTGCGCCGCGATGGCGGCCACCGCCCCCGGCGCCATCGTGAGGTCGAAGTCGGGGTCCTCCGCCGCCCCCTCGAGGAAGCGCGGCTGCCCGTCGACCACCTTGAACCGGTACGCGCCGGGCACGTCGGTGAAGCGCACGCCCACTTCCGCGGCCTTCTTGAGGTGCGAGGCCGCCCTGCGGGCCGACTCGCTGCTCTCGAAGAACCGCTGGAGGACTACGTTCGAGGGCTCGGGAGTCTGCTCGGTGGCCATCGCGCGCTGCAAGCTACGTCGGCTGCTATCATTCCGCAATATGACTGCGCGCGAAGTGGCCGCCGTGCTGCGGGAAATCTCGCAACTGCTGCAGCTCAAGGGCGAGAACGCCTTCAAGGTGCGGGCCTACGACATGGCGGCGGACGCGTTCGAGACGCTGCCTCCGGATCCGGCGGCCCCGGGCGGGCTCAACGAGCGCGTCCAGCGCGGCACGCTCAGCGAGCTGGACGGAGTGGGCAAGGCCATCGACCTCAAGGTGACGGAGCTGGTGAAGAGCGGGACGCTCAAGTACCTGGAGGATTTGCGGCGCGAGTTCCCGCACGGCGCTCTGGATCTGGTGCGGGTTCCGGGACTCGGGCCGCGCAAGGCAGCGGTGCTCATCCGCGAGCTCGACGTGGCGTCGCTTGACGATCTGGAGGCCGCGGCGAGGGCGGGGCGCGTGCGCGGCCTGAAGGGATTCGGCGAGAAAACGGAACAGTCCATCCTCGAGGGCATCGCCCGGGCGCGCGAGCGGCAGGCGGCGCGCAAGCCGCTCTGGGAGACGCGGCCGCTCGCGGAGCAGCTTCTCGCGCGGGTGCGCGGCGCGCCGGGAGTGGTGCGCGCGGAGATCGCTGGCAGCGTGCGCCGCTATGCGGAGACCAACGGCGACGTGGACGTGGTGGCCGCCTGCAAGGGTCCGCCGGAGCCGGCGATGGACGCCTTCGCACAGGCGCCGGGCGTGGTGGAAGTGCTCGCGCGGGGCGGGACCAAATGCTCGGTCCGGCTGCGCGACGGGCTGCAGGCGGATCTGCGGGTGGTGACGGAGAGGCAGTTCGCGACCGCGCTGCACCACTTCACCGGGAGCAAGCAGCACCACGTGAAGCTGCGCGGCATCGCCCGGACGAAGGGGCTCAGCATCTCCGAGTATGGGCTCGCGCCGCTCGAGGGCGGCGCGGCCTTCGAGCCGCAGTCTGAGGAGGAGCTGTACTCGGCGCTGGGGCTCGCGCCGGTGCCGCCGGAGCTGCGCGAGGACCTGGGCGAGATCGAGCTGGCCGAGCTCCGCGAAGTGCCCGAATTGGTGGAACCGGGCGACATCCGCGGCTTCGTCCACTGCCACTCCACCTGGTCGGACGGAAAGGCCTCCATCGAGGAGATGGTCCGCGCCGCGCAGGCGCTGGGGGCGGAGTTCATCACCATCACCGATCACACCAGCGCGGCCCATTACGCCAACGGCCTGGACATGGACCGCCTCCGGCAGCAGTGGGACGAGATCGCCGAGGTGCAGGAGAGGATCCCCTCGGTGCGCATCCTGCGCGGGAGCGAGGTGGACATTCTCGAGGACGGCGCGCTCGACTGGCCCAGCGAGGTGCTCGACCAGCTGGACGTGGTCATCTGCTCGGTGCACCAGCGCTTCAAGCTGGACGAGCCCCGCCAGACCGAGCGCATCCGCCGCGCGCTGATGCATCCGAAATGCGGCATCTGGGGCCACCCCACCGGCCGGTACCTGGGCGACCGCGACCCCATGCCGGCGCGGTGGGAGGATCTGATCGCGCTCGCCGCCGAACGCGGCGTGACCATCGAGTGCAACGGCACCCCGCACCGCCTCGACTTCGGCGCCGATCTCCTGCGCGTCGCGCGCAAATACGCGGCCAAGGTATGCCTCTCGGTGGACGCGCACTCGACGAAGGAGCTGGAAAACCTGCACTACGCCGTCGGAACGGCGCGGCGCGGCTGGACGGAGCGGTCGCGGGTCATCAACGCGGCGCCGGCGGAGCAGTTCCTCTCCCGCTTGCGGCAGCGCAATTAGCTCGGCATCCCACAGAAAAATATTTCTATTTTTTCGCCGCAGTGCCCGCGATGTCAGGCCCCTTTGGCAGGATGAGTATCGAGGGGGTGCGTGATGGCGGAGCTGTGTGTAACGGCCAGCGAGTTTCGTGTTCACATGAAGGCTTACGGCAACCAGGTGTCGAGCGAGCAGGACAGGGTCATCGTGATGCGACACGACCGCCGCCTCTTTGCGGTCGTGAGCGAAGAGGACTTCGAATTCCTCCAGAAGCACAAGCCGAACCCACGGCGCGCGCCGGTTCCAGATCCGGTTCCTGCTCCGGACATTCCCGAGTACCCTGACCATCCGGACAATCTCGAGACCGAAGAGATTGAGCGGATCTACAACGCCACCGTCGGGGTGGACCCTGGCTCGCACATGGGCCTTTGGCGCGGGCGCGCATACGTCGCCCTGAAACTGAGGGGAAGGCGTCCTAATCGGGATCCTTACAGCGGATGGATCCAGCCGTGTTACACCGAGAACGAGTGCGTTTCTCCTCCTTCCTCTGGGCCGCCATCGCGGGCCTGACCGCGAGTATCGCGGCGTGGGCGGGGCCCAATCTGCCCTACGAGGATCCGGCCTGGCGCAGGCTCGCCGACGAGATCGCGGTCGGGCGTGCGCCGGAGCAGATGGGCGGGGTGGGATGGGTCAGCGAAGACAGCCCGCCGGGATTCTGGGTGTCGGCCTTTGACCGCGCGACGCTTCGCGGGCAGCTCGTGGACGAGTTCGACCGGCCCTACTCGCTTCCGGCGCGCCCGCGCCAGATCGAGGGCGGACTCGCGCTCTCCTGCGAGTACCAGGAGGGCAGGCCGTGCGGTGATGGTGCTGGCGCCTCTCTGGAGGTCGAGTCCGCGGCGGGATGGGGCAACATGCTCACCGCCGATGTTCGGCTGCGCGCATCCGCAGGGAGCGCCAGTTTCGCGAGCGAAGTCGCGCTCGACCGCGCCTATTTGAAATTCGAGGCTGGCCCGTTCGCGCTCCAGGCCGGCCGCGACGTGCTGGCCGTCGGGCCTTCGGTCCGCGCGGGGCTGATGGTCTCGCGCAATGCCCCGCCCCAGGACGGCCTCCGCGCCCAACTCCGCCCCGTCCCACTTCCGCTCCTCCCGTCGACGAAAATTTCTTTTTTTTATTTTCTCGATCGGCTGAGGAACCCGCAGCGGTTCGATGGAACCATCGCTGACCTGGCGCGGGCGCAGCTCGACTTCGCGGACCGCGTGCAACTGGGCGGGTCGCGAATGCTGCAGCTCGGCGGCAGGGGCGCGCCGGATTACGGCGGGGTCACCGGGTTCGTCAAGGAGCACTTCGGCCGCGGCGGCAGCGGCGTGGAGGAGAACAATCGACTCTCCTTCGACCTGGCGCTCCGCGTCCCCGAGCTGCGCGGCGCGCGCTTCTATTACGAGGTCGCCTTCGAGGACACGCGAAAAGAATTTTTTTTCAATTCCGTCCAGTACGACGCTGACCATTTGGTGGGGGCCGAGGTGCGCGATCTCCGCCTCGGCCCTCTGCGGCGCGTCTTTTTGGAGCTGGAGCATACCGGCTGGGTTTCCCAGGAGCACAGCACCTTCACGAGCGGCATGACCAATGCCGGGCATACTTTCGGGTCGGCGCTGGGGCCCGACGGCACGTCGCTGTGGCTCAAGGCGGACGTGCAGGTCGGTCCCGCCCTATTCTCCCCCTGGGCGGAATGGCTGCGTCTCGTGAGCGACCGCTACGGCACCGATCAGGAGCGCGGCGTGTTCGTCACGCAAAGCGGGCAGCTCGAACATCGGCAGCGCATCGGGGCCGACGTGCAGCTCCCCGTCGGTCCCGTCGTGCTCCTGAGCGCCGGCGCCTTCGGCGAGCGCATCGGCAACGCGGCCCTCGTCACCGGGCAGACCAGATACGGCGGCGGCCTCCGCGCCGCCCTCACTTTCACGCAGTAGAGGCGCACCTCTTCGGAGCGGCGCCCCGTCAAAGCGCGAAACGCGCCTCTTCGATGAGCTCGCGCACGCGGTGCAGGAAGCTGTTGCCGGTCACGCCGTCGATGACCCGATGGTCGTACGAGAGCGTCAGGTACATCATCTGCCGCACGACGATGGCGTCCTCGCCTTCCAGCTCACGCACTACCGCGCGCTTGACGATCTCCCCCATGCGCAGGATTCCGACCTGCGGCTGGTTGATGATCGCCGCTCCGAACAGGTTGCCCTTCAGCCCCGGATTCGAGACCGTGAACGAGCCGCCTGACAGCTCGTCCGCGGTCACCTTCCCGCTCCGCGCGCGCGACGCCAGATCGTCGAGGGCGCGCGACAGCCCGAGCACGCTGAGCTCGTTGGCCTTGCGGATCACCGGCACGAGGAGCCCCTTCTCCGTCTCCACCGCAACGCCGAGGTTCACGTCCTTGCGCAGGATGATCGACTCGTCCTGCACGACGGCGTTCATGCGGGGAAACTCCCCCAGCGCCTGCACGGTGGCGCGGCACACTCCGACGAGGAAGCTGGGCGCCTTGCCTCCGGTCTCCTTGGCCCGTTTCCATTCCCCGCGCAGCCGCGCGAGCGACGTCATGTCCACCTCGGCAGTGCAGGGCACGTGCGGCGAGGTCGCCTTGGAGTAGACCATGTGCTCGGCGATGAGCCGCCGGCGCTGGTCGAAGGGCACCACCTGGTCGCCTTCCTTGGGCGAGTACCGCGGCGGCTTGTAGGCGCGCAGCGTGATCGACACCGGCCCGAGCCCCTGGTGCTGGCCGCCGAAGCCTGGAGGAGGCGGCTGCGACCAGGAAGGGGGCGGCTGCGAGTACGGCGGCGCCACCGGCGGCTGCGACCAGGTGGCCGGAGGCGGCGCGGCGGGTGAAGGCGCGCCGGGAGGCGGCGCGGTGGGAGCGCGCTGTCCGGGGAAGGTGCTCAAGGGCGGCTGCATCTCCGACTGCTGCGCCGCGGTGGCGCCCTTCTCGATGTAGCTTGTGACGTCCGCCTTCATCACGCGGCCGCCGGCGCCCGAGCCCTGCACCTTGCTCAGGTCGAGGCCGTGCTCCTGCGCGACGTTGCGACCCACCGGCGTGGCGCGGACGCCGTCGTCTCCGGAGGGCGCCGAAGCCGGCCGGGTGGAAGCGGCGGGAGCCGTGCCGTACGCGACGGGCGTCGAAACGGCCGCTGGCGCCGCCGCTGCTCCCGCACCGGCCTCGTCGAGCCGCGCCAGCGCGCCGCCCACCGTGACGACCGACCCCTCCTTCGCAAGCTGCTCGACCAGCACGCCCGCCATCGGCGAAGGAATCTCCGTATTCGCCTTGTCGGTGGCGATCTCCACCAGCGGCTCGTCGCGCGCGACCTTCTGGCCGGGCTTCGCAATCCAGCGGACCACCGTCCCCTCGACCACCGATTCGCCGAGCTGCGGCATCACCACCGTCGTCATATCCGTGACTCCGCCTCCGCCGTCGGAGTGCGCGCTCAAGTAGCGCGCGGGACGCAGGGTGTCAAACTGGCGCAAACCGCGGGCGCACACCAGAATGCGCCGGTGCGGCAACGGCTCCACGCCTTCGGCAGCGCGCTCGGAAAGCAGCCGCACTTGATGGCGGTGCGCGACGGCGTGGTGGGCAGCCTTCCGCTCATCCTGCTCGGCAGCCTGTTTCTCCTCCTGGCGCAGCCGCCCTGGCCGTCCTTGTCGCGCTTCTTGCCGCCCGCCGCGAAGCTCCTGGCCGGCTACGCGGCCTGCGCCGGGCTCGTGTCGCTCTACGCCTGCGTGGCCACGGCGCTGTCGCTCTCGAGGCGGCGCGAGACCGACCCGGTGGCGGGCGCCACCACGGCGCTCGCGGTGTTTCTGATCGCCCAGCACCCGGTTGCAAAAGCGCTGCCACTTGCCACGCTGGGCGCCGCCGGCCTTTTCCCCGCCTTCGCCGCCGCCATCTTCTCGGTAGAAATTTTATTTTTTTTTCGTCGGCGGGGGTGGGGCATCAAGCTGTCGGGGGGGGCGCCGGACGTGGTGGTGCGGAGCTTCGCGGCGCTCCTGCCCACCATCAACTGCGTGGTCCTGATCTGGTTCGTGGTCCACGTCCTGGGTGTCGATCTGGTCAACGGCATCCAGGCCATCTTCCGGCCGCTGCTGATCGGCGGCGACTCGCTGCCCGCCGTCCTCATCGTGGTGCTGATCGACAGCGCGCTCTGGCTGGTGGGCGTGCACGGCCTCTCCATCCTTGCCGCGGTGAAGCCGCTCTGGCTCGCCGCGCTGGCCGAGAACATGGCCGCCGTGGCCGCCGGCGCGCACCCGCCGCACCTCTTCACCCAGGAGTTCTTCATCTGGTTCGTCTGGCAGGGCGGCTCCGGCAACACGCTGGCCTTCGCGCTGTTGCTGCTCTTCGCGAGGTCGAAGCAGCTTCGCCTCGTGGGCAAGGCCGGCATCGTGCCCGCCATCTTCAACATCAACGAGCCGCTCCTCTTCGGCGCCCCGGTGGTGATGAACGGCAAGCTCGCGCCGCCCTTCGTGCTGGCGCCGGTGACCGCGGTGATCGTCACCTGGTGCGCCATGCACTTTGGCCTCGTGCGGCCGCCGTACATCGAGGTGGTCTGGACGCTGCCCGCGCCGGTGGGGGCCTGGCTCAGCACCGGCGGCGACTTCCGCGCGCTGGTGCTGCAGATGATGAACCTCATCCTCGCCATCCTCATCTGGTGGCCGTTCCTGCGCCGGTACGACCGTTCGCTCCTGGCGGCGGAGCGGCCCGCCTGACGACGCCCACCTGCTCGTCAGTTCACCCCTCGGGCGTGCAAGCGGCTGGTGACACGGCGGGAGCGGCCGCTATCATCTTGGGGTGTTCTTCTCGGTCTCCAAGGCCCTGTCTTCGGTGACAGGCCCGTGGTTCTGGGCGGCGCTGTTCGCGGTGGCGGCGGCGGTCGTGTACCGCTGGTCCAGGCCGCTCGCGCTGTCCCTCGCCGCCCTGGCCCTGGCGCTGCCGGTGCTCTTCGCCTCGCCGCGGTTCGCCGCAGCGATGCAGCGGCTCGCCGAGTCGTCCGCCCGCGACACCAGCCGCCCCGGCCTGCAGTACGACGCCGTCATCGTGCTGGGCGGCAGCAGCGAGGCGCGGATCAACGCGGCGGCCCAGGTGGTCCGCCAGGGCCGCGCGCGCGCCCTGCTCTACTCGGGCATCGTGGGACCGTGGGACGCAAAGCGCGTGCGCTCGTCACTCCGCGCCGCGGGCGTGCCCGAGGACGCCGTGGTGCTGGAGGCGCGCAGCCGCAACACCCGAGAGAACGCGGTGGAGTCCGC
>DATDMU010000175.1:0-16550 GCA_036518615.1 Myxococcales bacterium
CGTCTGCCCTCCGCGCTGGTAGAGCAGCCGGATCGCCGCCTCCACCTCCGCGAACGCGAGCGCGGCCTGCTCCTGCGTCGGCAGCATGGCGATGGAGGGGTGCATGCGCGAGAACGGGATCAGCTTGTTCTTCTTCGCCGCATCCTGCAAAAGCGAGAGCGACATCTCGTCCACCGCCATCCCCGGGGCGCCGCGCCAGCGGGTCTCGAGGAACTTGGCCAGCCCCTCCTGCAGCCAGATGGGAACCGTGTTCCGCCCCTTCTGCGTGACCAGGTAGTGCACGAACTCGTGGGAGACCGTGTCCAGCCAGGGGTAGCCGCGGAGCAGCGCCTTGGGGCTCGTCACCATCAGCCGGCTGTACTTGCAGAGCGCGATGGTCCCCGAGTTCTTGATCTGCTCGACGGTGAGGGGCGAGACGTGCGCGAGCGCCTTGGCCGACTCGTAGATCTCCACGCGGATCTTGTGCGCCGGCTGCACGCCCAGGTCCTTGGTGAGGCCTGCGTACGCCTTTTCCAGCGCATCGAGCGCATAGGGCGCGAGCAGCGTGTCCTTCCCCGGTCGGGTGCGCATGACGAAGTGCGCGCTCTCGAAGACCGCGTCGCCCTTCGTTTCCTCGGCGGCGGCGCGGGCCAGCGCGATGTCGCTCTCCAGCGCGCCCTTGCCCGCTCCGCGCTCCTCCGCCTCGGCGTAGGCCTTGACCGCCTCGTCGTACTTGCCCTGCTCGAAGAGGATGCGGCCCTTGAAGTACGACGCCTCCGGCGAGTCCGGATGCGAGCGGATCAGCTCGTCGAGCGCCTTGGTGGCGCCGGCCAGGTCCCACGCCTCCAGCTCCGCCTCGGCGGTCGAGGCGAGCTCGCGCAGCGGCGCGGCGAGGAGCAGGGCGCAGAGGAGCGCGGTCACTTCACCAGCTCCTCGTAGTACTGCTTCACCCGCTCCTTGTACTTCTCCGGCGCGGCCTGCTTCATCGCGTCGAGCAGCTCCTTGCGGAACTCGGCAGGAGCGCGCGACGACTCCGCGTCGGGAATCTCGACGCGGTCGTGGCGCACGCCGTCGGACTCGGGCCCGTCGTTCTGGTCTCCGTCCTCGCCGCTGGGCTCGCCCCAGGGCATGGGCATGCCGCCCTGCCCCTGGCCCTTGCCCGACTGCTGCGCCATCTTCTCCATCGCATCCTGGAACTGGGAGAGCTTCTCCACCGCCTGCTCTTCGCCGGCCTGCGCGCCCCGCGGCTCGCCGCGGTAGAGCCGCTGCTCGGCGCCCTGCATGCCTTCCTGCGCCTGCTGCAGCATCTGCTCGTGCTGCGGGCCGAAGATGGGCACCTTGCGGCCCACCTCGCCGAGCTGCTCGCGCACCTTGCCGAGCTGGTCCTTGAGCCGGCCCTGCTCCTGCGCCTGCTGCCGCATGCGCTGCATCTGCTCCTGCGACATGCCCTGCCCTTCGCGCGGCAGCGCGTCCTGCAGCGTCTGCACGATCTGCTGCAGCGGCTGCTGCGCCTCGCCGGCCGCGCGCAGTCCCTTGCGCACGCCCGCCGGATCGCGGGAGAAGCCGGGATAGCGCTGCGCGACCTGGTCTTCCATCGCCAGCCTTCCCTGCAGGGTCTCCACCGCGCGCTCCGACCGCTCCGCCAGATCGAGCGCCTCGTCGAAGTCGCCCGCGTCCAGCGCGCGGGAGAGATCGGAAGCGCGCCCCTGCGCCATGTCGAGGGTGTCCTCGAGTCCCAGGTGCTCGGCCACCCGGGGATCGATCTGCGCGATCGCCTTGCGCGCCGCCTCGGCCTTCTGCTTCAGCTCCTGGGCCAGCGCCTTGCCGCCCTTCTGGTCGAACTTCTTCTGCGCGTCCTTGTGCATCTCGCGCCGGAGCTGGGCGGTGCGCTTCTCCAGATCCTGCTCCTTCTGCTGCAGCTCCTTGAGCTTGCTCGCCGCCTCGCGCAGCGCCTTCGCCTCCTGCGCGTACTGTCCGCCCTGCTCCTGCCCCGCCTTCTGCTGCAGCTCCTTCTCCAGCTTCTCCAGTTGCTGGGAGAGCTTGTCCAGCTCCTTGAGCGCGTCGTCGATCCTGCCGCTCTGCAGCTTCTTCTGGATGTCGGAGAGCTGGCCGAGCAGGTCCTGCTGCTTCTCCATCGACTGCGCCGCTTCCTGGTTCAGGTGCTCGTCCTGGATTCCCTTCGCCAGCTCCTGCATGCGCGACATCAGATCCTGGATGCGCTCGCGCATCCGCTCCACCTCGCCGAGGAGCTCCTTGCGGGTCTCGTCGTCGGGCGCCTTGCGCAGCTTCTCCGCCAGCCGCGCCAGCTCGCGCCGCGACGCCGCCAGCTCCTTGCCCAGCTCCTGCATCGCGTCGAGCCGGGCGCGGTCGAGCAGGTCCTCGAGGTAGAGGATGTCCTTCTCCTCCTCGCGGATCTCCGCCTGCAGCGCGCCCGCGAAACCGCGGACCGCGCCGTCGCGGCCGGCAGCGCCCCGGGAGAGCGGCGCCCGCGCGAGGCTGGTGCGCTGGACCGCCGGGCCCAGCCCGGTGGAGGCGTAGCGCAGCGCGCGGCCCACCGCCCTGGGAGCGAGCTTGTCCTTGAGCAATTCGCTGCCTGCGGAGTACAGCTCCTGCGAGAGAGCGCGCGCGTCGCGATCCTTCTGCGCCGTCTGCGCGTACCAGCCCGACGCAGCGGACGCGTCGGCAGGCGCGGGCTTCTCCTCCATGCGGTCGGCGGCCAGCGCGACCAGCCGCTCCCAGAGCGCCTGCGCGCGGATGAGCGATTCGCGGCTGTGCTCCGCGGCGGAGAACACCTTGATGGCCTGGGTGGCGGAGACGCCGCGCTGCGGGCCGTCCACCGCGTCGTTGTCCTTCGCCTCGAGGTGATAGCTGACCCTGTCGCCCGCGCGCAGCTTGAGCGGGGCGAGCTCCCAGGCATGGCCGCCGCGCAGCCGCCGCGCCGGAGAGGGCGGCGCCTGCAGCGACACCCGCTCCTCCTTGCCGCCGGCGCGCTGGTAGACGAGCGAGATCTGCGTGAGCCCGTAGTCGTCGGCGGCGGACCAGGCGATCTGCACCTGCCCCTGTGGATCCACTTCCAGAACGGCCTGTTTGGGCGCCTCGATGGTGACCTGCGGCGCCTGGTCCGCCACGATCTCCACCGGCCGCGACGGCCCCTGGGCGATGGTGCGCCCGCGCGCATCGGAAAAGCGCAGGCTCCAGGTCCCCGTCTGGGTGAGCTGGAAGCTGCCGGAGAGCTGGCGGTGTCCCTGGCCGGTGGCCTCGAGCTTGACCGCCGCGCCGTTCACCACCGCGAACGCCTGCGCGAGATCGCGATCGGCGCGCGCGGCGATGCGGACCTCGGTGCCGCGGGGAGCTCGCAGGTCGCCGGCCGAACCTTCCTCGGTGCGCGGAGGCAGCCCGGTATAGGCGGGATACAGGTAGGTGATGGAGAGGTCGCCCGCGATGGGCGAGAGCTCTATGGGGGGAGCGCCGCCATCGCCGCGAAAGAGCCGCGCGAGTCCCTGCGAGACGTGGCGGGGGGCAACCCAGGCCGAGAGCACCCAGACCAGAGCGCAGCCGGCCAGGGCCAGAAGCGGCCAGCGCAAGGACGAGGCGGGCAGCGCGCGCCCGACGTCGAGCTTCTTCGCCGACGCGGCCGCGCGCACGTGCAGGAGCGAGAGGAGCTCGGTGGAGACTCCCTCTGCGGGCTCCTGCCCCAGCTCCACGCTGCTGAGCAATTCGGAGGGCCCGCCGAGCAGGCGGGCGAGCCGGGCAGGACCATCGCTGCCCGCGCGGCGGAATGGAAGAGCGTCGCGGGCCGCGCGGGCGGCGGCCCGCTGCAGCGGCGAGCGGAGCGAGAACCAGACGACGAAGGCTACGGACAGGAGCGCCAGCGCCAATGCGCCGCCGCGGGCGAGCAGGGTCCCGTTGACGCTCGCGAGCAGGGCTCCCGCGAGCAGCGCCAGGGAAAGGCCGCCAGCGAGGAGCGCGAGGCCGCGGGCTGCGGCGAGAGCGAACGCGCGCGAACGAGCCCTTCGCAGGAGCTCCGCGATGTCGCGCTGCGCCCGCTCGCCGTCCAGGCGGAGCCGCTCGCGGCGCGACCGGGGCGGCTCTTCGCCAAGTCCGCCCAAGGTGGGGATGTTTTCGTGCAACTGCATCGGAGGGTGGTTTCTTAGTAGTCCCCGCGCGTCAGGAGTGCATCACAGTCTAGACAAGGTTGGCCTCTTGAGGATTCCCGCCGAGCCCTCGCTGCCTTCCTTCGTTCCTTTTGGTACCTTCCGCCACCCCTGGGAATTTTCTTGAATTTGCCCATCCCCAAGGCGTCCGAATGAGCGAGGGTCCCAAGGAGGCCGGCGACGATCGGGCTCTGGTCCGGGCGGCGCAGCGGGGCGACGAGCAGGCGTTCCGCTCGCTCGTGGAGCGCTATCACCGCCGCGTCGTCCAGCTTGCCCTGGGAATGGTGAAGGACGCAGACGAGGCCATGGACATCGCGCAGGAGACATTCGTCAGGGTGCATCGCTACCTGCCGTCGTTCAAGGGCGACTCGTCGTTCTTCACCTGGACGTACCGCATCGCCATGAACCTCTGCCTCGACGCCCAGCGGCGCAAAGGGCGCGCCGAACGCGTCGATCTCGGGGACGACGACGCGGAGATCGAGGCGGCGATGGACCCGCTCTCCCACGCTCTCGCCGGCCCGCAGCGGCAGGTGCTCAACGAGGAGCTGCGCGGCAAGATGGAGGAGGCGCTCGCGGGCCTCTCCGAGAACCATCGCGCCATCCTGCTTTTGCGCGAGGTGGAGGGCTTGAGCTACGAGGAGCTGGCCCGGGTGCTCGGCATCCGCAAGGGCACGGTGATGAGCCGGCTCTTCCACGCGCGCCTGAAGATGCAGAACAAGCTGCGCGAGTACCTGGGCGAGGACGCGCCCGAGGAGGACGGCGAATGAAGCGCTGCGAAGACGTTGCCCCGCTCATCGGCCCCCTGCTCGACGGCGCGCTCGGCGCCGGCGACCGCGCCAGGGTGGAAGAGCACGTCCGCGGCTGCGCCGCCTGCGGCGGCCAGAGGGCGCTGCTTCTGGCGCAGGCGCAAGCCTTGCGCGACGCCGTGAGGGCGCGTGCGGCCGCGCTGCCCTTGACCGGGTTTTCCGACCGCGTCCTGGCCCGCGTGCGCGAGCAGCAGAAATTCCGCATCGGGGAGCAGGCGCCCGTCTGGGGCCGCGAGATGTGGTGGGCGCACCGCGGCATCCTGACCGCCGGCTCGGGGCTTGCGCTGGCCGCCTGCATGGCGCTGTTCGTGTTCTTGCAGCCGGCGGTCTCCGCAGGCGACGGCGCCGCGCTCGCCGACAATTCGCCCCAGGTGGAAGAGGTCGATTTCGGCACCCACGACGGCGCCGTGCTGCAGCTCGCCCGCGGGACGACGGTGATCTGGATGTCCGACGACCGGCCGGTGCAGCGGTGAAACTGGTCCTGCTCGCCGCCGCGGTCCTGCTCGCGCAGGCGGACGCCGGCGTGCAGAATCGCGTGCGCATCACCGTGCGCGCCATCGCCGCCTCGAACGATCCGTCCGCGGCGCCGGGGATGGACCCGAAGCTTTCGCCGGTGGCCCCGCACATCGAGAGCTTCGGCGAGCAGTTCCGCTTCCGCAGCTACCGGCTGCTCGTCGAACGGACCTTCGATCTCGACTGGAAGGCGCCCGCGCAGATGGAGCTGCCGGGCAGCCGCAGCCTGCAGCTCACCCCGCGCGCGCTCGACGCCGACGGAAGGATCAAGGTCCACCTCGAGCTGCTCGGCGAGCACCCCGAGCATACGCGCAAGCTGCACACCGACTACGCCATCGCGCGGGGCGGCACCATCCTCGTCGGCGGCATCCGGGTAGACCCCCACGACGACAAGGCAGGCAAGCTCCTGATCGCCATTACGCAGGAAATGGAGAAGTAGGGTAGTCTCCCGCGCCCTTCTTCAGCAGCAACCCCTCATCAGAAAGGTTTGATCGATGCGCTCCGCCTTCACCCTCGCAGTGCTCGTCTCCTTCGCCGCCTCCGCCCAGGCGCTCAAGACGGACGACGAGAAGTCGCTCTATGCCATCGGGTACGTCGTCGGCAGCCGCAACCTGTCCTCGCTCTCGCTCAAGCCGCACGAGCTGGAGCTCGTCAAGCGGGGCCTCACCGACGGGGCGACGGGGAAGAAGGCGCTGGTCGATCCCGAGCCGCAGATGGAGAAGATCAACGCGCTCGTCCAGGCGCGCTCCTCGGCGCAGGCGGACAAGGAGAAGACGGCGGGCCGCGGGTATCTGGAGAAGGCGGCGAAAGAGCCTGGAGCCGAGAAGCTGCCCTCGGGCCTCATCTTCAAGACCCTCAAGCCGGGCAGCGGCCCGAGCCCCGCCGCCACCGACAAGGTGAAGGTCAATTACGAGGGCCGCCTCACCAACGGCACCGTCTTCGACTCCTCCTACAAGCGCGGGCAGCCGGCGGAGTTCGCCTTGAACCAGGTGATCAAGTGCTGGACCGAGGGCGTGGCGAAGATGAAGGTGGGCGAGAAGGCGCGCCTGATCTGCCCTTCCGACATCGCCTACGGCGACCACGGCCATCCCCCGACCATTCCCGGCGGCGCCACCCTGGTCTTCGACGTGGAGCTGCTCGGCATCAACGGCAAGTAGCGCCGATGTCAGACCCCCTTGGCATCTTGCCAAGCGATCATCGGTTCTGTACAAGCGTACAGTGATCCCAAGGGAGGTCTAGAGTGGCGAACGCGGAGAAGGAAAAGGCGATCGAGCTGGCTGTTTCGGCCATCGAGAAGCAGTTCGGCAAGGGCGCCGTCATGCGCCTCGGCAGCGAAGAGCCGCTGGTGCAGGACGTCTCGGCCATCTCCACCGGCAGCGTCTCGCTGGATCTCGCCCTGGGGGTGGGGGGCATCCCGCGCGGCCGCGTCATCGAGATCTACGGGCCGGAATCGTCGGGCAAGACCACCCTCACCCTGCACGTGGTGGCGGAGGCGCAGAAGGCGGGCGGCGTGGCCGCCTTCATCGACGCCGAGCACGCGCTGGACGTCGGCTACGCGCGCAAGCTGGGAGTGCGCACCGAGGACCTGCTCATCTCCCAGCCGGACACCGGCGAACAGGCGCTGGAGATCTGCGAGATGCTGGTCCGCTCCGGCGCGGTGGACGTCATCGTCATCGACTCGGTGGCCGCGCTGGTGCCGCGCGCCGAGCTCGAGGGCGAGATGGGCGAGCCGCAGATGGGCCTGCAGGCGCGCCTGATGTCGCAGGCGCTGCGCAAGCTCACCGCCACCATCTCCAAGGCGCAGTGCACCGTCATCTTCATCAACCAGATCCGGATGAAGATCGGCGTGATGTTCGGCAACCCGGAGACCACCACCGGCGGCAACGCGCTCAAGTTCTACGCCTCGCAGCGCCTCGACATCCGCCGCGTCGGCGCCATCAAGGACGGCGAGACCGTCATCGGCAACCGCACCCGGGTGAAGGTGGTGAAGAACAAGGTGGCGCCGCCCTTCCGCGAGGTGGAGTTCGACATCCTCTACGGCCAGGGCATCTCCCGCGAGGGAGACCTGCTCGATCTGGCGGTGGAGAACGGCATCGTCGAGAAGAGCGGGGCCTGGTTCAGCTACGGCGGCGAGCGCATCGGCCAAGGGCGCGAAAACGCACGGGATTTCCTCAAGCTGCACCCGGAGACGCTCGCCGACGTGGAGGGCAGGCTCTACGAGAAGTTCGGAATCGCGCGGCCCAACCAGCCAGCGGGCATACCCACCGAGGTGGCGCAGCCGGCCTCGCTGGAGGAGAAGCGCCGGGCGCGCGCGGCGAAATAGCCGGAAGGTCCGGGCAGTTCGGACGGCCGGCCGGCCTCGCTGTTAGAATGCGCGCGAAGAGGAGCCCGTCATCGCCCGCCTGCTGCACCAGAGCCTCCAGACCGAGCTGCCTCCGGGCAGCGGCGAATGGTTGCTCGCGGTCATCGGCGCGGTCGCGGCCGAGCCGCCCAGGTGTCCGCAGGGCAAGCTGCCTTTGCGCGAGCGCTGCGCCGATCTCGAGGAGCAGCTCCGCCTGACCGGGCTGGCCTACGGCACCGGCGCACAGGACGAGGCCGTCGAGCTCGGGCCGGATGCCGGTCCGGGGGCGCGCGCGTTTGCGCATTTCGTCGCCGGCATAGTGCGGCTTTGCGCCCGGGCTGCCGCCTTGTCCAACGCGCAGTGGTTCGTGCCGGGCAGCCCGGCCGAGGATGGCGTGCGCGCCCGGCGCGCGCAATTGCTCGCGGTGCTGGCGGCCACCGGCGGCGAGGCCGAGGCCGCGGCGCGGCTGTTCGCCGACCCCACAGCCACTCCGAGCCCATTGGAGAAGCTCGCCGCCCGGGCCGCGGCGCGCCTCTCGCGGCGGTATCTCGCCGAGAGCGGCCCGTTTGCCGGGCTGCCGCTGCACAACGGCCTCTGCGCCATCGAGGTGCGCACCTGCACCATGTTGGCGCTCTCCGCGTTCCAGCATCGCCGCATCAGCCCCGCCGGCGCGGTGGTAGCCGGCCGCGCTGCCTTGTCCTGGCGCGTCCTGCTCGCCGAGCTGCTCGCCGGGCTCGCCCAGGCGCAGGAGGACGGCAGGCCGCTGGCGCGCGGGATCGAGCAGGTGATCCGCTCGCAGCGGCTGCCGGTGCGCGAGGCGCGCGGGCTGCGGCGCGCGCTCCTGCAGCCCAGGCCGGTGGAGCAGGTCGCAGCCGAACTGCACGGCAGCGCCCAGCGCAGGTTCATGCTGACGCACGTGCTCCTCGCGGCGCTGGTGGACGATCGGCTCGACCCCGGCGAGCTCAGCTTCGTCGAGCGCCTCGCCTCGGCCACGCTGGTGGACGCATCCGCGCTGGCGCAGGTGGAAGCGGAGGTGGCCGCCTTCTATCGCGACCACGGCGAGGCGCTGACGGCGCTGCGGCTGGCGGAGGCGCCCGAAGGCCTCCCCCACGCGCTCACCACCCGGCTCGAGTCCATCGTCCTCGACAACCTGGATCGGCTGCTCCAGGAGATCCGCGAGACCCGCGAGCTGGGCGAGCTGCTCGCCAAGGCCACCGCCGGCACCGCGCTGACCGCCGCGGAAAAGACCAAGGTCCGCGAGCAGTTGCTCGACCTCGCGAAGACGGTTCCCGCCCTCGCCATCTTCGCCGCCCCGGGGGGAATGCTGCTCTTGCCCATCCTGCTCAAGCTCTTGCCCTTCAACCTTCTGCCGAGCAGCTTCGTCGATCCGCCGCCGCCTTCGCCCGCGCTTCCGGAGCCGCGGAGAAAGTCCGGATGACGCCGCCGCCCTGTTCGGCTTTCGACGGACACAGGGGCGCCTTACGACCGATTCCCGACACTCCGCCCGCGGTCCGGATCGCGGGTCTTTCGCGGCGCCGGCGCGAGGAATCATTCTTCCGCGACCTATGAGCTACCGTATCCAGATCGAGCCCGAGGCCGGCACGCTCCTGCGCACGCTCGCCCCCCACACCGTATTGCGCCTCGGGCGCGCGCTGGCGGACCTGGCGGACTCGATCGCCGGAGGCGAATCCACCGAGCAGAGCGAGCTGCGCGTCGACGACTGCGTGCTGCAGTTCGTGGTCAACCACGCGCACCGGCTGGTGGAGGTGGTGCACGTCGAGCAGCGCGAGCAGGCCGAAGCCCCCTACGCCGCCGCGGCGACCACGGCCTGAGCTTCCTTTCAGGGGACCCGGAATTGAAGAGGCCCGGCTCCTTGCGGAACCGGGCCCCGGAAACGGCTCTGCTGGAACCGTATTACGCGAGCTTGCGCACGTTCTGTGCCTGCAGGCCCTTGGGGCCCTTCACCACGTCGAATTCCACCTTCTGCCCTTCGGCGAGGGTCCGGAACCCGTCCGCCTTGATGGCAGTATGGTGGCAGAACACGTCCTCACCACCGCCGTCCTGAGTGATGAAGCCGAACCCCTTGGTGTCGTTGAACCACTTCACAGTTCCAGTCGCCATTTGAGACGTCTTCCTTCGGGTAAACGGTCCGGCTGAAATTGCCGGATCCGGCGCCACGGCAGTCCGCCACGACGCAAGAATTTCCTACGGGCAGGAAGGAATTCTGTCAAGCCAGCGGCCGGATGCCCCTGGATCAGCCGCCGGTGCCGGGCATTTCGCCCAAGGGGCGGATGAGGACCTCGCGGGGCTTGGCGCCGTCGGCGGGACCGACGATGCCCTCGCGCTCCATCCGCTCGATCATCCGCGCGGCGCGGTTGTAGCCGACGCGCAGCTTGCGCTGCAACAGCGAGATGGAGATGAAGCGCATGTCCGCGAGCGCCGCCAGCGCCTGATCGTAGAGCTCGTCGGGACCTTCGTCCTCGAGCGGGGCGCCGTCGCCGTCTTCCGCGCGCGGCCTGAGGATGTTCGGGTCGTAGACGGGCGCGCCCTGCGACTTCCAGTGCTCGACCACCGCGTGGATCTCCTTCTCGTCCACGTAGGGCCCGTGCACCCGCGTGAGGGTCGAGGTGCCGGGCGGCATGATCAGCATGTCGCCCATGCCGAGCAGGTACTCCGCGCCGGGCGCGTTGATGATGGTCGCCGAGTCGTGCCGCGACGCCACCTGGAAGGAGATGCGCGAAGGAAAGTTCGCCTTGATCACCCCCGTCACCACGTCGGTGGAGGGGCGCTGCGTCGCCACCATCAGGTGGATGCCCGCCGCGCGCGCCATCTGCGCGAGCCGCGCGATGTACATCTCCACCTCGCGCGAGGCGACCATCATGAGGTCGGCCAGCTCGTCGATGATGATGACGAGATAAGGGAGCTTCTTGAGCGGCTCCGGCGCCGGCTCGGGCGGAAGGGTGACGTTGCCCTCCGCGATCCTGCGCTCGTTCTCGCGCATGAGCGCCACCGCCGGGTTGTCGGGCTCCTTGCGCTCCAGCGTTCCGTTCGCCGCGGCCGCCTGCAGCTCGTGCGCGTCCAGCGCGGGATCGGAGAGGTCGACCACCCGCTTCTCTTTCGGCGCCTTCTGCTGCTTTCGCGCACCCTCGCCCTCCTTCTCCACCTTCTTGTTGAAACTGCCGATGTTGCGCACGCCGCAGTCGGCGAGGAGCTGGTAGCGCCGCTCCATCTCCTCCACCGCCCAGCGCAGCGCCATGGCCGCCTTCTTCGCGTCGGTGACCACCGGCAGGAGCAGGTGCGGGATGCCCTCGTAGACGGAGAGCTCGAGCATCTTCGGATCGACCATGAGGAAGCGCACTTCCTCCGGCGTCGCCCGCAGCAGCATGGAGACGATCATCGAGTTGACCGCCACCGACTTGCCCGACCCGGTGGTGCCGGCGATGAGCAGGTGCGGCATCCGCGCGAGGTCGGCGACGTAGGGCATGCCCTCGATGTCCTTGCCCAGGCACATGGCGAGCTTGCTGTGCGACTTCTGGAACGCGTCCTGCTCCACCAGCTCGCGCAGCACCACCGTCTGGCGCTGCTTGTTGGGCACCTCGATGCCCACCACGCCCTTGCCGGGAATGGGCGCGACGATGCGCACGCGCAGCGCCTCCATGGCCATGGCGAGGTCGTCGGCGAGTCCGGCGATGCGGCTCACCTTCACGCCGGCGGCGGGCAGGAACTCGAACATCGTCACCACCGGACCGGGCCGGATCTGCGTCACCTGCCCCTGGATGCCGAACGAGGCGAGCTTCTGCCGCAGCTTCTCCGCGGTGGCGGTGAGCCCCTCGCGGTCGAGCGGCGCCGCCTCCGACGCCTCTCCGGTGAGGATGGTGATGGGCGGCGGCACGAACGCGCTGTGACCGGGAGCCATGGTGAAGCTGCCGGCGGGCTCGACGGCTTTGGGCTCTGGCGCAGCCGGAGCGTGCGGCCTGGGTGGCGGCTTGGGCTCGACGATCTGCGGCGGCGCTGCGGCGCCGGGCGCGTCTTCCGCCATCGCCGCGGCAGCCGAGAGCGCCATCGCAGCGGGCTCGCTCTGCTGCGGACCCTTCTTCCTGCGGGCCTTGCCGGGATCGGAGGCCGGCGAGATCGGCTCGCGCGGATCTTCCGGGGGTTCGTTGGCCGCGGCCTCCGCGAGCGCGAGCGCCGCCTTCTTCGCCGCGGGCGCGGGCCGCGGCTCGACGATGCGCGCGTCCTCGTCCTCCTCGAGCGGCTCGCCGACTCCCAGCGACACCGTCCGGGCCCTGGCGATGGCCAGGGCCGCGCCCTTGAAGGCGAGCGCCCCGCCCGCCACGCTCAATTTCGCGGCGCCGCGCGCAGCGTGCAGGGCCCAGAGATCGGTCGCGATCACCAGCGCCGCCGCTGCGACGGCCCCGAGCAGCACCGCAGCGCCGGGCACCGAGAGCGCCGAGCGCGCGGAGCCCGCGAGCATGGCGCCGAGGGCGCCGCCGGGCGCGTGGCCCTGCAGCCGCGCGTGCACGAACAGGTCGACGATCCCCATGGCGCAGAGGGAGAAGAGCAGCCAGGAGCCCGCGCGCGAAAACGACAGCCGCGGCCAGCCGGCCACCAGCGCGCACGCCGCGGCGCAGAGGAAGAGCGCCAGCGCATAGCCGCCCACGCCGGCGAGATCGAGCAGCGCGCCGGCCACTCCCTGACCCACCGGACCGGCCCAGTTCTGTCCGGCGGCGCGCGGCCGATAGGACCAGAGCCCGAGCAGGACCACCACCGCGAAGGCGCCGAGGAGGATGCCGGCCACCGGCCGCCTCCACGTCGCGCCGCCGGTTTGCCGCGCCCCGTTCTTCCCCTTGCGCCCCATCCAGACCTCCGGGCGCACCGCCGCCCTTGCGGCAACGCGCCTTGCGCCGACTGTAAGAGAGGGACGTGTTCCGTCAACTTTTCAGGCGTCGGCACGCGTCAACTGCGCCGCTTTACAGGAGAGTTGGCCCATCCTATAGCTCGGGCCTCCCGAGCCACCGCCCGTGCCTCCAGCGCCGCCAGGGGACCGAAGTCGTTACAAGGGAGTCCGATGACCACCGAGAAGCCCAGCACCCCCGAAGACGAGTACTTCGTGCGCGAGGACGCGGAGCGCATCCGCAAGCTGCACAAGGAGGAGCAGGCGCGCCTGCAGCAGTCGGAGAAGGACGCGCTGCGCCGGCAGCACGCCGGACGCTGCTCGAACTGCGGCGCGCTGATGGTGCCCGAGCGCGTGTCCGGCGCGACCATCCTGCATTGTCCCGCCTGCGGGGGCGCTTTCCTCGACCGCAAGTCCTGGGAGTTCATCCACGCCCACGCCGAGCCGCACAGCGTGATGGGCGCGGTGCTCAACTGGTTCAAGGCGGCGAACAAGCCGTGAGGGGACCGCCGTGGCGATCGATCGCGCGCAGGTGAGGCACGTGGCCCGCCTCGCCCGGCTGGCGCTGTCGGCCGGGGAAGAGGAACGGCTCGCGGCCCAGCTCGGCCACGTGCTCGACTACATCGAGCGGCTGCAGGCGGTGGACGTCTCGTCGGTCGCGCCGCTCAGCTTCGCGGGAGACGCGGCAGCCGGGCTGCCCTTGCGCGAGGACGTGCCGCGCCAGAGCCTGCCTCGTGAGACGGTGCTTTCGCAGGCGCCCAGCGCCGACGGGCAGGCCTTCGTGGTGCCGAGGATCATCGAGTGAAGGTGGACCTGCAGCCGCTCTCGCGGATCTCCGACGCGCTGGCTGCCGGAACCGTCTCGCCGGAAGCGCTCCTGGAGTCGTTTCTCCAGCGCATCGGCGCCCTCGACGGGCGGGTGCATGCCTTCCTGCGCCTGACAGAGAAAGGGGCGCGCGCCGCGGCCCGGGCCGCGGGGCAGCGGCGGGCGGCGGGCAAGCCGCTGGGGCCGCTCGACGGCGTGCCCGTTGCGCTGAAGGACATCTTCTGCATGGAGGGCGTGGAGACGACCTGCGGCTCGAAGATCCTGCAAGGGTACGTCCCGCCCTACGACGCCACCGTGGTGCGCAAGCTGAAGCAGGCCGGCGCGGTGATCGTGGGCAAGCTGAACATGGACGAGTTCGCGATGGGCTCGTCCACCGAGAACAGCGCGTTCGGCCCGACGATGAACCCGTGGGACCTGACCCGCACGCCGGGCGGCTCCTCGGGCGGCAGCGCCGCGGCGGTGGCGGCGCGGATGGTCGCGGGCGCGCTGGGAACCGATACGGGCGGATCCATCCGCCAGCCCGCCGCGCTGGTGGGCTGTGCCGGTCTCAAGCCCACCTACGGGCGGGTGTCGCGCTTCGGCGTGATCGCCTTCGCCTCGTCGCTCGACCAGGTGGGCCCGCTCGCCCAGGACGTGCGCGGCGTGGCGCAACTGCTCTCTGCCATCGCCGGGCACGACGAGAGCGACCAGACCTCTTCGCCGCGCCCGGCGCCGGACTACGCCGCGGCGCTGTCCCGCGGCGCATCCGGCCTGCGCATCGGCGTGCCGCGCGAGTACTTCGGCGAGGGGCTCGCGAAGGAAGTGGAGAAGGCGGTGCGCGCCGGCATCGACAGGCTGCGCGGCGCGGGCTGCGAGATCCGCGAGATCTCGCTGCCCAACTCGCCCCACGCCATCGCCACCTACTACATCGTCGCCACCGCAGAGGCTTCCTCCAACCTGGCCCGCTACGACGGCGTGCGCTACGGGCACCGGGCCTCCGCGGCAACGCAGCTCCTCGAGATGTACGAGAAGACGCGCGCCGAGGGGTTCGGCGCCGAGGTCAAGCGGCGCATCATGCTCGGCACCTACGCGCTCAGCGCCGGGTACTACGACGCCTATTACCTGCGCGCGCAGAAGGTCCGCGCCCTCATCCGCCGCGACTTCGACGAGGCCTTCGCCGGCGTGGACGCAGTGCTCTCGCCCACCAGTCCCACCACCGCCTTCCGCCTGGGCGAGAAGATGGACGACCCGCTGGCCATGTACCTGAACGACGTCTACACGGTGCCGGCCAACCTGGCCGGGCTGCCGGGCATCTCGGTTCCCTGCGGGTTCGATTCGCGCGGCCTGCCCGTCGGCCTGCAGCTCATCGGCAAGCCGTTCGACGAGGAGACGCTGCTCCGGATCGCGCACGCCGCGGAGCCCGCGGAGCAGCGGCTGCCGCCGCTCCTGGAGGGAACCTAGATGCCGGCCGCCGACTGGGAGCCGGTCATCGGCCTGGAGGTCCACGCGCAGCTGCTCACGCGGACGAAGATCTTCTGCGGGTGCAGGACCGACTTCGGCGCGCCGCCCAACACGCAGGTGTGCCCGGTGTGCCTGGGCCTGCCCGGCGCGCTCCCCGCGCTGAACAAGGTCGCGGTCGAGATGGCCATCCGCGCCGGCAAGGCCTTCGGCTGTTCCATCGCCGCCCGCAGCATCTGGGCGCGGAAGAACTACTTCTATCCCGACCTGCCCAAGGGCTATCAGATCTCCCAGTACGAGCTGCCCATCTGCCTGGGCGGTTTCGTCACCGTGCCCGGGCTGGGGAAGGTGGGGCTCGAGCGCATCCACCTCGAGGAGGACGCGGGCAAGAGCGTGCACGCGGAGGGCGGCAGCGAGGTGGACCTGAACCGTTCCGGCGTGCCGCTGATCGAGATCGTCGGCAAGCCCGAGCTGCGCTCCGCCGAGCAGGCGAGCGAATATCTCAAGTCGCTGCGCCTCTGCCTCATCTACCTGGGCGTGAACGACGGCAACCTCGAGGAGGGCTCCTTCCGCTGCGACGCCAACGTGAGCGTGCGGCGCAGGGGCGCCGCTGCCTTCGGCACCCGGGTGGAGCTGAAGAACATCAACTCCTTCCGCTTCGTGCGCCAGGCCATCGACTACGAGATCGGCCGGCAGGTGGAGCTGATCGAGGGCGGAGGCAAGGTGAAGCAGGAGACGCGCCTCTTCGACAACGAGAAGGGCGTCACGCGCGCCATGCGCAGCAAGGAAGAGGCGAACGACTATCGCTACTTCCCCGAACCGGACCTTCCGCCGCTGCTCGTCTCCGACGAGTGGAAGAACGCGGTTGCGGTTCCCAGGCTGCCGCACGAGGTGATGGACGAGCTGGCGGCGGCGGGCGTCCCGGCGGCGGACGCGCGGACGCTGGCGTCCGACCCGCGGCTCGTGCAGGTGCACGCGCAGGTGGGAGGAGAGGCGAAGCGCGCGGCCCAGTTCGTCCTCGGCGAGCTGGCCCGGGCGGTGAACGAGAAGGAGGCTGACCTTGCGGCGCTGCGCTTCCAGCCGGCGCAGGTGCGCGAGGTGTGGAAGCTCCAGGACGCCGGAACCATCTCCTCCACCGCCGCGCGCGAGGTGCTGGCGGAGCTGATCCGGACCGGCAAGGCGCCGGAGAAGATCGTCGAGGAGAAGGGGCTCGCGCAGGTCTCCGACTCCTCGGCGCTGGAAGCGGTGGTGGACGCGGTGATCGGCCGCAGCCCCGGCGAGGTCGAGAAGTACAAGGCCGGCAAGCAGAACCTGCTCGGCTTCTTCGTGGGCCAGGCGATGAAGGACCTGAAGGGCAAGGGGAACCCCGGCGCCCTCAACGCCCTGTTCAAGAAGAAGCTCGGCGACTGAAGCCTGCCCGCCCTGCTAGCGTGCGGGGCCATGCGCCCTGCGCTTGCCCTCGCGTTCTTGCTCTGCATGGCCGGCTGCAAGACCGCCCCGCAGGCAAGGCCTCCACAGCTCGGCCGCAATGCGACGCATCCGCGCTCGCGCGTCGACGAGTCGGCCGCCTACGTGCAGGCGCTGCGCGAGGAGTACGACGC